>CAZMBL010000016.1:0-9014 GCA_964564605.1 uncultured Oscillospiraceae bacterium
ACAGATGCTCATTTTGTGATTTCAGTCTAAAACTGTTTTATGAGCACCTACCTGATGTCGGGTGCTTTTTTTTGAGCAGCACCATCATGCAGCCTATGCCCGCAGGCATGGGAGCCGGCGTGCCTGGCTTCAGATGGTGCTGAGCACTCTCCCCGGCGGTCCTGTACACCCAGGGCCACTGTATCATGAGCGACATCATCCAGCCCAATTGTGGCCCGGCCGGGGAGCTGCCAGCCCCTGCCCGGCCCCGATGCGCTGCCACCCCCTCTTGTATGCCATGCGCCTCCGGCGCAAACCTATCGATTTCTTCCAGCTGATTTGTAAACCGTATTACGTTGGGTTTAGTTCGGTGTCGGGTGCCGGGCTACAGCGAAGCGAATAGGGCGGCAAAGCCCCGAAGGGGCTCAAAAAAGAAACGCAGCAGGCCGAAAGGCTGAGCGAAGCGAAGTTTTCGGCCTGCTGCGTTTCCGGCGCCGGAGGCGCCAATTCCGCCCATGCACGCAGCGGATCAGATCAACGATGCTAGGTAAAAAAACGGATCCCCCGAAGCCCTCCATCTCTGGGGGTTCGGGGGATCCGTTTCTTATAGATCCCATCCGGTTACTATTTTTTCTGCTTCTGCTGGTGTCATGTCGGTTATATCATTCATCAATAAATCGCATATTGTGCATTTTCTTTCTTTGCAGATTGCATCAATTTTTTTGAATACTTCTTCTTCGATTTCTTGTGTTCCCTCGTATTTTTGGTTTTCGATTTCTATATTGAATTTTATTAAAATCATCTTACTTCCTTTCTTTATCTGTTGATTTTTCTGATATTTGATACTCCGCCTTCCTTTTTATTTGTCAGTCCAGCAATGTAGTCAATGCTTACTTTGTAATATAGCGCTAGTGTTATCACATGATGAAAAGGAATTTCTCTTTTACCGATTTCCCACAATGCATATGTTTGCTGCGTTGTGTGCAGCAGCTGAGCAATATCCGATTGTCTTAAGTCTTTATCCTCTCTCAGATCTCTCAGTCGTTGATAGTACATTTCACATCACCATATTTATTTTACATACATACGAAAAAATGTATTGACTTTACATTTAAATGTGTGTATCATAAACATACATCCATTTGAATGTAGATCCGCTGCACGGGCAGCTAAATTATAAACCGGAGGTTTATCAATGGAAGTATGGCAAGTAATTGGCGTGGATACGCGCGCGAAAGTTACTATCAAGGCCGAAGGCCGATCTTATGACGGTGTTACCTTGTATCTGCTGGGCGATGCGCCGGACTCGTCCGGCCGTTATCGCGGGAAGATCTGCCGGGAACAGTTTGTCTCCAATGAGCGGCTTTCCGCGATCAATGTTTCTCCCATGCCGGGAGACACGATCACGATCTATTTCAACCGTTTCGGCAGTATCTGCAATATCGTGATCATGGATAAGTGATCTCCTTCCCTTTCTTTTTTCCCCGGTCTGATCGGTGGTTCACCTCCTTCGGTCAGACTGGAGGAGGGAGATCTGGCGTTCAAGACTGTCGTGATGATGGGCTTTCGCGTTTTTGGGTTTTCCGGAAAAGTTCGGCTTTTCCGGTAACCCCCCCTACTAACAGGGGGGTAGAAAATACAGAGGAGGCCCAAAATGTTTGATTTTCACCGTTTTTCATTTTCAGCTGACCAGCAGCCTTTGGCGCTGCAGCAGCAGAACAATTGCTTTCTGATCGACTGGCTGTCGGTCACCTTACATGGCGTTACGCCGGAGTTCGTCAAGGCTCTGATCGGGTTGGATGATGCAAGTATCCCATGGGAAGAGCTGGAGCAATTCCGCAATGGATATCCCCGGCATTACGCTTGGTCGGGCATCACCATTTCTTTCGGCGCCGACGAAGAGCGCTTCTATTCAGATCCCCAAAAGGTACGCATGGACATGGGTGTCATGCTCAACATGTCCGGCACTGGGTGCCGCACCTTCGAGACATATGGTACAGGCAAGTGGTTGCGGCTTTTCGAGTATTTTTTTCATGATCCGATCTTTGACGCTGAGCGGCTGCATCACCGTAAAGTTTTCCGGGCCAATGTAACCCGGCTGGATATCGCCTACGATGATCACACAGGGATGCTGGATATGCAGCAACTGCTCTCTGATACCCAGCAGCGTAACTTCCGGTGTCGGGCAAAGTACACGGAGCGCACAATCAGCGATGACATGATGAAGGATATTCAGGGCACATCGCTTTACTTTCGTAGCAAGAAATCTCCGGTTCTGATCCGGATTTATGACAAGGCTGCAGAACGTGGCTTCAAAGATCAGCACTGGATCCGCGTTGAAATGCAGCTTCGGCATGAGCGGGCGCAGGTCTTTCTGGCCCTCTTCCTGCGGGAGCAGCATCTGGGCCGGACGGTTTCCGGTGTGCTGCGTAATTACCTCTGCTTCCTTAAGCCAGTTGCCGACCGTAATATTTCCCGGTGGCCGTTGGCTGCCTACTGGGACAAGCTGCTGTTGGATATGGATTGTATCTCCCTCTGGGTCACTCCCGGGGAGGAATACAATATCAGTCGTTCTGAGTTTTTTCTTTGGCACCAATGGGGTCAAGTAATCCGCGTTTTGGATTTGGCCTACGGCTCTGATTACTTGATCAAGTCCGCCCGGGAGCTGTTTCCGGAGGATCAGCTTGCTCCGAAGTACGTTCGAGCCCTTGAGTCGCTGCGTCTGATGGTTGATCAGCCCTCTCATGCAGCTGCTGCTGACGCTGCTGCGGAAGTGGCAAAGGCTGTCTTTGGCTCTCCGGCCTCGATGCAGGAGGCGCTTGAGCACTATCAGACCGCTGCTGTACTCGATGATAAGGAGTGATCATGTGTCAAACAAGTTTTGTGGCGTTGACAACTGGGGTGTATTGATCCCTTATAAAGATCTGGAGATGATGCTGCAAATGGCTCACGAGTTGGAAGACATGCGGCGCCAGTATGCCCGCATGGAGGAGCAATATGCCGCGATCCGCGGTATGTTCTCCGAGTGTCTCGCAAAAATTGCCGAAATTCGGGATTTTGTCGGCAATTCATAAAAATGACCCTCTGCAGAACTGCGAGGGTGCAAAGACTTTATTTTGTTGCGTTCGGTGGGTGGACGAGCAGGAATTGGCAGGTTGTGGGTTGGAACTGGGGTTCTGTCCCCTACGGATGGTTGGAGTGATAAAAAACGGCGGTGGAGCGTATCGAACTGATACGCTCCACTTGTATTTCCACCTTGCGGCGCTACATCGGATAGTATGTAGATGGCAGCGGCGATCAGGGGCGGCTGATATGAGAAACCCAGGTGTTCCAGCAGGTGTCTTTCCGGATTTCCGCCTTGACCTGCTCCACCTCCGGGACAGTCCACCAGGGCCAGTCCTCCGGCGTGGACAGAAGATCGGCACGGGCGTCCTCGGCGCCAGCGCTTCAAAAGCTTCGTCTTTTCGGCCATCGAACCACAGATACAGGGAAAAAAGCATCTTCAGGCTTGCAATATAGCCGTGGTAGTAGCCGTAATTTTCATCAGGACAGACAATCTTGAAAAGTCCAATGGCGGAAGACAGACAATCCGCCTTTTCCTTTGCGGATAAATGCCGTTGATCGGCTGTGGTGATATTCACGATGAATACGGCGCAAGCCCGCAGGGTGGTCAACAGCGTCTCACTGTGGGCTTTCACATACCGCTTTCCGTCATAGGCGTAGGCACGCAGAAATTCCCGACAGTTCCACAGACCGGGGGCGGAATATGCCAGTGCCATGGCTTTTTCATGGTCACCCAAATTCAGATACAGCTGCGACAGATCATAGATGGCTTGATTGCGCAGTTCACCGTTAGGCAGAGAGTCCAGTGCCTTTTCGTAAAGGGCCACCGCCTCTTGCCATTCGGCAGTTGCATTTTCGTATCTCCTTGCTGTTTTTCACCGGTGCAGAACTATCATAGCATAATTTCTCTGGAAAACAATTATCAATCAGTTGTTTCGAAATCAACGATTGGTTTCATAATATTCCATACGGGGTGCTGTCGTTTTTACCGGCGATAAAGCACTCCCCTCTCCCCTTCTGCGACTGTAATTGTGAATTTTCTGTTAGTTTCCATTCTTTTCCGGAAAAATGCTTTACTTTTTCCGAAAAGAACGTTAAAATAGCACCATAAGATCACATCCTTGACGGGAGGAACCTGTTATGCGTATTAAACGGATCGGCATTCTCACCAGCGGCGGCGACGCCCCGGGTATGAATCCCTGCGTTCGCGCGGTGGTGCGTACCGCTACATACCACGGAATCGAATGCTACGGCATTCGCCGGGGCTACAACGGCCTGATCACCGGCGATATCATAAAGCTGGACGAAAAGAGTGTTGGCCACACCATCAACCGTGGCGGTACCATCCTCTATACTGCCCGCAGCGGCGAATTTATGACTGAGGAGGGCCAGAAGCGGGCCGTTTCCACCTGCAAATTTCTGGGACTGGACAGCATCATCGCCATCGGCGGGGACGGCACCTTCCGGGGTGCGCTGGCACTGAGCAAATACGGGATCAACGTCATCGGCATCCCGGCTACCATTGACAATGATATCAGCTGCACCAACTACTGCATCGGCTTCGACACGGCGGCCAATACGGCCATTGAATGCATCGACAAGCTGCGTGACACCATGCAGTCTCACGAGCGCTGCTCCGTGGTGGAGGTCATGGGCCGCAACGCAGGCTTCCTTGCCATGTATGTGGGTCTGGCCGTGGGGGCCACGGCAGTGCTGGTGCCGGAAGAGCCCATTGACTTTGAACGGGATGTGATCGAAAAGATCCGCCGGGCCAGATTTAACGGGTTCACCCACTATATGATTGTGGTGGCAGAAGGAGCCGGCTCTGCTGCGGACATTGCCACCCAGATCAAGGAAGCCATTGACCTCGACCCACGTGTCACGGTGCTGGGGCACATCCAGCGCGGCGGTGTCCCCTCCGGACGGGATCGTGTCAACGCCACAAAAATGGGATATCTTGCGGTGGAGCTGCTGCGGGAAGGCAAAAACAACCGCATCGTCTGCACCCAGGAGGGCCGGTTCACCGATGTGGATATTGACGAGGCTTTGAGCATGAAAAAGAGCATCCAGCAGATGGAAGTGGATGTTCTGGCGGCCATGACCGGCCTGTAATCGATACAATATACAAAAAGGTCTGCGTTCCCCTGCCCGGGATCGCAGACCTTTTATGCTTTTGGATGGCACTTGGCGTACACCTTTTTCAGCTTGTTGTTCACCATATGGGTGTACATCTGGGTGGAGGAAATATCGCTGTGACCCATCAGCTCCTGCAGGGAGTTCAGATCCGCACCATTTTCCAGCAGGTGGACAGCAAAGCTGTGGCGCAGGGTGTGGGGGGTGATATCCTTATCGATGTGGGCCGTGTCCTGATAGTGCTTGAGAATTTTCCAGAAGCCCTGCCGGCTCATGCGGGTGCCGCCGGTATTGACAAAGAGCGCCTGCTCATCCGGCTCGGCCAGCAGGTCGGGGCGGAAATCCCGCAGATAAACACTGAGCGAGCGAAGAGCGGCTGGATACAGCGGAATGATCCGGGACTTCTTCTCGGAGCTGCAGCGGAGGAACCCCTGCTCAAGATTGACATCCTCCACATTCAGACTCAAAAGCTCCGAAACCCGCATGCCGGTGGCATACATGGCCTCCAGCATGGCCTTATCCCGGTAGCCTTTGGCATCCACGCAGACTGGCTGGGACAGCAGAAGCTCAATTTCCCGCCCGGTCAGGATCTGGGGCAGCTTCTTCTCCCGCTTCTGCACCTGCAAATCAAACACAGGGCTTTGATCCACAAAGCCGGAGGAAACAAGATACCCATAGAAATTTTTCAGGCTGGCAACATTGCGCGACTGTGTGGCACCGGAACGGCCATCCTCAATCAGATGGCTGAGGTAGCGCTGAATATGCTCGTGTTCCACCTGTGTCAGATCCACATGCTCATATGTATGCAGGAAATCGGAAAACTGTCGAATGTCGCGCATATAGGAGCTGACCGTATTGGCCGAAGCCTGCTTTACCTTCAGCAGATAATTTTCATAAGCGCTGATCAAATCCAGCATATACGGCTACACTTCCTTCCTGATTATGCCAAATACCGCCATGCGAAAACATGGCAGGACGCATACATTCAAATTAAATCTATCAAAACCGACTAAAGCGGCAAAAATCAGGACGAACGATCGACACGGTCATGCCGCGCATCACAGAAAAAACATCCCAGACGAAAGAAAAAAGCCCAATGCCAGCCGCCCGGTTATGGCAGATGGCGCGGCGGCCTTCAAGGGCAAACTATGTAAATCAGATTGCTTCAATACTATACTCCAAAAGTACGGCAAATTCAAGGCATTTCTTTCAAATTCTTAAAATTTTGTAAATTATGCCGATAGTTTATGTTAACATCATTATGTAAACAGAAGCAACCGAACCGGGCACAGGGGCACATCTTGGTGGTTATTTCCTGGGCCGAACACTAGATATTGGATTGCAGCGGAAATTGTGCAGAATTTCTATGGCGGGTAAATAATATTTACCCGCCACCGCGTTTGTGCATTTTAACGAAAATTACGCCCATATGGCCGTCTTAGCCGCCATCTGAACCGCAGAAAGTGCAGCAGTGCCGACATACCAACGCCGAGAAGGTACACGGCCGTACAGGCCCCCAGATGGAGCAGTTCCCCGCCAAAGGCGAATACATTCATCCCGATCAGACCCAGATACACCGCTGCGGCACTGATTGCGAGCGTTAGCGGATAATTTTCCTGCCCCACAATGGCGCTACAAAGGCCGACCGAAAAGCCCGTAATTGCCAGTACCAGCCGGGACAGCCCTGCAATCCCGTTTTCCCCTACCCGGCCGGCGCTGACAATGGCCGCCAGTATAAGTGCGCCGTCAAAAAGCGTCGCCTCTGCCACGCATACGGATATCACCGCAGACGGTATCAGCGGGCGCGCATTCCTTTTGAAATTGCTCTGCTTCATGGTTGTCTCCCCCTCCCATCCATGGATATGCGGTTTCATTAGGAAAAAGAACCGGCGGGTAATTTGCGGCAAGGGCATTCAAAGGCCGGGCAGCGGAACCGGGGGATTGCCACACTGGTGCGCGCAATACAGCTCCTGCAGCCATTGCGCAAAAAAGAACAGCGCACGGGGCGCTGTTCTTCGGGCGTGTGAAATTATTCTCCTTCGGCGGGAGCGGTGGTGAGGGTCTGGAAACGGGCGCGGGTCTCCTTGATCTCTGCCAGAGACTTGGCGACGGCCTCTTCCGTGGTGCGCAGGGACTCATCCATGTACTCGTTGCTGGCCTTGCGCAGGCCGGCGATCTGGGTCTTGGTCTTTTCCACCATTTCGGCGCACTGGCGCTTGGCTTCCAGGAAAATGGTCTGCTGGGAAACCAGATGATTGGCTTCCTCCTGTGCCTTGCGGATGATGCTCTCCGCCTCCCGGCGAGCCTGTCCGATCAGCTCGTTGCGGGATTCCACGATGGTGCGGGACTGCTTCAACTCCGCGGGCATCTGGGCAATGATCTCATCGAGCATGTCCAGCACCTTGTCCCGCTCCAGAATGCACTTGTCGGCACCGAGGGGCAAGGCTCTTGCGTCCTGCACCATGTCATACAGGGTGGTGATAATATCTTCAATATGCTGCTCATTCATTGGGGGTTCCTCCTTGACATATTTCATTGATTCTCTTCTGAACGTCCGGTATGATCTGTTTCGGCAGGAAGCCGGTCAGATCCACCTGATACATGGCAAGCTCCTTGACCATGCTGGAACTGAGGTAGGTAAACTGATGCTCCGCCGTCAGGAACACGGTATCGAGCCGGTCGTTGATTTTATGGTTGATCAAGGCCATCTGGAACTCGTTTTCAAAGTCCGAGCCGGCCCGCAGGCCCTTGACGATGACGCAATCGCCTTTGAGCCGGGCATATTCCGCCAGCAACTGTGCCGAATGATCCACCTGGACATTGGGAAGATCCAATGTGACCTTGCGGATCATTTCCACCCGCTCTTCCCGGGTGAACATGGGCTTCTTGGCGGAATTGACCATGACGCAGACGATCACCTGATCAAAAATCGCAGCGGCCCGGCGGATGATATTCAGATGGCCGGATGTGACCGGATCAAAGCTGCCGGGATAAATCGCGATCTTCATGTTGGCAGTCCTTTCGGTACAGGGTCAGCACGGTTTTGCCATACTGATAGTCCCGGGAGCGGGAAAAGCCCGGAATTTCCGGTGGAAGTTCCTTTCCCAGCGGCCGTTCACAGGTTATTATACCATCAGTTTGCAAAATGTCAATTTCCGATATGATTTTTAATGAATTTTCCAGAAAAACTTCAGCGTATGGCGGATCCAGGAAAATCAGATCGAACTTTTCTCCGCAGCGGCGCAGGTAGCTTTGATAGTCCGCGCGGACGATTCTGGCCCGATCCTCCATTTTCACGCGGCGCAGATTTTCCCGGATCAGTTTGCAGGCCGGCTCCCCCGCATCCACGAACACCGCCGATTTTGCACCACGGCTCAGGGCTTCGATTCCCAGCTGGCCGGTGCCGCCAAACAAATCCAGCACGCGGGTGTTGGGAATATCAAACTGTATGATGCTGAAAAGGGCCTCTTTTACCCGGTCGGTAGTGGGGCGAGTCCGTAGCCCCTCCGGGGTTTTCAGCTGCACGCCACGGGCCAATCCTGTAATCACTCTCATTGGCTGTCTTCCTCTTTGGCTCTGAAATGGTTATAAACGGCAGCGGCGGCATCCTTCGGCAGCAGGCGCTCCAACTCCGGCAATGTGGCCTGACCGATGGCAGTCAGGCTTTTGAACTGCTTGAGCAGCTCCTGCTTGCGCTTGGGGCCGATGCCAGGGATCCCGTCCAGCTCCGAATAGCGCAGGCGCTTGCTGCGCAGCTGGCGGTGGTAGGTGATGGCGAAGCGGTGAGTCTCCTCCTGAATGGTGCCGATAAAGGAGAACACCGCCTGATTGCTGTCAAT
>CAZMBL010000016.1:9024-27139 GCA_964564605.1 uncultured Oscillospiraceae bacterium
CTCCTGCCCCTGTGGGGTCACCAGCGCCCGGGTGCGGTGGCGGTCATCCTTGACCATGCCGAACACCGGCATGGTCAGGCTCAGCTCCTGCAACGCATGCACGGCCACGTTGGCATGCTCTATACCACCATCGATCAGCAGAAGATCCGGCTTTTCATCGAACCCCTTGTCCCCTGCTTGGTAATGGACGAAGCGGCGCTTGACCACCTGATGCATGGAGGCATAGTCGTCCTGATTGGTCAGTCCCTCCAGCTTGAATCGCTTATAATCGCTCTTGCGGGGTTTTCCGTCACAGAACACTACCATGCTGGCCACAATATCCGTGCCGGAAATGTTGGAAATGTCAAAGGACTCGATGCGCTTCGGCGGCTCCATGGACAGCATTTTCCCCAGAAGCGTCAGTGTGCCGGAAGCCCGTTCATCCTTCGCCGTGACACGCTGGGCTTCCTCAAAGGCGTTTTTATTGGCCAGCTCCACCAGCCTGACATTGTCACCCCGCTGGGGCACATGCAGCTTTGGGCGGCGGCCATACTGCTGCTCCATCAGCTGGGCGAACAGCTCTCCATCCTCCAGTTCAAAGGGCAGCAGCACCCTTTTAGGCGTCAGTCCACGGCTCAGATAGAACTGCTTTAGCAGGCTGTCCACCGCTTCTTTCTTATCATCCGGCCGGGCAAACAGCTCGTATTCCTTATCCAGCAGGTTGCCGCCGGAAAAATGCAGCACAGCAAAGCAGGCCCTTGTCTCCGTTTCTCCGTAGCCCACCACATCCGTGTCCGCCAGAGAACCGGCGGTCACCAGCTGCTTCTGGCTCAGGGCCTCCACCGCATTGAGCCTGTCGCGCAGGCTGGCTGCCAGCTCGAATTTCAGCTCATCCGCCGCAGACAGCATCTGCTTGCGGATTTCGTCGGCAACGGATTTGTAATTGCCCAACAGCAGCTGCCGGGCCTGCTCCATCCGCCGGCGGTAATCGACGCAGCCGGCCTCTTCCCGACACCAGCCGGCACACTGGTTCATGTGATAATTCAGGCAGGGTCTTCCCTTTCCCACGTCCCGGGGGAATTCCCGGTTGCAGCCGGGAAGCTTCAGCGTCAGGCGGATGGCTTCAATCACATCACCGGTCGTGCCGCGGCTGCCATAGGGGCCGAAGTATTCCGCCCCATCGTCCGCAATTTTGCTGACAAGGGTAATTTTCGGATAGGGCTCTTTCATGTTCAGGCGCAGGTATGGATAGCCCTTGTCATCCTTGAGCAGGATATTGTACTTGGGCATGTAGCGCTTGATCAGACTGCACTCGAGTACCAGCGCCTCAAATTCCGAGGCGGCCACGATCACATCGAAATGGTCGATATGGCTGACCATGAGCCGGGTTTTAGGGGTGTGGGATGCGGTGTCCTGAAAATACTGACCCACCCGGTTTTTCAGTTTTTTTGCCTTACCCACATAGATGACCCTGTCATCGCTGTTTCGCATGATATACACGCCGGGGGCATAGGGCAGGCTCAGGGCCTTTTCTTTCAGGGCTTCAAATGTCATGTTATCTCCTACAGGCAACCGCCTCAATGCAGGCTGGGCATTGAGGCGGTCTGAAAAGGATCATCAGTAAATATCCCGCTGCAGCAGCTCTTCCAACGCGGAAACGGCAGCCTCCGCATCTGGGCCCTCGGCGGTCAGTGTCACCTGTGTGCCGGTCACGATGCCAAGAGACATGATCCCAAGCAGGCTTTTGGCGTTCATCTTCCTGCTGCTGGAAACCAGCCAGATCACACTGTTGAACTCGTTTGCTTTCTGGACAAAGTATGTAGCCTGCTTGTTATGCAGACCGGACTCGCAGCGGACAAGGATTTCCTTACTGTACATTATGATACACTCCCTTTTTACCGTTTGTTCAGTAACGGCTCCTCTATATCATACCAAAAATAGCGCAAATGTCAACCGGCGATTTGAAAAATCACCGGAATTCGGCAATTGTTACCCCGTCTTCCCCCTCGCCATAGACACCCAGGCGGAAGGATTTGACAAATTTGTTCTTTCGCAGGGCCTGCTGCACCGCTGCGCGCAGTACGCCGGTTCCCTTGCCGTGGATGATGCGCACGGTGGAAATGTTGGAGCGCAGGGCCTCGTCAAGATAGCGTTCCAGCACGCACACCGCCTCCACGGAGTCCATGCCCCGCAGATCCACCTCCGATGGAGCCGCAGTCATTTTCATTTCCCGTCCGGAGTGGGCCGGGCGGGCCGGCTTCTGCTGATAGGGGTTATCCTGCTCCAGCAGGTAGATTTCGTCCTTCCCGGCCGTCATCTTCAAAATACCGGCCTGCAGTTGGTAAGTTCCATCCTTGTTGATGGCAATGACACTGGCCCGGGTACCCAGCTTGAGCAGCTCCACCGTGTCACCCACCAGAATATCCCGTGTTGGCTTGGGGCGCTGGCGCCGGGGCGCCTGGGCGCGGAGTTTTTCCTCCACCTCGTTCAGGTTTCGCCGCAGCTGAGTCTGGCGCTGGTTGATATTGGATGCATCGGCGCTTTCCTGCAGCTGCTTGCGCATGGCCTTGAGCTCATCGGATGCAAGATTGGCGGCGGCTCTGGCTTCATCGATGATGTGCTGTGCCTCTTTCCGGGCAGCTTCCATAGCCTTTTCCCGCTCTTTTTGCAGCTGGGCATTGTATTCTTCGCTCTGCTGGCGAATTTTGGCGGTCTCCTGCCGAAGCCGCTCCGCCTCCTGCCGGGCGTGCTCCATCTGCTGGCGCTGCTGCTCCAGCTGGGAAAGCACATCCTCGAAATCCTTGTCACTCTTGCTGACAAGATCAGCCGCTTCCTTCAAAATTTCCTCCGAAAGCCCCAGCTTGCGGGAGATGGCGAAGGCGTTGGACTTGCCGGGAATGCCGATGAGCAGCTTGTAGGTTGGCCGCAGGGTCTCCACGTCAAATTCGCAGGAGGCGTTGATCACACCCTTTGTGCGCATGGCATAGAGCTTCAGCTCAGCATAGTGGGTGGTCGCCACCACACGGCTGTCCATTTTCCGGCAGAATTCGATGATGGCGGTGGCCAGTGCGGCCCCCTCGGCCGGGTCGGTTCCGGCGCCCAGCTCGTCAAAGAGTACCAGCGTCCGGCCGTCACATTCCGCCACCACATCCACAATGGTACGCATATGACTGGAGAAGGTAGAAAGGCTCTGGGCAATGGACTGCTCGTCCCCAATGTCTGCCAGCACCGCGTCAAAGGTAGAAAGGCGGCTGCCGTCCCCTGCCGGGATATGCAGGCCGCACTCGGCCATCAGTGTCAAAAGGCCGATGGTTTTGAGTGTAACGGTCTTGCCGCCGGTGTTGGGGCCGGTAATGATCATACTGTCAAAATCCGTGCCGAGGCGAAGGGAAATGGGCACGACCTTCCCACTGTCGATGAGAGGATGGCGGGCGTTACGCAGCTCCACAATACCGTCCTCATTCATCAGCGGGGCCCATGCATGCATTTGATAGCCCAGCTTCGCCCTGGCGAAAATCACATCCAGCCGCACCAGCAAAGTAAAATCATCGTTGATACTCTCCCGGAAGGCGGCGGCCTCCGCCGAAAGCTCCGCCAGAATGCGCTGGATCTCCTTCTTCTCTTTCAGTTCCAGCTCCCGCAAGGCATTGTTGGCGTTGACGGCGGACATAGGCTCCACAAAATAGGTAGAGCCGGAGGAGGACACATCATGCACCAGTCCCGGCACTTCCCCACGGCACTCCGCCTTCACCGGCACCACATAGCGCCCATCCCGGATGGTGATGATCGGCTCCCGCAGGAGCTTGGCATAGGCAGGAGAAGAAATGATTTTTTGCAGACCATCGCGGATCTTTCCCGCCTGCTGGCGCATATGGCGGCGGATATCGGCAAGGGCGGGCGAAGCATTATCGGCAATCTCCTCTTCCGACAAAATCGCCGTAAAAATCCGGTCTTCCAGATATTTATTGGTGGTCAGGCTGCGGAAAAGGCCGTCCAGCACGGTCGCCTTCTCGTCCTCAGCAATGTAGAATCGGACATTGCGGGCGCAGCGCAGCACCGCACCGATTTGCAGCAGTTCCCCGGGCTGCAGGCAACCGCCCCGGTCGGCCCGTTCCAGAGAAAGGGATACATCCCGAACCTCCGCAAAGCCGGGATAGCCCTTGCGGGTGCTCAGCTCCGATGCGGCGCTTGTTTCCGCCAGAAGAGCGTTCACCTGCTCCAGATTGGAAGAGGGCACCAACGCCCGGCAGGCGACCTTGCCGGCTTCGCTCCCTGCGCAGTGGGAAAGCTGTTCCAGCACCAGCGGCAGTTCCAGCTTCCCAAGGGACTTTTCGTATAATTCAGACATCGTTATTCTCCTAAGTAAATGTGATCCTGTCACAGGATCAGCAGCGATTTGTAAAAATCCAGCGTAGAAAAACTGCGCTCAAGCTGGGTGGTCAGATACGCCTCCGTCAGCGCGGCAAGATCCGCAAGGGCCGACCGGCCAATTGCAAAGGAAAACAGCCGCCTGGACGGGCAGGAGACGATGTAACGCATGGCACCTGTCACACCTGCCGACACCGGCATTCGGATCCCACCATCGACATGGGCGCAGCCGGAGCAAACCAGATGGCCCTGGGACAGGTCAAACCGGTCAGGTGCCGGATTGCCGCAAACCGGGCAAACCGACAGATCCGGGGTATAGCCCGCAAGAGAGGCCGCCCGCAGTTCAAACACGGCCTTTACCTGATTTTCCGGAAGCGCCAGCTTATCCAGCGCGTACAGGCAGTTGAGCACCAGCGCCAGAAGCTCGGGGTTTGGCAAATCCTCCTGGCTCAGTACCTCCGCCGCCTGTGCAAAATATGTGGCAAGGCTCAGCTTTTGCAGATCCCTCCGCAGGCCGTGAAACAGCTCCAGCGAGGATGCTTCGTTGATGGTGTACTGCCCCCGGTAGTCGAAAAGGGTAAATTCGCCGTAAGCCAGAAGCTGACAGGGGGCGATCAGGGGGCTGTTTTTTCGCCGCAGGCCCCGGGCCTTTACCGTCAGTTTGCCATGCTCCGGTGTCAGCATGGTCAGGAGACAGTCTTTATCATTGTAATCGGTTATGCGAAGCACCAGTGCTTTCGTGGTCAGATACATGGGTCTTGTCCGTCCTTTTTGCCTGACAGTAGAGCATATAGGCAACGGGCGAGCCGGTTGCCAGAAAAACGCGCCAGTAATCCTGCTGGTTCATAGCATGCCTCCAAGAGTTTTCTATCAATGATAGGATGCCGCATGGAGGCGGTTTTATCGCTGGAAAATCTTACTCCCGGTAGCCGAAATTGCGCACCAGTACATCACTGTCACGCCAGTTTTCCTTGACCTTGACCCAAGTTGTCAGATAGACCTTCGTGCCCATGAACTTTTCGCAGTCCACCCGGGCCATGGAGGAGATTTTTTTCAGCATTTCACCGTTTTTACCGATGATAATGCCTTTATGGCTGGCTTTTTCGCAGAAAATGGTCACGTCCAGATCGATGATGCCGTTGTCCCGCTCCGTGAAGGTGTTGACCTCCACCGCAGTGCCGTGGGGGATCTCCTTGTCAAGATTCCACAGCAGCTTTTCCCGGATGATCTCCGCCATGACCTGCTTCTCCGGCTGATCGGTGGTCTGATCCTCGGGGAACAGGAACGGGCCGGGGGCGGCGAATTTTTCGCATTCGCGCAGCAGCTCCTCCACCCCATCGCCGGTACGGGCCGAGATAGGGACAATGCTTTCAAAGGTGAAGGCGGCGCTGTAGGCGGCAATCACTTCCAGCAGCTTCTCCTTCTCCACGGTATCGATCTTGTTGATGGCCAGCACCACCGGGCAGTGGCTGCCCTGCAGCTGCTGCAGCAGGGCCTGCTCCTGCGCCCCGACGGAGGCGATGGGCTCTACCACCAGCACGGTCAGATCCACATCGGCAATGGAATTGCGCACGGTGCTGACCATGTAATCGCCCAGCTTTGTGCGGGCCTTGTGAAAGCCGGGGGTATCTACAAAGACAAACTGACAATCGCCCCGGGTGACAATGCCGCAGATACGGTTGCGGGTGGTCTGTGGTTTATTGGAAACAATGGCGATTTTCTCCCCCACCAGATAGTTGGTCAGGGTGGATTTGCCCACATTGGGGCGGCCTGCGATGGTGATCATGGCGGTTTTGGTTTTCATGTAGTCTCTCCTGTATTTTCTGACTGGGGCCGTGCGCCCCGCTGCATGTTTAATCTCTTCGCATATTGGGGATAGAGGCGGCGATCTGCTCTTCCCGGCTGCGCATCTGCCGCTTCATGGGGCCTTCGTCCAGATGATCATAGCCCAGCAAATGGAGTATGGAGTGGATGGTCAGATACCCAACCTCTCGGCGCACGCCGTGGCCAAACTCCCCGGCCTGCGCAATGGCCCGCTCCAGACTGATACACATGTCCCCCAGAGGGCACAACCCCGTCTCGCAGTCCAGATATTCCTGCCAGTCCGCCGGAGGATTGCCCGGTTCCAGCTGAAACATGGGAAAAGACAGCACATCCGTGGCCCGGTCCACCCCACGACTGGCGAGGTTGACCGCGTGAATGCCCTTGTCATCGGTGACCAGTACATTGATCTCACAGGGCACGGTGATGCCCTCCTGCCGCAGGGTGCTGCCAATACAGCGGCGAATAACGGCTTCTACAAAGGGTCTTCGCAGACTGTGGCAGTCAAAGGTAATGTTAACTCTGTTCATGGCTGTTTCTTCCTCTGGTAGCGGCCCTGCGTGCCCGGAGCGGGCTTTTTCAGTTCCGGCTTTCTTTCTGCCTTTTCATAGGCGTTGATAATCTGCTGCACCAGCGCGTGGCGCACCACATCGGCGCTGGTCAGGCGGCAGATGGCGATATCCTGCACCCCGTCAAGCACCCGCACCGCGTCTTTCAGGCCGGACACCTTATCCTCCGGCAGATCGATCTGGGTGACATCGCCGGTAATGACAATTTTCGAACCAAAGCCAAGGCGGGTCAGAAACATTTTCATCTGTTCCCGGGTGGTATTCTGGGCTTCATCGAGAATGATGAAGCTGTCATCCAGCGTCCGGCCACGCATATAGGCCAGGGGCGCGACCTCGATGGAGCCACGCTCCTGATATTTCTGGAAGGTCTCCGGCCCCAGCATGTCAAAAAGGGCATCATACAGCGGGCGAAGATAGGGGTCAACTTTGTTTTGCAGATCACCGGGCAAAAATCCCAGCCGCTCCCCTGCCTCCACCGCCGGGCGTGTCAGGATGATGCGGTTGACCGTCCGCTCCCGGAAGGCGGCCACGGCTGCAGCCACGGCCAGATAAGTCTTACCCGTACCGGCGGGGCCGACACCAATGGTGATGGTATTGGACTGTATGGCCTTCATATAGCGCTGCTGACCGACGGTTTTCGCCTTAATGGGCTTTCCTTTGGCGGTGATACAGACCACATCCTTGGCCATCTGGGAGATGAGACCGTCCTCGCCCTGCTGCACCAGTGTGATCAGATAGCGCACCCGCTGCTCATCGATGCTTTCCCCCCGGGCCGACAGAGTCAGAAGCCCTTCCAGCGTCCGGGCGGCCATATCGGCACTTTCCACGTCCCCCGTGATTTTCAGATCCGTGCCACGATTGACGATTCTTACACCGAAGGAATCCTCGATCCGGTGCAGATTTTCGTCAAAGGAGCCGAACACACTGATCAGATCCTCCAGCCGTTCCGCGCTGACGATCCGCTCTGTCATTTTATCCATCGTGTGAAATCTCCTCTAATCGCAGTACCCCCAGCGGTTCCCGGCAGATGTAGCGGCCGGTGAAAACCGTGACGGACTGCTGCTGTGATTGCGTTTGTCGGCTATGCAGTATTTCTCCCCCGGGCATCCGGTCAATAAGCCACGCCTGCGCCGTGGACGCAAGGTCTTCTTCCGGCAATCGGGCTTCTTCGGCAGCGTAGGCTATCCAGACTTCCCTGCCAATGGCCAGCGGCAGCGTGAAGCCACCGGGAAGGGTCAAATACCACTGCTCATATATTCTAGCACAACTGGTATCCAAAATTCCACTACCCTGATAGAAATTTATCCGTTTTTTTCCGATAATCAGGCAATATTTTTCCGTCACGCCCCTCTCCTGCACCCGTTTGCGGACATCCGTTGGCCGGACGAGAGTCAAATTCCGCACCGTCAGGGCGGTAATGATGCCATCGGCCTGCTCAGCGCGGATGTGGGTGGTGCAGTCGGTATAGCCGGAGATCAGCAGCTGACCGCGCCGCACCGCATCGCCAACCGCGCATTTTGCCGTGCCCCGGGTCACGGTGATGGAGCAGATGATACCGTCCCGCTGTGCTACCAGTCCGGCCCCCGGGCACTGCTGTGGCAGCAGCGGCTGTGCCTGCCGTTCCCGAACCTGAATCACGGCGATACAGCCCTGAATTCTGACCCCGACCCAGCGCAGACCATCGATGGAGGACAGCAGGGAGTTTTTCACTTTTTCGCTGCGGATATCCCCGGCCCGTGCCCAGAAGTGAACGCCGCAGGCAGAAGCCTTCTCAACAATCAGCCGCACCGGCACGGTTTCAGCCCCCTCCACCTGCACAAAGAGGATCCGGCCCGGCAGATACAGGGAAAGCGTCAACAGCAGGGAAAGTCCCAAAACCAGCACCGGTCGCCTGTAAAGCCCCGCGATGGGCCAGTAGAGTCCCCTTTTCTCCAGAATTTCCATTTGCCCGCCGCTGCCGTTGCAGATCGCCCGGGCAAATGCAAAATCTTTCCGGGGCAGAGTCAGCCGGGCCCGCAAGGGGTCGATCTGCTCCACGTCTGTCAGTTCCAGCCCAGCCTGCCGCAACTTCCCCAGCAGCCTCGGCAGATCGGCGCTGGTAAGCTGCACGCAAACCATGCCGGAAACCGAACGAAACAGGCCCATGCTTACCGCCCCCTCTGCACCTGCACCGTCTGGATGCGTCCCCGGATCAGAAGCTGCTCCGCGCACATGCGGCACAGAGTCAGATTTTCCCCGCAGACGGTGAATTCCCCGTTTTTGATCCGCACCCGGATCCGCTCCTGCCCGTATTCCACCACACCGCAGTGGTGTTCAATGATGACACGGCTGCTTCCGCAGAGCTCCAGCAGCGGCTCATTGGTTATGTTTTCCTCCTGCAACCCGGCCTGCCGCAACAGTCGGTTCCAGAAATCCTCCTTACCGCTCAAACACATCACCTCTCCCTTCAGCATATGTCCACAGGCGGAGACATAGACTTGTCTTGGAGGTGGCATGTATGGAAAAACGAAACGGCTGGCCGCAGGCGCTGACATGGGCCGTCTGTCTGACGGTGCTGATTTTGGATGCGAAAACGGCAGTATCGGCGGGAAAAGAGGCCATTGCGCTGTGCTTACAGGTGCTGATTCCCTCTCTGCTACCATTTATCTTTTTCAGCAGGCTGCTGGTGCAGGCGATGGATGGCTCTGCCTGCCGCATTACAAGGCCTGTTGAACGGTTGCTTCGGCTGCCGCAGCACAGCGGACAGGTGCTGCTGATCGGTCTGCTTGGGGGATATCCCGTGGGAGCTGCCACGGTTGAGGCGCAGGTGCATTCCGGACGACTGGACAAAGACAGCGGAAAGAGAATGGCACTTCTATGCAATCAGGCAGGGCCTGCCTTCATTTTCGGTGTGGGCGCAGTGCTGTTTACAACGCCTTATGCCACTGCAATTGTCTGGGCGGTACAGCTGCTGTCCGTTACGGTCATGGCCCAACTGCTGCCGGGAGGCGGCGGCAAAATGGCAACCGGCGAACCGGGGCAGCATCTTAGCATGCAGCAGGTGCTGCTGCAAAGCATCAAAACCATGGCCATGATCTGCTTTTGGGTGGTACTGCTGCGCGTCGCGCTGGCCTTTCTGGACAAATGGGCGCTATGGCGTCTGCCGGACTGGCTGCGCTCTGCAGTGGCGGGGGCACTGGAGCTGTCCAACGGGGCCGCAGGTCTCGCGGACATGGACGGAGAAGGGCTGCGCCTTGTGCTTTTCTGTGCCATGCTGTCCTTCGGTGGACTTTGCGTCCAGCAGCAGACGGCCGCTGTCGCCCCGGAACTGGTGACAGCGTGGTATCTGCCCGTCCGGGTCTCGCAGGCGGCCATCAGTGCCATCGCCGCGTATCTGGCCCAGCCCCTTCTTCCGGCGCATATGCGGCTGTATCTGCCGGTGAAAGCGCTGCTGGGTTTCATTTTCCTTGCAGCAATTCCGATTGTATGCATGAAATGGTCAAAAAAGAGGTGGAAATTCACGGCACGATGTAGTATAATCGGAGCAAAGGAGGGAAGCGTGTGATCAGACTGTTCCGAAAGAAAATCGAGCGCTGCTGTGCCTACTGCGCCAGAGGCACCGCGCTGGACGAGGAGACGGTGCTGTGTGCCCGCAAGGGCGTGCGCAGCATCGATGGAAAATGCCGCAAATTCCGCTATGACCCCTGCAAGCGCATTCCCGCACGCCCCGCCGTGCCGGATTTTGAAAAGTACGAAACCTGTGATTTTTCCCTGTAAAACAGCAAGGCAAAAAGAGAGCAACACGGCTAACACCGTGGTGCTCTCTTTTCCATTATGCAAGCATGTCCAGGAATTCCTGCTCGGACAGGATGGGAATTCCCAGATCCCGGGCCTTGCGCTCTTTGGAACCGGCATTCTCTCCGGCCACCACGAAGCTGGTCTTTTTGGAGACGGAACCGGCGGCCTTTCCACCGAACTGTTCGATTTTTTCCGTTGCCTGCTCCCGGGTGAACATGCTCAGCGCCCCGGTCAGCACGAAGGTCTTACCGGCAAAGCGGTCATCGGTGACGGTTTTGCGGGCGGTGAAGTTCAGCCCCGCCAGCCGCAGTCGCCCGATCAGATGCAGGGCCTGGGGCTGGGCAAACCATCCGGCGATATTTTCCGCCGTAATGGCGCCCACATCGGGGATTTCCGTCAATTCTTCCACCGTGGCGGCGGCAAGGGCATCGAGAGTGCCAAAATGGGAGGCCAGAACCTTGCCCGTCTTTGCGCCCACCTGCCGGATACCCAGAGCATAGATCAGGCGGCTGAGATCCTGCTCCCGGCTGCGGTCAATGGCAGACAGCAGCTTTTTTGCCGCCGTATCCCCGGATTTCCACAAGGTCGAAAGCTGGTCAAGGGTCAGATCGTAAATATCCGCAACCGAACGGACAAACCCGGCCTCCACCAGCGCCTCCACCATGGCAGCGCCAAGGCCTTCAATATCCATGGCATCCCGGCTGGCGAAATGGCCAACGGCACGCACCAGCTGGGCCGGACACTCCGCACCGGTGCAGCGGACGAAGGCCCCGTCCTCATCCCGGACGACCGGTGCGCCACAAACCGGGCAGGTTTGGGGCAGATAATAGGGCACGGCATTCTCCGGGCGTTTACCAAACTCCACTTCCAGAATTTCGGGGATGATCTCCCCGGCCTTGCGGATGCGCACGGTATCGCCAATGCGGATATCCCGCTGGGAAATGAAATCCTGATTGTGCAATGTGGCATTTGTCACGGTGGTACCGGCGAGACGGACGGGGCGAACCACCGCCTTAGGGGTCAGCACACCGGTGCGGCCCACTTGCACGACGATATCCTCCACCACCGTCGAGCGGATCTCCGGCGGATATTTATAGGCGGCCGCCCAGCGGGGGAATTTCGCGGTCGCACCAAGGCGCTGGCGGTCGGCAAGATCATCGAGCTTGACCACCGCGCCGTCTATATCGCAAATGAGCTGTTCTCTGCCCTCGTTGATCTCCATGATCCGGCGCAAAATGGCATCGCTGCCCCGCAAAATCTCATGGGGAACCACCTTGAACCGGCGCTGGGCAAGATATTGCAGGGTTTCTCCATGGGTACGGAACTGCACACCCTCGGCCAGCTGGGTATTGAAGATATAGATATCCAGCCCCCGCTGGGCAGCAATTTTCGGATCCAGCTGCCGCAGAGAGCCAGCGGCAGCATTGCGGGGATTTGCAAACAGGGGCTTTCCCAGCTGCTCCTGCCGGGCATTGAGCTTCTCGAAATTCTTTTTAGGCATGAAAACCTCGCCCCGGACGATCAGCCGGGCGGGTGCATCGGGAATTGTCATGGGAATGGAGGCAATGGTGCGCAGATTTTCCGTCACATCCTCCCCCACGTTGCCGTCGCCCCGGGTCGCACCACGGACAAAGACACCGTTTTCATATTCCAGTGCCACGGAAAGGCCGTCAATTTTCGGCTCAACGGAAAAGGCGGCATTGGGGCAGGACTGCTCCACACGGGCGAGAAAATCCTGCATTTCCTCCGGGGAAAACACATCCTGCAGGCTCATCAGCGGAACGGCATGGGTCACCTTCTCAAACTGGCTCAAAGCTTCGCCACCCACACGGCGTGTGGGGGAGTCCGTCCGTGCCAGTTCCGGGTGAGCCTGTTCCAGTTCCTCCAGCTCCCGTAGCAGGCGGTCATACTCAAAATCCTGCATCTGCGGGTCATCGAGGACATAGTAGCGGTAGTTCGCCTCGGTCAGCAGCTGTGTCAGCTGCTCCATTCTCTCTTTCGGTGTCATTTGGAACCTCCGGTTTGCAGAAATGTATCGGGCACGTCGCCCACGATGATGGTCTCCGCCACCACAACATCGGCGGAAACGGTAAAAGAAACATTTTCCCCCAGCACCAGCACCGTCACGTCCACCAGAACGTTCATGTGCAGCCGATGCAGGGTCTGGTTGATCCCGGCCTGTGTAAAATCGCTGGAAAAGTTGGCATCGGAATTGCGGATGGTCAGGATCTCCACGGGAATCAGCGGCCCACGGCCGGACAGCAGCTCCGGCAAAATGAAACTGCCGAGGGCGATACCGATTTGGGAGGTGTCCATGGCCAGAATTTCATCGTTGATATCGTTGAGGGTGTCGGTTTTCAGCCGGTTGACCTCCCCGATGTTGGTTTTCAGCGCCGTGATTCTTCCGTTGAGATCTTTTTCAAAATAGACAATGCGATCATAGGCGATCTCCCCAGCGGAGATCTGCCGGGCGATGGCATCGTTGATCAGGTCGGATGTGGCGTTTGTGACCTGGGTGATGGCAAGCTCCCGGATCACACCGTGGTACTTCCCCCGAAGCAGCAGAAACACCGTCACCGTGATGATCACCGCCCACACGCAGCCACGCAGCAGCCGTCGAAGATAATACCCCATGAAACACACCCCCATGGAGCATATGCCAAACGGAGCGCTTTATGACGGGAATTACAGCTTTTTCATATGGGCGGAAGCCGTGTTCGCCATGAGCTTTTTGGTGCCGATCTGGTCAAAGGCGATTTCCAGCAGGGCATCATTGGCTATTTTCATGACGCTTAGAACCATGCCACGGCCAAAAGCGGTATGGCTGACCATATCCCCCGCGCTCAGCTCCAGCGGCGCAGGGCGGCTGACAGACTGGGCACTGTAGGACGGCTTGGGAGCCGGAGCGATGTAGGCCGTGTAGTCTGCCCATGGCCGGTCTGCCTGACGCGCAAGAGCATCGCCATAGGATGCCGTGCGATAGCTGCCCTTTTTCTCCACCAGTTCCTCGGGAATTTCCCGAAGGAAACGGCTGGCAATTGCCGAATTGGTGCGGCCGTAGAGCATGCGCTTATGGGCATGGGACAGGGTCAGCTTCTTTTTGGCCCGGGTGATGGCCACATAGCAAAGTCGCCGCTCTTCCTCCATCTGCGTATGATCTCCGATGGCCCGCATTCCGGGGAAAAGTCCGTCCTCCATGCCTACAAGAAAGACACTGGGAAATTCCAGACCCTTGGACGAGTGCATGGTCATCATGACCACGCACTCATCGGAGGCGTTATACTGCTCGATATCAGTATAGAGGGCGATTTCCTCCAGAAAACCGGAAAGAGACGGCGTTTCAACGGAGCGGACATAATTGGCGATGTTGGATTTGAGCTCCTGCACGTTTTCCAGACGACTCCTGTTTTCCTCGGTCTGCTTCTGCCGGAGCATGTCCACATAGCCGGTGCGCTCGAGCAGAACATCGTAAAAGTCCGGCAGGCTGATGGGCGTTTCCAGCAGCTGGGCAAGGCCCTCGATCAGATCGCAGAAACGCTGC
The DNA here is from genome assembly GCA_964564605.1 of uncultured Oscillospiraceae bacterium. GTDB lineage: Bacteria > Bacillota > Clostridia > Oscillospirales > Oscillospiraceae > Faecousia. The sequence goes on from CAZMBL010000016.1 coordinate 23,080, forward strand.
AGCTTGGGGGCGATCTTTTCCAGCGGCGCATAGTTTTTTGCATCCCGCACCACGCTGTAGATGGGCAGTCCCTCCGCCTGGGCCAGACGCTCCACCGACTCCAGACTTTTTGCACCGAGGCCGCGGGGCGGATTGTTGATGATCCGCTTCAGTCGGAAATCATCGGCCCGGTTGTTGATCAGCACCAGATAGGCCACCATATCCTTGATTTCAGCCCGGTCAAAGAACCGGTTGCCGCCGATGATGCGATAGGGAATGCCGTTGCGGCTGAACGCCTGTTCCAAGGCGTTGGACTGGGCGTTGGTGCGGTACAGCACCGCATGATCCTGAAAGGGAATTTTTTTTGCATGATCGGACATCACCGTGCGGGCGACATATTCGGCCTCCGCCATTTCATCGGAGGCTTCATACACCGTCACCGGCTCGCCGGGGTCATTTTCCGTCCACAGCCGCTTTCCCTTGCGGTCACGATTGTGGGCAATGACCGCGTTGGCGGCGTTGAGAATGGTCTGGGTGGAACGGTAATTCTGCTCCAGACGGATGGTGCGGCAGCCTTCATACTGCTTTTCAAAATCCAGAATGTTTTCGATGGTTGCACCACGGAAGCGGTAAATACTCTGATCATCATCGCCCACGACGCACAGATTTTCATGCCCGCCGGCCAGCAGGCCCGTCAGCAGATATTGCAGATGGTTGGTATCCTGATATTCATCCACCATCACATAGCGGAATTTACGCTGATAATAGAAGCGGACATCCTCACATTTCTGCAAAAGCTCCACCGTGCGCACAATGATATCGTCAAAATCCAGTGCGTTGCTCTCCAGCAGGCGCTTCTGATAGCGCTCGTAAGCCCGGGCCACATGGATGGCACGCATGTCATCGGTCAGCTCTGCACGGCGCAAAAGCTGTTCCGGGGTGGTCATGCGGTCTTTTTCCTTGCTGATAATGCCAAGCACATATTTGGGGGGCAGGAGCTTGTCGTCCAGACCCATGTCCCGGATCACATCCTTCATGACCCGCTCGCTGTCGGTGGAGTCATAGATCGTGAAATATCGGTCAAGGCCGATGGCCTGCCCGTCCCGGCGCAGAATGCGGCAGCAGGCGGCATGGAAGGTCATGGCCCAGATCTCATCGGCCTCGGGGCTGAGCATGGCGACCAGCCGTGCTTTCATTTCGTTGGCAGCCTTGTTGGTAAAGGTGACGGCAATGATATTCCACGGTTTCACCGGATCCAGCGCGCACAGCTTATCCGCACGCTCCCGCTCGGCATCCGAAAGATTCTGAGGCAGGTTTTCCAGGAAGAGGGTATCTTCCTCCGTCACCCACTCCGGCACCAGCGGGCTGTCACTGCCGCAGCCAAAACGGATGAGGTTTGCGATCCGGTTGATCAGCACCGTGGTCTTGCCGCTTCCGGCACCGGCCAGCAGCAGCAGCGGCCCCTGCGTGGTCAGCACGGCCTCCTGCTGCATGGTATTCAAATGGGCAAACTGCCGGGCAATGTAAGCCCGGCGGGCCGCAGCAAAGCGGCTGAGCATTGTGTCTGTCATGGCTGCACCCTGATAAAAAGTTTGCAGTCATTATAGCACAGATTTTCGAAAAGATAAAGAGAAAAAATCCTTTTACGCCATAAATCCCCGCAGTTGCTCGATGGCTTTCTTTTCAATGCGGGACACCTGCACCTGACTGACCTGCAAGACAGTTGAGACCCGCTGCTGGGTCAGGCCGTGGTAATAGCGCAGCTTGATCACCATCCGCTCCCGCTCCGGCAGACGCTCAATAGCCTGCCGCAGGGAGATACTTTCCAGCATTTTCTCTTCGGATACGGTATCGCTCAGCACATTTTCCAGAGAAAAGCCGTCCTCACCGCTGGGGCGGCTGATGGACTCCGTGGCAGCGGTGGCATTTTCCGCAAGGGCGATCTGCTCCGGCGTTAGGCCGGTCTGGCGGGCGATTTCCAGCACCGTTGGCTCCCGTCCAAGGGCGTTGGACAGGCGGCTTCGCATGGTTCGCACGGCCACGGCCTGCTCCTTGAGCGTCCGCGAGACCTTCAGCGCCCCATCATCCCGGAGAAAGCGGCGGATTTCCCCGGCGATTTTCGGCACGGCATAGGTAGAAAACTGGGTGCCGAAATCCGGATCAAAGCCCTCCACTGCCTTCATAAAGCCCAGACAGCCCAGCTGATACAGATCCTCCGCCTCGGTTCCGCGGCCGATGAACCGCCGGGCTACAGACCAGATCAGTCCGGAATTTTCCGTGATCAGCAATTCCCCTGCCGAACGGTCACCGGCTCGGTAGCGGGCTATCAAATCCTCCAGACGGCTCATTTTTTCCGGCTCAGCTTCCTGCGCATATGGACGGTTGTTCCCTTCCCTTGTTCGGACTGCACCTGCAGCTGCGTCATAAAGCTTTCCATGATGGTAAAACCCATGCCGCTGCGCTCCATACCCCCGGTGGTGAAGGCCGGCCGCCGGGCCTGCTCCGGATCAGCTATGCCAACGCCCCTGTCCTTGACGACAATATCCAGCACATTGTCCTTGAGAATGCGGCAGCGCAGTGTGATGATCCCAAGCTGCCCGGGATAGGCATGGACAATGCAGTTGGTCACCGCTTCCGAGACGGCGGTGCGGATGTCCCCCAGCTCCTCCAAAGTCGGATCCATCTGGGCGGCGAAGCAGGAAACGGCGCTGCGGGCAAAGGCTTCGTTGGCCGAGCGGCTGGGAAATTCCAGAATCATATAGTTTTCAAATTTCACGGGGATACCTCCTTCATGTCAAGCAGTTTGTCAAGCCCGGCGGTGCGAAACACCTTCACAGGCTGTGGGGCCAGACCGGTCAGCTCCAGTTTGCCCTCGATCATGTTCATGGCCCGCAGGGCGTTGATCACCACGGCGATGGCGGAGGAGTCCACAAAAGTGACCTCCGAAAAATCCAGCACACAGGTAGATGGTGTGTAGGATTCGATCTTGGCGGAAATGGCAAGAATGTATTCTCTGGCACGGTGGTGATCGATTTCACCGGTCAGCGCTACCGTCAGGATGCCGTTGTCCAGAAAGCTGGTAAATTGCATAGTATTCCTCCTTTGTTCATTGGGCAGTTTCAGTATAAAACGGCTAAGACGAAATTGCAGTCGGAATGTAGCCGAAAAAAAGAAAACCGCAGGATCCTCCATCCAGCGCAGTTTACTGAATATAACGCAAAAAGGCTGCACGCAATTGCGTACAGCCTTTTTTGCATTAACCAAGAGCCTGCATGGAGGCGTAGGACGCTTCCAGCTGGGCGATCAGGTCGCGGGTCTTCTGTGCTTTCTCCCGCTCCGCGGCCACGACGGCCTCCGGTGCCCGAGAGGTGAATTTCTCATTGGAAAGCTTCCCTTCCAGAGAGGCCAGGAATTTCCGGTTCTTCTCAAGTTCCTTGCCGATACGCTCCAGCTCCTTCGCCACATCCACCAGCTGTCCCATGGGAATATAGAGCTTGGCATCGGCGGTTGCGATGGTGAGCATACCCGAAAGTGTCTCCGGTTCCCGCTCCAGAATGGTCACTTCATCGGCATAGGCCAGCCGCTGCAGGAAGCCTTCGCCCTCGATAAACACACGGGGGTCTGCGGCCAAAATATACAGCGCGGCCTTCTTGGACGGCGGCACGTTCATCTCCGTGCGGCGGTTGCGGATGGAACGGATGGCATCCATCACCGTGGCCATAGCCGTCTCCTCTGCCCGGAAGGCAAGCTCCGCCCGATACTCCGGCCACTGGGCCACAATCAGCGCCTCGCCCTCGTGGGGCAGGCTCTGCCAGATTTCCTCCGTGATGAAGGGCATGAACGGATGCAACAGGCGCAGTGTCTGATCCAGCACATACACCAGCACATCGGTGGCGGTCTGCTTACGATCCTCGTCTTCACCATAGAGCCGTGCCTTGGTCAGCTCGATATACCAGTCGCAGTAATCGTCCCAGATGAAATCGTAGATCTTCTGCACGGCCACTCCCAGCTCATACCGATCCAGATTTTCCGTAACCTCGGCAATGAGGGTGTTGAGTCTGGACAGCACCCACTTGTCCGG
>CAZMBL010000017.1:0-26947 GCA_964564605.1 uncultured Oscillospiraceae bacterium
ATCGCCTTAACTATGCGAAAAAATGGCCAATAACTCAGATGGAGACGGAGTTAACGCCATTTATTCAGAGATTCCCTAGATAAATCCGATTCCGTCTGCCAGACCATCCAGCATCTCCTGCTTTTCTGCCTCGGTAGCAGTTTCCCATTGATTCCGAGGGCGGATTCGGCTGAAATCAGGATGCTGCGCACGCAGGACCTGATATTTTTCCCTGTATTGCTCAATGGCGCACACCTTTCTCGCAGGGACACCGGCATAAACACCATTGGCGGGAAGATCGTGCGTAACGACACTTCCTGCCCCAATCACAACATTATCGCCCACTGTCACGCCGCAGAGGATCGTAGCACCTGTTCCGATAAAGATATTGTTACCAATGGTCACCTTCCCCAACTTCGTAGACTGCCGGACGACATTGGTGCTGGCATCATGAGCAAGGATAGTGACATTGGTGGAGATGGTGACATCATCTCCAATAGAAACCAGCCAGGGCCATGCACTGTCGATATTGAATCCGGAATTGACGGAAGTATTTTTTCCGATTTTCAATCCCTTTCTAACCAGACAAGCCAGTTCAATCTCCTCGGGTGTACGTCCGAGCACATACCGCTGAATCAAACGCGCAATCCTGTTCATAAGCTACGTGTGCCTCCATCTATCTCAAAAGCGGATTCCTTCGGGAAGATCGTTTCAAACAACGCCGTCAGCTGTGTGTTCACGGAAACGACTTCTTCCGGTGTCATATTATCCCGGTCAGACAAGCAAATCATTTTATGCTGCCTGTTGTCGTAGATCCAGCGAATGGCGTCCATGTTTTCAATATTGACGATTGTTCCCCAGTCATTCCTCGCCGGGACAAAGTTGCCTTGCAGAATATCTTCGATGGAATAGATCTGATGGGTGCACTGATGAATGTCACGAACCCGGTAATTGCAGGTTTGAATGCATTCTTTTTCGTATTTCACCCAAGTTTTTTCCATGCTTGATTTGCAGAACGGAACGCCCATATGTGTAAAATACATACCCGGCAAGCCTTCGCTGCGCCAGGCGTCAATGTTATATTTCAACATGGCGCCATATACATGGGAGAAAAATTTTTCCGGATGCTTCTGGATACATTCACGGATACTATTCTTTCGATTGGCAAGACCAAAGCCGGTGAAAAACAGATGATATGGGAGTTCATTGTCCCGATTGATCCACGGAACCGCCACACCTGTATGTCTTGGCATCCCGTTGACAAAGAATTCTTCCGGGGAAACCGGGCGAGCCAGCATGATGTCATCATTAAAATAGACGAAATGTTCGCTCAGATCCGGGATCCGGAACAGATTCAGTTCCAGGGGATTGCTGTTGTAAGTTGGGAGAAATTCAGCAGGCATAAAATCCCTGTGATTGACGATCTTCAGCTTCGGGCATTCCCGGTTCAGCCACTCAGGAACATGTCCCCATGTTACCAGATGCACATACCGAACCCACGGCGCATACGCTTCCACCGCCCGGAACCAGTAACGGAAGCTGGCCCAGTCCCGGTACCTGCAAACGCCGTTGCCGCTGGCCTTCAGTTCCGTTTCGCCGAAATATTCCGCCCGTTCCTTCTGCCAGGCTGGGTCATTGCCGTCCACCCAGGTCACAACGAAATCAATGGGATGGTTGGCAGGTGAGACATTTTGAAAGGATTTGAGGTAGCCGGAAGCAATCATCTTCCAGTCATTCAGTCTGCGCAAAAGGCCCATTATTCTCTCTCCTCGCACAATTGGTTTAACATAGCAATAACTTTTCCGTCCCGGTAGAACTCCCGCTTCGGGATCAGATCCGGTACGCGGCCCGCAGATTGGTAATGCGGATAAAATACTGTGTCAGGATGCTCTGCATAGGAGGCGTTGGCGGTATACAGGATCTTTGGATATGCAATCGTTTGCCACTGCGCGAATACTTCTTCCGTAAAATTTTCCATATCAGTACACAGTACCAGGATTTTCCCTTTGTTGATTCTGGCTTTCCGCCGGTTCCAGTCCTGCCGTGCCTCCTCACAGGTATCGTAATGCATAAAACGGATTTCAATATCCTCCAGATATCCGACAGGATACGTTTCATCCCACGCCATAACGGGATCAAGATCCAGATAATGATCCAGATTCAAAACAAAACGCACAAAATCAGGTGCGGTAAAATACAGATTGACGGTAGGAGACAGGAACTGAAGCCCCATATCGTGGTACACTACACCGCCGATACAGTTTTGAGAAATAATAGAAAAATCCTGTTTCCGCAGCTGTATTTTCATCTGAGCAGTGAGAGAATCCCGCTGCTTGCGCATCCTGCGCCCTCCCAGCCGCGCAGGCAGGACTTTTATTTTCGACAGTTGCAGCAACGTGTTCTCTTTCATGTGAAGTGTTTTCTGCCTGCGGTAATGCTGTCTGCTCTTTCCATCACCTATAACCGCTTCAATAGCATCCAGTTTCTGCTGTCTGGAGTGGTTCGGATTTCTGGAAATATGGTAGACGTAGTTTTCTCTGACGGACTGCAGCATTCGGTCACGACGCATTGTGTCTGTCTGGCCGGATATCCTGTGCAGCTGCTCCACTCTCAAATACTCCTGCTGATTTTGCACGAACCCAAATGTGCTCATCAGCGAGGAAGTATTCCATCTGATATAGTAATACAGCGGTTCATTCAGCACAGCGCACCGGCTGCACCCGGAGGCTTCCAGATAGTCCAGAACAAACTGGAAATCTTCACCCACGCTCTGGTTTTCGTCAAAGCGGATCCGATATTTCTCGATCAGATCCCGCCGGAAGGCTTTATTCCAGAGCTGCTGCAGCAAAAAGCGGTCGGAGAGGTCAAACAATCCGGCAGAGTCCACCTCGACAATGCGGGACGCACCATCATCCCAGAGATAATCCCGCTGGTCGCCATGTACATGGTCTATGAAATGAAGCCCACAGATCGGCAGACAGTCAGGATATTGACAGGAAGCCTCTAGCAGCTTTTTTGCGAATCGGGTGGATACCCAATCATCGCTGTCCACAAACAGAATATATTCACCCTGTGCGCGGGCAAGCCCCTGATTACGTGTAAAGGATACACCGCTGTTATGCTCGTTCCGAATAGCAACAATATTGGGAAATTCTGCCCGAAGTTCCTGACAAATCTCCCAGCTGGCATCTTTGGAGCGATCCTCAATCAGAATGATCTCCAGATTCCGCTCCTGACCCAGCGCTATGGATTCCACACAACGCCGCAGGTGTTTTTCCGCATTATATACGGGGATGATCACGCTCGCACTGTAGCGCATAGGTTTCCTCCAATCTTATCGGATACGTCTTGCCGGAACACCGCCCATAACCGCACCCGGTTCTACATCCCGGATCACAACGGCATTGGCACCAATGACCGCGTGGGAACCGACCGTAATTTCACCCAGGACTTTTGCACCGCAGGTGATCATGACATGATCGCCGATGACCGGAGCCCTGCCGTGACCGTTGTATCCGATCGTAACCTGTTGATTGATCCAACAGTTCTCACCGATGGATTCTGCGGTGATCATGGTAGCGAATCCGTGCTGAATGAACAGACCTCCGCCGATTTCCTTTGCCTGAATAAACAGCGATTCCATCGGTTTGTACCAAAACGCGATCCAGTACCGGTAAAGACGGTGGAATCGGTTTCGATAAATAAACAGATTCCGGAATTCCGGATAACGCCATAACATCTCCGCCAGAGCAGTCATATTGGAACTGCTGATGTGATATACCTGCTTCCAGCGTTCCAGATCCGCCAGAAACACATGGTCAGACCAGTTGACACCCGGCAGAACAGGGAGAAGCCGTAATAGCCAAATCATTTTTTTCATAATGGCTCTCCTTTTATTCAAAGTACCGCTCTGTTTTCCCGGGACTGACTGTCCGGGGGCAACGCAGTAGTTTTTTCGGCGGCAGAAGCATTAGCCGCAGAAGTTTAAATGCCAGCGTGAATTCCATTTTACATAGACTTCCTTCCCGGAAGTAGGACCGCAGGCTTTTGCGGATATAGAGGATGCTGTCTTCCGTGGCAGCTGCGTCAGCAGAGAGAATTACCATCATATTCAGATAATGGTAATCGAATACCGCCTTAAGCTCCGGAAACCGGGCAGCGACCTTTACCCTGCGGGTGGACAGATAATCAACTTTATCCAACAGTATTTTCTGGCTGGAAGTACTGCTCAGCATCACGCTGGAGCGCCGTTTTCGGTAATTGTAGATCACGCTGGGGCTATGCAGGATCTTGCTGCCGTTCATAATCCCCTGATAGGTAAAAAACTCATCGTCGATCTTGTGGCCCTCTTCAAAGAAGATCCCTTCAAACAACTCCCGCCGGTAGAGTTTGTCCCACAGTAAGCCGCAGGTCCAATCCTGTGTATACCGGGTCAGATATTCCCTCGTTTCATAGACGGTGAAATCCTGTACCGTAATAACGTCTTCGCTTCGATCTGTGAAAATATTCCGGAATGCACATTGAATCACATCGGCATCATGCGCATACAACTGATCAAGCATATAGCAGTATGCACCGGGCTCCAGGAAATCATCGCTGTCCAAAAAGGCAAGGAATTCGCCGGATGCCCTGCGAAGCCCGGCGTTTTTGGCTGCGGCAGCGCCGGCATTCATCTGGTGGATCACATTGATTCTGTGATCAGCGGCGGCATATTTGTCGCAGATTGCACCGGACCGGTCGGTGGAACCGTCATCGATCAGAATCACTTCCAAAGTACAGCCTTCCTGCCCCAGAACGCTGTCCAGGCAGACGGGCAGATATCCTTCCACATTATACACCGGGATGATTACCGAAATTTGAGGCTTCATTTTATTATCTCCTTGCCGTGAGCCAGCCAGAGATCCGCTCCAGCAGACCAACCTTTTTATGACCCGAAAGGTATGTTTCGATCAGATGCCCTGTATCTGCCGATTTGTCCAGCTGTGCAAAAAACGCATCTCGATTCCTATGGGCGGAAGAACTGTTCAGTGCGCTGGGATTCTGTCTGAATGAATCCTCCGGGTTCACCGGAATACAGTCGAACCGATCCATGACAGCAGCCCAAACATCCTTTCCTTTCTGGCTGTGTACCAGAAGCAGGGATACACCGCAATTATCATCAAAATCGGGAGAATGATCCCAAATTCCCCAAAAATCACCCAAGGTCAGATCACTTCGGCGGCGGCAGCCTTTGAAGGAACAATGACTGCATGACTGCCGGAGGTACAGGTTTTGTACAAAGCCCCGCATAAACGGATCCTGTCCCTGGGGAACACAGTAATGGCTGCCGTCCTGGTATGCAATATCCACGCTGTAGGCATATCGGCTCCAGCCGCTGATTTTACTTCGCAGGTTAACGGACCGGATCTGTTGGTTTCGGGTGTCTTTCTTTCTGCGCATTTGCAGATACCGCTGCCAGACTTTGGGAGAGGGAACGCCGTGACAGATCATATCCACCAGGATTAGATTGGGATCATCCTTTCCCAGGAACGCAGACAGCCCCGCTGTCTGACAGGGCGTACCGACAAACAATACAATACGCCCTTCCTGAAGCAGCGATTTGATTTTCGGGAAGCAATGCTCAGCGCTGCTTTGGGAATACTTTGCTCCCCTGAGGGGTGCTGTTTCGGACATACTGTATGCGAAGTCATGGATGACCTCAAATTCAGCATTGTATCTCGCGGCGCAGACGCATCCGCCCTGCTTCAATACCATTTCAGCCAGTGCTGTAAATACGCCGCCGGAGGAGCTTTCCGCCCGCACGGCAGCATCCCGGTTTTTGGCTGCATATGCGGTTGTCTGCGGGTATTCCGGCGTATTCAGTAGCAGGGGACATACCTGTTCACAGCGGCGGCAATTTACACATTGGGTGCTGTCGATTTCAGGGCGGCGGAATCCCTCATCATCGTGCCGCATCTGAATACAATGCTGCGGACAGACAGCCGCACAGCTGCCGCAGCCCACGCATAAATCTCTTTCTGGAAGCAAGCGATCACCTACTTAATTGTTCTGCGCTGACCCTCTGAGTTTCTGCATCAAACGATCAAGCCGCTTGCGCATCAGAAACAGACGATACTTTACCGGATGGACGGTCTTCAGGTAGAGCGGGATCTCAAAGCCATCCGTCGCCTTTTTCCTCCGGAGTTCGCAGTAGCATTTTTCGGCTCTGGATAAGTCATGATAGCGCATATAGACCAGAAGATGAATCTTCAGGTATTTTATTTCCACGATTTTCGCATAATCCCGGTCTGTGCGGCAGGAAAGCCTGATCCCATCCTCCAGCACCCGCCGAAGTTCCCGATATCGGTCGATGGCTTCCTCGAGGGAGCGTTTTTGTCTGGAGTGGCTGTTGGGGCGTTCCATGATCTGATACAGATCTTCGTCTATGTATCCGCAAAGATGCTTTCCCGCCATGGGGATCAGGATCTGCCAGTTCTGCCCTGCATACGACTCGTCAATGGTGAGATCCGGATAGATCTTTCTCAGTGCGGATGTACGGACCATATAGCATCCGCAGCAGCAGAAGGTTTCTTCCAGGATCATTTCCAGGAAGATATCTTCGTGGAAGCGGTTATCCTTATCGGACACTCTGCGCAGCGGTCTGCGGGTGTCGAAGTCATTGAAATAACCATTGCTTCGAACGAAGGCATATTCCGGGTGCGATTTCAGGAATTCAACCCGCTTTGCGATGCTGTCCGGCGTCAGAAGGTCATCCGAATCCGGCCAGATCAGATATTCACCGGTCATTTCCTGAAATCCGGTATTCATTGCTTTTGCCTGACCGCCATTGGGCTGATAAAGGTATTTATATGTAATCCCTCTGCCCTCCAGACGCTCCCGGTAGGAGAGGGCAATTTCCTCCGTGCGGTCAGTGGAACCGTCATTTACGAAAATCAATTCAATGGGACTGTAGGTCTGAGCAAGGATGGACCCGAAGTAATTGTCCAAAAATGCTTCGCCATTATAGCAAGGCGTAATGATTGAAACAAGTCCATTCATTTACTGCAAACTCCCCTCGAACGAAACAGCCTTTGAATTCTGCTGATCCAAATCATTTGTTTCGGATATGCTTGGAAGTAAATCCACTGGTTTTTTTCAGCGCGCAGTGGAAAGAGACGATACGGTCTTGATGATTTCAGCGCGTCCCGCAGCTTTTTTTGCAGATATTTATAATAATGCAAATATTTGCCGTCCTCACCGGAATTCAGCTTGTCAACAGCAATACACTGCAACGCAAGATTGAGAGACATCAGCTGCAATACTCTTTTGAAAAGTATATCATTTTGGGAAGCCTTTGCGAAAGCTAACTGCCGCTCGTAAGCCTCCACAGCATCCATTTTGCGGGGCGACCATTGGGTATGCATGATTCCGGCAGGGTTTGTGTAGTATGCGTACAGCAGCTGTGTACACATCGCCACTTCTCCCGCCCGGTAAACTGTCTGATAGGTCGTAAACTCATCCTCATGAAATTTTCCGACAGGAAATCTTAAATGAAGGAACAGCTCCCTGAAATATAGTTTTGCGCACGCAGCAGCAGGGCTGAAATGTTCTCCCGCGCGATTGCAATAGAACTCATTGGCGGTCAGACGTTCTGCCTGAGTTTCCTGCAATCCTTCCGGGAGCGCACCCCCCTCTGTGCGGAGCAATCCGCATACAGAAAGAGAACACCCCATTGTTTCTGCCGCCGCAAGCAATCGCTGCAGATATTCCGGATGGACCCAATCGTCACTGTCGATAAAGGTCAGCCACTGGCTGCCGGAATTGGCAAATACCCAGTCGATGCCTGCATTGCGGGCGGCAGAGAGTCCGGCGTTTTCCTGGTGGATCACAAGAATGCGACTGTCTTTCGCGGCATATTCGTCACAAATGGCCGGGCAGCCGTCAGGGCTGCCGTCATCCACCAGAATCAGCTCAAAATCAGTAAAAGACTGCCCCAGAATACTGTCCACACACCGGCGCAGGTAGGGCTCCACTTTATAAACCGGGACAATCACGCTGATTTGCGGCATAGATTTACCTCCTTACAGTTTGCTCAAAATATCCCGTGCAAGCTCGACATAATATGGCTCCAGATGTGCATTCTGGTAATGATGCACACCCCGGGGAATTTGATGGTACTCCGCTTCGATCCGGGAGACATCATCGGCAAACCGGATATAGTCCAGATTCCTGATCCACTCATAGCACCCGCGTACTTTGGGACTTTTGCTGTCAACAACAATACAGGGGGTTCCGGTAACGGCGCAGAATACCATGCCATGGAGGCGATCTGTAATAACCAGTTCCGCTCCGAAAAATTCAGAAAATTTTGCCTTTAATACAGCTTCTCTCTGGTCCACCGGAATACTGCTTTTGTGGATCATGTCCGTATCGGAAACATCATGCCCAAACAGGGCTGCTGCCTGCCGGCGGATGGACTGCTCCTGCTCCCGGGTTCTTGTTTTTTCGCTGTCATTACGCAGGCAGAGCAAGCAGCCGCGACGTTCCCTGGGCATACCACACCCGCCCAAAGATAACACCATATCCGGAATCAGCTTCACATTCCGGTAGGCTTTGCGCATTACTTCAAAAGATGTTTTCTCCCGGGCATACAGATGCAGATTTCTGTGATGGCTACAGATGATTTTTGACTTTTCAAATTCATCTCTGCCCCAGTCGGAATCCTCATAGAAGATGGTGTTGGGCAGACATACAATGGTGGATTTGGGACACTTTTGAATTACCTCGCGCAAACATTCCTCTGCATGAAACCACAGTGTCCCCAAATAACCGCCGCCCTGGAAGATGATTGGAAACCCATTCATCAAATCCAAGATGCCCTGGTATTTCCATGTATCCAGCTGGCGTCCGGTCACTTCATAATAATCGATGCCGAGACGCTTCAGCAGTGTTGTCTCTGCATAAGCAATGGCATGGTCTCCGATGTTTCCGTGCTCCGGCGTCAACACGAGAAAGACTGTTTTGGGATTCTTCTTGCGCATTTCCCGGAACTGCGCGCGGTATTTCCGTCGCAGTCCGGATCTAATTTTGACTTCATGGACCCGTCCGTGGAGCCGACGCAGAGGATATAAAATATCGTTATTCATATTTACTTCACTTCCAGTTTAGGGAACATCATATATCCCCACCAGCTGTGATTCCAGTTCATCCGATTATTGTCTTCCATGCTCTGCAGCTTTTCAAAAGCAAAGCAGTCATCCACAATGTCGTGCATCTGGTTCATGCCGAATTCATTAACGGAATACGCAGTCAGTTTTAAAATATACTTGCCGGGAGCCAGCCAATCCAGCGCCAGCGTAAGCATATTCTGATTGTCTCCTTCGTGTGCATCAATACAGGGACCGGAGGTTGCCAATCCAACCACGGTCTTATCGCCGGATTGTACCGTCATGCGCATCGCAAGATTTGGAATATTCCGCTTGCAGGTATATGCAACCTTTACACAAACAGGACCGCCGTTTTGGTATACCGGAAAATCGGTATTCTGGAAGGTCACAGTATTGATATGGACCTGGTGGTCGGCGGGAATCCGCTTGCGCTCACCGGAGCAGTCATTGACGACCGCCAGTGATTTCGTGGTATTCATGTACATATTGATGGAATCTTCAACGCCGCCTTCAAACACGATCTTACCCTTATCCAAAACAATACAGCGGTCGCAAAGCTGGCGGATTGTATTCATATTGTGAGAAACGTACAGAACTGTCCGTCCCTCTTTTTTGGCAGCATCCCGCATTTTGTTCAGACATTTCTTCTGGAAAGCCATATCACCCACAGCCAGGACTTCGTCCATAATCATGATCTCGGAGTCTAGGTGAGCCGCCACGGAAAAAGCCAGCTTGACGTACATACCGGAGGAATACCGCTTCACAGGGGTGTCAATAAATTCCCGTACCTCGGAGAACTCAATAATATCCTCCATTTTTGCGTCAATTTCAGCTTTTGTCATGCCAAGAATGGTGCCGTTCATATAGATATTTTCCCGGCCGGTCATTTCCGGACTGAATCCGGTTCCGACCTCCAGCATAGACGCGATCCGGCCATAGATGTCGATTTCACCGGCAGAAGGGGCAGTGACACGGCTCAGAAGTTTCAGCATAGTGCTCTTGCCTGCGCCGTTGCCGCCGATAATGCCCAGAGCCTCTCCTTTATAAACGGTCAGATCTATTCCGTTGAGCGCCATGAATGTTTGACCAACCAAACGCTGGTCGGTGCCGATCTTCGTATTGGGATCTTCCTTGCCCCGGACCCGGGCCCACCAACTCTGCAGATCACCCTGAAGGGTACCTCCGCCGATCTGACCCAGTTTGTACATCTTTTTAACTCCGGAAAGCTGGAGCGCAATTTCACGTTTTTCCATGAGCCAGCCCTCCTTACACAGTGTCCATGAAAGTCTTTTCGACTTTGTTGAAAATCATAATGCCCACAATCACGATGACGATCGTGACCATCCAACTCGAAGCTAGATATTCCGGCATGATCGTTCCCTGACCCAGGATTGCATACCGAAATACCTCCACAGGTGCAGTGACAGGATTCGACAACAAAAACGTTTTCATCCATCCGTCACCCAACTGAGACAGGGGATAGACGATGGGTGTTGCATACATCCACAGCTGAACACCGAAGGTCACCAGAATAGCCAGGTCTCTGTATTTTGTGGTCAGGCTGGAAATAATAATTCCGAAGCCAAGCCCAAGCAGCCCCAGATTCAGCAAAACCACAGGAATCAGGACCCAGGACTCCCAGTTGGGAGAGACTTCTCCGACTGCCACATAGTATAGAAGGAAAGCCATCACCAGAAGCATTTGGATAGCAAATTGTACCACCGATGCCAGAACATTGGAAACAGGAATCGTTAATCTGGGGAAATAGACCTTGCCAAAGACGCTGGCATTTGCAGTAAATGTCTGGGCATTTTTTGTCACGCAGGAGGAAAAGAATAACCAAATCGCGTTGCTGCACAGGTAAAACAGAATCTGGGGCACCCCATCTGTTCCAATTCCGGCGATGCCGCCAAATACAAATGCGTAGATCACGCTGCTGATCAGCGGGTTCAGGAAAATCCACGCAGGACCGAGAATGGTCTGTTTGTATGTAAGCGTAAACGTTCTTTTGGTGAACAACAGAATCAGGTCGCGATATTGCCATACCTCTCTGAGATTTAAGTTAAACCAGCTGTTTTTTGCGGTAATATGCGTTCGAAACAGATCGCTTGACTGTCTTTTTTTCAAAATTATCACCTCAAATATTCTATCATCTCAGCATCTTTTCAAAGTGTTCTTTTGCGGAAAATGCCATCTTCCTGTATGCCGGCATAATCTCCGCGAGCCTGGATCTTACCGCCTGCTCATGCTCCATCAGCCAGGTGAACTCCTTTTGAAGCATATTCGGCTGATCCATACGCTGTACCGGGAGGACATAGTGTTCCTCTGCTCCGAACAGGTCCAGGGCAATACCCCTGGATTTTACAGAATAGCCGACCACCAGCGTCGGGACACAACTGGAGTAGGCTGCAATGGTGGCATGAGTCCGCGCGCCGACAAAGAAGCGGCAACGGGCAATATAGCCCTTGAGCTCGCAGCAGGACCCGTCGGTAATGATGCTGACCCGATTCGACTCCCGGAACATCTGATACAGCGCTTTGATGGGCTCCATATCGTTGTTATGCTCCCATACGACGTGGGGAATCAGGCAGATTCCCATATCGGTATGGTCCAAAATATGCTGAATCAACTCCGCGTAGTTTTTAAGAATCAAATTGCCGTCGGTGCCGTATTTCTGGATCAGGGGACTCATATTGATGCCGACTGTATTGCCCTCGATAAAGTTCTCGGGCAGAGGCAGATCCACCCGGTCCAGCAGGAACGCGGGGTCGGCTACCTTAACGGTATTGGGATTGATGCGCTTCAGCAATTCATAGGTCAGCGGTTCACGGGCGGTAATGAGATCGAACTGTTTCAGATCCGCTTCCATCTCCGGCGTGATTGCCTCCGGATCGATGGAGCAGCCCCACAGGACACTTGCCCGGCAGTTCTTCCGGATCTCTTTATCCAGGTCGATCGCCTGCTGGGCGGACCAGGGGTAACAGTAGTTGTCACCACCTATGGAGACCGCGATATTATCTCCAAACTGTTCACGCAGGAACACATTCATATTGGCATTTTCCTGCCGGAGCAATTTTCGCCGCAGGAGTGCTTCAAAATAGCCAAAAGAAAACCGCTGCAATTCTTCGGACACGACAATCCTTTCCAGCAGCTCCGCGGCACCGTATTTCTCATCTTCCTGTTTGGCGAGGGACCACAGCACCACATCCTCCGGACCGCCCAGCAGTTTGGCGGTTGTACGGACAATGGCTTCGCAGCCGTGATTGCCGCTGCCGGTATGCATAAACAGAACTTTTTTCATATTATACTCCAATTCCAAGGATGTTTCTGAATCTGACCGCCGCATCAAACGAAATACGCGCCATCGTCAGCCAGACAGAATCCTTCACCGTCTGGGCGGGAGCATCTTTGACCTGCTTCCACACATTTCGGATTTTCTTGTTACATCCTGATTTTTCTGCACCGCTGAGGTATTTTTCACTCATCTGTGCTGCCCACAAGCAAAACATAAACAGCTCTCGCTTTGTCAGGTCTGTAAGCGCGGGAAAATGATCTTTAACATATTCCAGTCGCAGAAGTTTTGCATCCAATGCGTCCAGCCGCTTCATAGAAAAACCGTCCCCCATGATGCTCCCGCTGCGCTGTGTATAGTAATAGCACATCGTATCCATAACAGACACGCACTCGGCTGCGCCGATAGCCTGATAGCTCCAGAACACATCCTCGTGGTACTTGCCGACTGCAAAGGGAATATTTCGGATCAGCGCCGTCTTGTACATCTTATACCAAACCGGCTGCTTCAGGGCAGATTCTTCGATGATTGCCCGCATGGCTTCCTGTGAATCCAGAACGCAGCACCCCGGTCCGGTGAGCATACGGGAGGGGGATCCATCCTCCCAGACCATTTCCACACCACAGGCAGCAATGTCGCTGCCGTTTTCCTGCATATTATCATAAAGCAGTTGAAACATTTCCGGGCTGATCCAGTCATCGCTGTCCACAAAACCCATCAGTTCTCCTGTGGCTGCAGCCATTCCGGCATTCCGGGCATCAGACAGTCCTCCGTTTTCCTTATGGATTACCTTGATCCGGCAATCTTTCTCTGCCCATTCGTCGCACATGGTGCCACACCTGTCCGGAGAACCGTCATCCACCAGAATGATCTCCAGGCGGGAATAGCGTTGGGCGACAATCGACCGGACACAGCGGTCCAGATACCGCTCTACATTGAACACAGGCACAATAATGCTGATAAGCGGCATATTTTCCATAGCTGCACTTCCTTTACTGCGTGATTATATGTAGGGATTTTTTTGACAAAAACGGCAGTAAAGCCGATAGATGGAATCATATACAGCAGGCAGACAGATGATCAGACGGGCAAGCACTGTGCGATTTCTTCCCAGCGGAGATAATGCTTCCCGTTCTTCAGCCAGCAGTTTCCTGACAGTCCCGGCGTCTGCTGCATATTCTTTTCCGGCGATGATCAGGCAATGGTATGCTGCAATACAGGTATTCAGGTATGCCTGCTGCGCCTCCTGACTAAGGTCTGCCGGAACAGACTGCCGGATGATCTCTTTTACCCGGATCGGATCATAGATCCTGTGCGCATTCAGCCGCACTCTGGTCGCAGACGCGCTGCGCACCATATAGTGATAAGGACACCAATCCTCATAAACAACCGTGTCCGCGGCAGAAAACAGATAGAAATTCATCAGCAGATCTTCATTGATCTGGATCGTTTTGTCTATTTCCCAACCCTGGAAGAGGCTCTTGCGGAAAAGTTTATTCCAAAGTCCCGGTTCGATCCGCCTGCCGCAGAGCAGTTCCCGCAGGGCATCGGTACGGCTGTGCGTTTCCGTAACGCCGGTGTTGTGGAAATAGTTCACCCGGCCATCTTCGAAGGCCATCTGATACCCACAATGAGAGATTTGTGCGTCATACTTTAAGGCATTGCTCAGAAGCCGTTCGTACATATCCGGCTCGATCACATCGTCGCCGTCCACAAATCCGATCCATTCGCCGCTGGCATGGGCAACACCCGTCAACCGGGCATTGGTCACACCTCCGTTTGGAACATGCAGCGCCCGGAGCCGGTCAGGATGTGCCGCCGCATACTGGTCAATGACTGCTCCGGTCCCATCCTGCGAGCCGTCATCGACTACAATAATTTCAAGGTCCGGAAAGGACTGCGCGAGAATACTGTCCAGCGTACGCCCGATATAGTTTTCAATGTTATAAGCAGGAACGATTACACTAATCATGATTTCCTCACAAGCATAGTAGCATTTCTTCGACAGCACGGACCGTATGATCTGTGCTGAACATTTTGCCCCGCACTTTTGCCGCCTGTTCGTAATGCGCCAGCAGCGATGGATCATCCAGAAGGCGCTTGATGCCGTGATAGAGGGCATCCTC
This sequence comes from uncultured Oscillospiraceae bacterium, assembly GCA_964564605.1. Taxonomy (GTDB): domain Bacteria; phylum Bacillota; class Clostridia; order Oscillospirales; family Oscillospiraceae; genus Faecousia. The sequence continues at coordinate 14,544 of CAZMBL010000017.1, forward strand.
GCTGTTTTCCGTCACGATACCCCACTCGTTGTTCTCCCCCAGCATTTCCTTCATGCCGGAGACCTCCACGGTACACACCGGCGTGCCCACGATCAGGGCCTCGGTGGCGGCAGTGGAGAAGCCCTCAGCGAAGCTGGCGCAGACGAACAGGTCACATTTACTTACATACTTATAGGGGTTGGTCTGGTAGCCCAGCAGCGTGACCGCGTCTTGCAGCGCATTTCGGCAGATGTATTCTTCCATTTCCCGCTGCAACGGGCCGATGCCGAGAATGTACAGATGGACAGGGTATCCCTCCCCCCGCAGACGCTTGATAATCCTCAGCAGACGCATATAGCCTTTAGACTGCTTCAGCGTACCAACTGCAATCAGCCGAATCTTTCCATCATCCACAAACCCCGGCACCGCTTCATCGGCTCCGGCCAAAATCTTGTCAGACTCCACTGTATTATAAAGCACCCGGCAGGGCTTTTGAAAGTCCAGCAACTGGCAAAAATCATCATGGACATATTGTGAAACGCAAACCGTCTGGTCAAACCGGTTATAGCACGCACGGGCTTCCTTCTCGCTGCGGAAGGACCCGGCCAGCTTACCCATCGCGTGCTGCTCCACATGAATCCATGATACCAGCTTTGTCTCCGGATCGGTACAGCCGCTGATGACGCGGGCGGAGGGGCCTTCAAGATACGATACCTCAATATCGTACCGCTCCTTCACGCACAGGCGATGGAGCTGGCGCGGCGTGAGCAGCTTCATGAGCTGACTGTTGCCGGGAACTTCTTTCGGAAACACGGCATGAAAATGGATATCCGGTTTTAAGAATTGCTCGTTCACGCCGCCGCCGAACAGCACCGTGACGGAAATATCAAATTTTGACCGATCCATGTTGTTGACCAGATTCACCAGCACCTTCTCCGCACCACCCTGGCCAAGGTCATGGATGAGAAAGAGGATTCTTGTCATTGGTTTCTCCTCCATTTATGGGTGGCTCAACGCATTCCATAAATTCGAGCCATCATTTTCCAAAGCAGGAAGAAGCTCCGGCACAGCCCAAACATGACGCGCAGTGGGAGCGAGTATGTCGCTTTGTCTCGCAGAAGCAGTCTGCAATGCTTCTTCAAAAGGTCGCGCGCCTCTGCGCAGTACGCAGCATATTCCTCTTCGTACCTTGTTGCATAAATCCGCCAAAGCGCACCGTGTGCCACATAAGCGGAACGGGCATTGAGGTAGTTTTGCAGGGCTTTATCATGAATTTCAGATTGTTGAGCAATAGCTGCCCACTGCAAGGCGTTGGATATCCCGCTGACAACCAATTTGGGATTATGCCGCTGTGCTTTATATACACCTGTGATTCCCTGCGGATTGAGTCGGTACAGATACAGCGCATATGGAACCATCACAGTTTTCTTGCAGGTGTGAATATATCGCCAGTTGAACTCCAAATCTTCGCACATGATACACTGCGGCTGAAACCCAGACTGGATATTTTCTCTGCGGTAAAGCTTGTCCCAGACATAGCAGCTCGTCCATGTGAAGTCTCGCACGGAAGGGGCGTTGGTCAGCATTGCCAATTGCCGGTCAAATGAATCCAGACAAAAATCAGTGATTTGGGTGCTTGCGTGAAGTGATAAACGCTCTTTGTCAGTGCTGTATTCACAAGCTGCCATATCCGCGCCGGTTCTCTCTATAGCGGAAACCATCGCCTCATACATAAGCATCATCCGAATCCACAAATGCAATGTACGTTCCCGTCGCCACGGCTAACCCCGCATTTCGAGCAGCTACCAGCCCCCTATTTTCCTGATGAATCACCCTGATTCTGGAATCCCTACGTGCATATTCGTCACAAATTGCTGGGCACCTATCCGGTGAGCCGTCATCGATCAGTATGATCTCCAATTTTGTATATGTACTGGCCAGGATGCTGTCCAGACATTCCGAAAGGTATTGCTCGACCTTATACACAGGAACGATCACGCTTAACAAACGCATCCCGCTCACCACTTTCTAGCAGTTTTTCTATGAAACCGCAAATAAAGCCATTCCGGCATGATGCCCTTGATGAAATGCTTCAAAAAATCGAATGCCACATAGCCGTACATGTACCACGGAAACCGGAACAACTTGAACCCCACATAAGTCACATACACACCGTTCATTCTGGATTTTAAGCTTCTGCGGGTCGCAGCCGCATGGTCATCCCGCATCTTGTAAAGCGGCTCATCCAAATTGTAACCGATGTAGCCTTTGGCGTAGAGCTTGTACCACAGATTCACATCCTCAAAGCGGAGCATTCGCCTGTCCTCCGTATAGCCATCCACGGCCAGATAGGCTTCCCGGCAGATCATACAGGGCGCGTGGCAATGCACAGGGCTGTGCCTGATAAAATCATGCTTGCAGGGTTTTTCAATAGCGTAGCACCGCCCCCAGTCACCGGTCTCATCAAAGAAGATCATTGGTGTGCTAACAATAGCGTATTCGGGATGTGCATCCAGGAAAGCCGCCTCTTTTTCCAGTCGCGTAGGCAGCGAAATATCATCGCCATCCATGCGGGCAATGTATTCGCCGGTAGCGACATGCAGACAGCGGTTCAGCGTGCAGTTCAGTCCCATATTCCGCTCGTTGCGCAGGAGGATGATTTTCTCCGGGAAACGTCCCTGATACGCTTTCGCAACTTCGTATGTATGATCCTCAGAACCGTCATCACACAGTACCAGCTGCCAGTCGGTGAATGTCTGCATCAGAATGGAATCGATGGCCTCTGACAGCGTGGGCGCGCAGTTGTAAATGCCCATGATAATCGATATCTTTGCCAAGACGGCACCTCCTAAGACGCTACACGGGAGCGCAGATGATTCATGATTTGCAGCAGTACCGCCAGCGGCAGAGTCGCTCTCGTTTTACAGAGGAAGAAAAACAGCTTCCACTTAAGGTCGCAGCAGGTGGTATCAAGCTGATCGAATGCCTCCACATAGAGCGGCTTGCGCAAAATCTCATTCAAACGATGTGATTTCTGCCAAAGAGATGCGATGCTGCCGATCTCGTTGAGGCCAAGGCCAATCATTCCACATGCCACGCGGTTCAGGAATGCAGTGTGGTATTCCTCGGCTTTGCCTGAGGTGGCGATGTACTCCTGCATCACGCGGTACATTAGGTCCCACTTTTCTGCCAGTTGCGGTTTGTGGGCAGTAGTGATGGAATGGGCGTTGGATTTGCGGTAATGATAGAAGCAGCAATTTACATAGCTGATCTTGCAATGTTCCAGCGCGTACAGGTTGAAGATTGTATCCTCCGATGTGCCAACGACCCGTTCGCTGACGATACGTCCCCTTCGGGCGGCCTCCGTTCGGTACAGCTTCATGCAGACAGATGAGAGATTATCGACCCTTTGCGGCTGACGAAGCTCATTTCCAAGCGGCCCAACGATGCGGCGATGCACAAGCGCTTCGGATTTTTGTAAATTGAAGGAGCAGTCACAATCAAAGAGTGGATTCTCAACACTCTGGTGTGGATACTCCCGCGCATAGCCGAACAGCACACAGTCGGCGTCATCCCGCAGTGCAGCTTCCATGCAACATTCCACAGTGCCCGGCTCAATCCAGTCGTCGCTGTCAACAACCATAATATAGTCACCGGTAGCCTCTCGAATTCCAGCCTCCCGTGCAGAGGAAAGGCCGCCATTTTCTTTATGGATGACACGAATGCGTTTATCCTGCGCAGCATAGCCATCACACAACGCCGGGCAGCGATCCCTGCTTCCATCATCAACCAAGATCACTTCAAAGGCCGGATAGCTTTGCACCAGAATACTCTGCACGCATTGGTCAAGAAATGCTTCCGTGTTATAAACGGGGACAATAACCGAAACCTTTTTGCACATCATAGTTTCCTCTTTAGTTCTGCACCAATTCCTGGAAGAACTGCCACAGTGTTATCGAGCGGTACTGCCCGCCGAAGCCTTTGCTGGCACCGAATTCGTACAGGAAATACACGAAATACAGCGTGGCGGCGCAGATTGTGACCAGCCGGGCGGAGGGCTTGGTAAAAATTTTCCTGATCATCCACGGCAGGGCCACAGCTGTGGCGATCTCAAAATACGCCGCCATCCGGGCAAAAAGGTTCGCCGCCTGCACCATGCCGATGGTCAGAATAAAGGCGCTGACAATGGACATGTTGACGAACAGGTCCTCTTCCCGGGTGGAATCCCGGAACAGTCGCCCGCGGAACACCAGCGCCAGCAGCGCGGGCACCCAGTACACCATCACCCGCAGCACATTGATCTGGTGGCCATCAAACAGCTCCCCTTCGTCCACCAGCGCGCCCAGAGACTGGGCATAGCGCATGAAAGCACCCAGCGTGAAATCGTAGGTCAGCATGGCGAACACCGTGGCCGCCAGCAGCAGCCATGTCATTTTCTTCCACGGTTTTCCCATCAGCAGGGGCAAAATGGCAAACATGAACGCATGGGTATGGAACAAAATCGCAATGGCAACGAGTAAATAAAATCGGACGTACTTCTTCTCCACGGCATATGGTATGCTTAGCAGCAGAAAGAACATCGCAAAGCACTGCTTCATTGCAGCTATATACATGATGTATGTGCCAATGGAAAAGAAGATCAGCAGGCTGAAGGCCGGGGTGACCGAATAACGTTTGAAGAGCTTAATCGCTGCAAAACTGCTCAAAAAAGCAGGCGGCAGAAAGTAAACATGATAGTTCTCTGCAACACTGTGGGAGAGCGATTGCCACAACATGGAGAGGGGGTTGCCGGTCAGATCGCGCAGTCCACCCCCGGCAATAAACTCAGACACCGGTTCGGCATTGCGCCAAGAGAAAATGTAGGTTCCCGTATCATTATAGCTGGTACGCAGGAAAGAGAAGCAGGTCAGCCAGAAAATGGCGGCGAGCATGAAAATGTCAGCCCGGGGGGCGGCGAAACGCCGCGGCCGGCCGGCCGGCCGCCCATCGACGGGGAAATAGACCTGTGACAGGTACATCAGGAAAACCGTGCCCCAGTACAGTAAAATGAGTTTCTGCATAAACATTCCTCACAGCGTGACGGAAGCACCGAAAAAAGGGGATACCCCGCCTTATAACCAGTTCATTATAGCACATTTCTGGAAAAAGTAAATCGGAAAATGCAATTATCCCTGGCTTTTGAGGGCAAAAAACGGGCTGAAACCACATTTTTTGCCGACAAGACGGAAACGTTTCTCACATCGCCGCAGAAAAGGCTGTATGATGGTACTGCGCTGGCGCGTGATCGTGCGGCACGATACGGTTTTCATCAGGAGGAAATGCAGATGGACGCGTACGTTTTACCCAAAAACTTTTTTCGGGACAACCCCGCGCAGAAAGCTTCCGCGGCGGCTCTTTTGCAGTTTCGGTTGGAAACCGGCTTGGATACCGGGCCGGAGAGATCCATGGCCTTCCTCTCCGGGGCCCGGGTGCATCAAAAAGAAGTGTCATTGCGAACCAGTCTGCGCCACTGGTGTGGCAATCCCCCGGATGGTTCCGCCCGGCCATTGTAGGGGGCGGCGCCCTCGTTGCCCCTTTGCCATGTCCCCTGCCACACCCATTGTCACCTTCGGTGACGCTTCCCTCCGGGAAGCACCTCTTCCGGCCCGGCCTTCGCCGGGTCACTTTCCCCAAAGGGGAAGGCCAGGGGCGTGTCTGTGTGGTGGACAGATTATTGAAAAATGGCCGGTTATTGTGGACATTTCTGGCGGTTCTGTCGGATTTTACTGAATTTCCGGCGTGGAAAAATTTTTAATTTTCCGTTGCAATCCTGTGGAAAATGTGCTATCATCAAATACAGATGATGCTGGCGGGCACTACAGCAGAGGCTCGACCGGCAGGTTAGGAGGATACAAAATGAAAAAAGTATTAGGCTTGTTCCTGGCTCTCGTGATGGTGCTGTCCATCGCCACCGTTGGCTTCGCCGCGGAAGTGGAGGAACCGATCGTGCTTGTGGACAATGAGACGATAGAAATTACCGATGGCGATCCTATGTCGGGCGGCTTTCTGTATGAATACAGACCCGAGCAGGACGGTACGCTGAAAATCATCGTCATGGCGGAGGATCTGGAATCCCCCGTGTATCTCCTTGACGAATATGGTGATACGCAGACCGGTGAACTTACGGCAGACGAAAACTCTCTGGTCTACACCACAGAGCTGACAGTGCCCATGAGGCCCGGCGGGTATGAGTTTATTATTTTCGGCGGCAAAAGTGATAATACCGGCAAGATCACATACACCGTGACCTTCACCCCCGGCGAGATCGGTTCCGGGGGGGATCCTGCCGGCACGGATCCGGTCGTTGTGGTGGACAATGAGACCATTAATGTTACAAACGGTGATTTGTCGGATTACTCAAGCGGCTACCTCATCGAATACACAGCAGAGGCCGATGGCACCCTGAAGATCATCGCTATTGCGGCGGATAATGAAACCCCCATTTTGATGATTAACCATGAGTCTGAAACGATTAGCGGCGAAGGCCCCGATCTGATCTACACCCTGGATGTGACCGCAGCGATGGGCGACTACGGCTTCACTCTGTACGGCGGCAAGGCCGACCATACCGGCGAAATCACCTACTCCGTGATCTTCACCCCCGGAACCTCCGGTTCCGAGGAAGGTTCCGGCAGTGACCCCATTACAGTTTATGAAAACGAAACGGGCCATGTTGATAATGGCGATCCTGACACGGGCGGTCTGGAAATCAACTACACCGCCCCCGCCGACGGCACGCTGAGCATTACCGTCACAGCGGAGGATACTGATACCGAAGTCTCGTTCTCGTACAATAAATCTTGGTATTTCGGTTCCGTCAGTAACCCTGCTACCGCAACAGAAGATTTCACTGTCTCGGCCGGTGATGTATGCACTTTCCTGTTGTACGGCGGCAAGTCTGACCACACCGGCAACGTTACCTACACTCTGATCTTCACCCCGGGCGAAGTGGAGGGCGAGGCGCCTCTGGGTTCGGAAGAGAATCCGGAAATTCTGTGGGAAGGTTTGCCTACCCCTGTCGAACTGGAAGAAGGCAACGAGGGCTACGTCTTCCGGTGGACAGCCACCGGGAACGGCTTGATTACCATTGCGATCTCCTCCGAGGCTCCCTGGATGTATTGGGTGAGCAACACTACCTCGGGTGCCGAAAGCGGCCCCCACACCTACACCGATGACCCCCAGTGTACCAGCGTGACCATGGCGGTTGCGGCCGGTGATGTGATCGACATTTCCGTCGGCACACTGAGTGATCCCGAAACACCCAACCCCGCCGGAACAATCACCGTGACGCTGACCGTCAACGATCCCTATAAACTGGATCCGGACACGGTTTTGACCCTTGGTACCAATGAACTGACCCCGCTGGTGCTGCCCGGCGTGGACACCACGGTGTACGCCTTCACCCCGGAGCAGGATGGCATCTACCATTTCGAGGCCCCGGAAGGCATCCTGCTGGGCTACTACGGCGGCGATGCGTATTTCCTGTTCGATAATACGACTGACAAGACCAACACCCTCGATCACACTGTTGCCATGGCAGGTCAGACGGTCTATGTGGGCGTGCAGTCCGGCAGCCCCTGCTCCCTGACCATCACCCGCACCGGTGACCGGCCCAAGACCGCAGCCGATTTCGACTGGGTCTTCCCCAGAGCCACCCAGCGGATCTTCAGCGGGGACGCGCTGGAGGGCAAGTGGAGCTGGGTCAACGTCAGAGACGATGTGAAGGATACCGCCGTTCTGGGCAGCGACGGATATTATCACCTCAACAGCGCCGATGGCCCCGTGCTGTTTATGGATCTGAGTGATCACAGATATGTGGATCTGATCGATGCCAACCAGCAAAGAGGCGGCTCCCTGCGCTACACCCTGCAGACCGGCGAGGAGACATGGGAGAAGGTCAATTACAGAGACCTGTTCAATGATTATCGCGATCTGGATGAAAACGGTGAAGCCCACAACACCATCGTGGCCCTGACGGAAGAGCTGATGATCATGCTGCAGCGGGTCGGCTCAGACTCCGACTGGTACGGCGAGTACGGCTGGGTCGGCGGAGAGGCCGAGGAAGCATGGATGTTCCCCTGCAAGTACCTGGCGGACTACACCAGCGTCCCCGCCGCTGACGAGGGCACCAATCCTCCCTCCGGCGATGAGACGCCCCTGCTCCTGCTGAGCGTCCTGCTGCTGGGCTCCGCAGTCGCCATGACCGTCTCCCGCAAGAAGTTCCACTTCTGAACCGCGGCAAACCACTGATAATCCCCAAACCGCCCCCAGCCGATTTGGCAGAGGTTCATAAAACAATTTGTGGAGCGTATCGGCATCGATACGCTCCACTTTTTATGTAAGGATATAGGGCCAGCTCCCCTTTGGGGAGCGCTGTCACCGCAGGTGACTGAGAGGGTTTATGGTCATAGTGTATCTTTTCCGTTCTCGCTGCGCTCGGCCAGCTTCCCCACGGGGGAGCCAAGGGACGGAACTTTTTTGACCCAACGCCAAAACGTTCAAAGTAACAAACTTTTTCCGGGGATAAAAAAAGCTTGCTATTTTGCCGGAGGTAGGTTATAATATAGTGAAACAGGCCGGTGTGATGGAATGGTAGACGTAGTGGACTCAAAATCCACCGCTGGCGACAGCGTACCGGTTCGAGTCCGGTCACCGGCACCAAAATTGCTCCGAAGTTTCGTGCTTCGGAGCAATTTTTATTTTTGGCGAATTGCGGCAAAAAATCCTCTAACTTTTTGGAAGATAAAAGAAAGGAAAAAGTCCCAAAATCTTGCGATTTCGGGACTTCTTACGGCTTGTAGCGTTGAAAAAGATATATAACCGCTCCTATCAATGCTTTTGTAAAATTAGTATCATCCTCTACAATGTCGGGGGATAATCGGGCTGGACTTTGCGGAAAACATGGGCGGCGATCCATGAATTGATCCGGATTTGCAGTGCCCCCGGTTGTAGTGATATCCAAGCAGCAGACACATGGTGGTCCAGCCCGTATCATCCATGGCATAATTGGGCGCTATGGCCGCCTGCGTGATCTGTTCTTCGGGATATTGATCCAGTAGCATATCAATAGTGTTGACAATGATGTGAGCCGAATTTCGGTACTCCTCAGAATCGAGATCCAGCGTTTGCGCATAGGTGTCAAGGGCCATAAGCATAACCGTGCTTTCCCAGACTTCTCCCGCATCCGTAACCGTGACGATTTTGCCGGTGTTGGTGACGGCTCTATTCACAAAGCCATTTCGAACAGGTTTCAACCGGTTGTTTTCCGAATCCAGAAAGTTTTTCATAAGATTATCGATAGCTTCTTTTGCAAGAATTGAGTAATCCCACATAATGCTGGTGTTGCCAATGCGAAAATCGGTAAAACGAACGGTTGATCGCTTGGTTAGTAGGCCTGCATAGCTGATGCGGCTCATAATGCCACCAGAAAGCTCTACAGTGGCGCCAGCGGTGTACCTGCTGTTTCCTACAATGGACAGCGCGAGTGTAGTATCGGATGCTTTATCCATGCGCAGGTTGAAGGTGCTGTCTGGCAGCGCTGCGGCAGAACACTCCCCAAACGGTAAGCAGCGCAAGACGCAAATTACAAATGCTTAGTGTTTCCTGGTTGGAAAGTTTTTTGACAGGAAGAACAAATCGCCCTATAAGGGTCGTCGCTTGTCAAAACTATTGCAATTTGCCATTCCTTTTCGGATGAAATACTTGGGGTGTACTTCTGTTTGAGGCAGCGGGTCAGCTTTGCTGAAATTCCGTGCGCAGGGTTTGCTGGGTTTCGTCCAGCTGGTTCCACAGTTCCCGGGCGGAGCAGCGGAGCTGGCCGCTTCGCAGACCGGCCAGCTGCACCAGCGCGTCCGATGTGGCAATGCGCACCCGGAAGTTTGGCCCGATCTGGGCCGCCAGCGACTCGATATAGGCGTCCGCCGTTTCGTTTTCCCGGGTGAATACCACCCGGATACCGGCATATTCCTGCTTTTCGCCGGGATTTCCCCGCACCCGGTAGCCGTCAAATACCACCACAAGCCGGCAATCACGATAGGCCGCATAGCTGCTGAGCCGGTCACACAGCTGCCGCCGGGCGGCTTCCAGATCCGCGCGGGCCAGCTGCGCCAGCTCCTCCCGGGCAAAAATCATATTATATCCGTCCACGATCAGGAACTGCGGACTGGGAGGCCGGATAGGCAGCTGCTCTGTGGCCGGGGCACTGCTCGCGCCGTACTGGGGCCGCCGGATGGGGCCGAATTCCCGCTCCATGATGGCCTCCAGCTCCTTGTCCTCCACGCTGAGATTTCGCAGCAGCAGCTGAGGCTTTTCCGGCCGGAGGCAGCTTTCCAGATGCATATAATCCCGAACCTTGTCCCATGGCACATAAAATCCCGCACCATGGGCGCAGAAAATGGATCCGGGTGAGTCCTGGGTGTCCGCTTCGGGGTCATAGGCCGCCTGACGCACTACCTCCTGCTCGTTGTGGCAGGGAAGATAGCCGTGCAGCGACAGCTGCAGCTGCCCCCGGCCCCGGGTGTAGGCCGCCACAGTCTGGGCATAATCCCCCACCTGCGCGGCCGGAACCAGTCCCGTCAGCACTGACACATCCCCTTCTGTCCGGGGATTGTCAAACTCGCCGGACATGGCCCGGATATCTGTGATGGCACGGCCGATCCGATCCGCCGGAACCGACAGGCAGAAATCGTACCACGGCTCTAAAAGCCGGGATTTGGCCTGCATCAGCCCCTGCCGGATGGCCCGGTAGGTGGCCTGCCGCATGTCGCCGCCCTCGGTATGCTTGAGATGGGCCCGCCCGGCCACCAGCGTCAGCTTCATATCCGTGATGGGCGCGCCGGTCAGCACCCCCCGGTGCTGCTTTTCCCCCATGTGGGTCAAAATCAGCTTTTGCCACACCGGTTCCAGCACATCACCGGAGCAGGTACTCTCGAGCCGGATGCCGCTGCCCCGGGGCAGGGGCTCCAGCAGAATGTGAACCTCGGCATAATGGCGCAGCGGCTCATAGTGGCCGACGCCCTCCACCGTATTTTCAATGGTCTCCTGATAGCAGATGCGGGGCTGGGAGAAGGTGATCTCCATGGAAAACCGCTGCCGCACCAGCTGGCACAGCACTTCCAGCTGCACCTTGCCCATGACCTGTGCGGAGATCTGCCCGGTTTCCCCGTCCCACAGAAGGCGCAGCTGGGGATCCTCCTCTTCCAGCTGCCGCAGCAGCGGCAGGGCCAGCACCGGCTCCCGGTCGGGGACGATCCGGCAGCTCATGACCGGCTGCAGCAGCGGCTTCGGCGCACCGGCGGCGCAGCCTAACCCCTGCCCGGCCCATGTGTCACTCAGCCCGGTCACGGCGCACAGGGTTCCACAGGGCACCTGCTCGGCGGTGGTGAAGCGCTCGCCGGTGTACAGGCGGATGACCTGCACTTTTTCCTCCCGTTGCCCGGTGTGCAGGCTCTGGCGCACCCGCAGGCTGCCGCCGGTGACCTTCAGCCATGTCAGCCGGTTGCCCTGGGGATCCCGGGAAATTTTGTAGACCCTCGCCCCGAAATCTTCCTGCATGGCTTGCACCGGGGCCAGATGGGTCAGCATCCGGGTCAGGGTATCGATACCCTGCTGCATTCTGGCTGAGCCGAAGCAGCAGGGAAACAGTATGCGCCGGGCGATCATTTGCCGCAGCAGCGCCTCCCCGATCACGCCGGATTGCAGATACTGCTCCAGTGCGTCCTCCTGGCAGAGGGCGGCGGCCTCGTAAAAATCCTCCAGCGCGCCGCTGTAATCGGCGCAGCCGGGATCCAGCCTGTCCCGCAGCTGGCGCAAAAGAGCCGCCCGATCCGTATCCGGCAGATCCATTTTATTGATGAACAGGAAGGTGGGCACCTGATACCGCTCCAGCAGCCGCCAGAGGGTCAGGGTGTGGGCCTGCACCCCATCCGATGCGCTGATGACCAGCACCGCGCAGTCCGCCACCGGCAGCGTCCGCTCCGTTTCGGCGGAAAAATCCACATGGCCGGGGGTGTCCAGCAGGGTCAGCTGCCGTCCGTCCGTGCAGAACCGAGCCTGACTGGAGAAAATGGTAATGCCCCGCTGCCGCTCCAGCGCGTGGGTATCGAGATGGGTGTCCCCGTGATCGACCCGGCCCAGCTCCCGCAGCGCGCCGTTTTGATACAGCAGCGCCTCACAAAGAGTTGTCTTCCCCGCATCCACATGGGCCAGCAGGGCAATACCACAAGGTACCTTTTCCGCTTGTTCGGGCATGGTATTCGCCCCCTCTCATGGAAATGTCAGATTATTATACCATGGAAGATGGATTTCGTCGATAGAAAAACCGAGTTTTTTCTAAGGCAATACCGCACAGAAAAATAGAGCCAAATACCGCCAAGTGTGGTATAATA
>CAZMBL010000018.1:0-26021 GCA_964564605.1 uncultured Oscillospiraceae bacterium
TGCAGGTGACCAGCACCACGGTGTCGCCGTAGCGGCAGATGCACTCGGCATTGGCAAGCTCGGCCACTTTACCGGTCTCTACGGTGAAGGGACGGCCGCCGATCTCCATCTCGTAGACATGATGGTTGGGGTACTGTTTACGGGTGATCATTGGATAAAACCTCCTTAATTTGTTTCGCCATTGCGGGCGGGGCAGCCGGAATGGGGCTGAAACCGATCTGCAGTGGCACAGTTTTTCGGGAGGTTTAGCACTTGAATCAGCCACCGAAATCCGGAGGTTCATTCAACTGCTAAAGATCTCCCGGTTTGTAAACGATGGGTTCTCTCGGGGGAGAGGGGATGGCGGTAAGAAAAAGCGGCGATGGATGCCATCGCCGCTTTTGCATCTTACTTACGGATACCCAGCTTGGCGATCAGCGCACGGTAACGGTTGATGTCCTTCTTCGCCAGATAGTCCAGCATCTTGCGGCGCTTACCAACCATCATCAGCAGACCACGGCGGGAGTGATTGTCGTGCTTGTGGGTGCGCAGATGATCGGTCAGCTCGTTGATACGGGCGGTGAGAATGGCAACCTGAACCTCGGGGGAACCGGTGTCGCCTTCGTGGGTCGCGTTGTCCAGGATAACCTGGGTCTTCTTTTCCTTCTGGATCATGATAAAAACCACCTTTTTAGAATTCGCCTCGCGCCAGGAAAAGGGTCGGTGTTGTTCCCCAAACCGAGCAGCGGGCACAAATATAGACTGGCCACAGCCAGCTGGGTCATCATATCACAGCTTGCTCCAAAAGTAAAGAGAAATTTTTCAAAATCGGAAACTTTCCGGGGAAAACCTGGGCAAAACCGGAAAAATCAGAACCGGTATCCCATTTCCAGCAGCCGTGTCAGGGCAGTGTTGGCCTCCTCGTCGGAGAACAGACCCGTGTAGCGCCGGTCTACGGCCAGCGCCTCCAGCGTCCACTGGGGGTGCCCGACGGAAAAGAGGGCTTCAAAGCCGTCGCTGGGCCGGTGTCCACTCAGGCAGCGGTGGGCCTCCTGCATGGCACTGTCGGGGCGGATGGGCCGCAGCCGAAGCCCAAGCTTCACCGCCTGCGCTCGCAGCGACAGCCACTGGGCAGTAAATTTTTCCTCCATATCAGTCAAAGAAATCCTTCAGCGTGTCGATAAATTTCTTGCGTCTGGGGCTGGATTTACTTTCCATGGAGCCTTCCAGCTGACGCAGCAGCTCCTTCTGCTCCCGGGTCAGGCGGGTAGGCGTCTCCACCACCACGGTGAAGTGATGCCGGCCCCGGCGGCTGGGATTGTTGACGTAGGGCACACCCTTATCGTTGAGGACGAATTCCCGCCCGGTCTGGGTGCCCTCGGGGATGGTGTAGGGGACCTTGCCGTCCAGGGTGGGAACCTGAATTTCAGCGCCCAGGGCAGCCTGTGCAAAGGAGATCGGCACCTCGCAGTAGACCTCCGTCCCGTCCCGCTGGAAAATGGGATGGCGGCGAATGGCGATTTCCACCAGCAGATCGCCGCTGGGGCCGCCGTTAGCGCCCACACAGCCCTCTCCACGGACGCGGACGGACTGCCCATCATCCACACCAGCGGGGACTTTGACCCGGATCTTGACATTGCGGCGAACCTTGCCCTTGCCACGGCAGGTGGTGCAGGGTGTGCGGATGATTTTGCCCTTGCCGCCGCACTGGGGACAGACGGCGGTGGACTGCATCTGCATACCCATAAAGTTCTGGGTAGTGCGTACCTGACCGGTGCCGCGGCAGGTGGAGCAGGTATCCACCGCGCCATCGGCGCTGCCGGAGCCGGAGCAGGCGGCACAGTTTTCGATGCGGGCGGCGGTGACTTCCTTTTCACAGCCGAAGGCGGCCTCCTCGAAGCTCAGCTCCAGCCGGGCTCCCACGTTTTCACCCCGCCGGGCGGCATTGGCGGAGGAACGGCTGCCGCCGTTGAAAGCACCGCCGAAAATATCACCGAATATGTCCCCGAAGTCTCCAAAGCCGCCGAAGCCGCTGCCGGAGTAACCGCCCTGACCGGCCCCAAAGTTGGGATCCACACCGGCGAAGCCGTACTGATCGTAGCGCTGGCGCTTTTCGTCGTTGCTCAGAACTTCATAAGCCTCGCCCAGCTCCTTGAATTTTTCCTCCGCCGCTTTGTCGCCGGGGTTGCGGTCGGGGTGGTATTTCATGGCCGCCTTGCGGTAGGCTTTTTTTATTTCATCGGCGCTGGCACTCTTCTCAACACCCAGCACCTCATAATAATCACGTTTATCTGCCATATTTTCACCTCAAAAAATGACGGCGAAGCCGTAATACACCGAAAAGGGGCGGCTGAATGGCCGCCCCTTTGGGCTTTACAGCTTAGTCAACGGTTTCGTAGTCGGCATCCACGACGCCATCGTCACCGCCGCAGTTGCCGCAGTTGTTGTCGCAGCCGGGCTGACCCTGGGGGCCGGCCTGCTGGTACAGCTTTTCGGACACGGCGTAGAATGCCTTCTGCACTTCCTCGGTAGCGGCCTTGATGGCGGCGATATCCTCGCCCTTGTTGACTTCCTTCAGATGGTCAATGGCGGTCTGGATGGAGGACTTTTCGTCAGCGGAGATCTTGTCGCCCAGCTCGCCCAGCGTCTTTTCGGTCTGATAGACGGTCTGGTCGGCGGCGTTGTGGGTGTCCACGGCATCCTTCTTGGCCTTATCCTCGGCAGCGTACTGCTCAGCTTCCTTCAAGGCCTTCTCAATATCCTCCTGGCTGAGGTTGGTGGAAGCGGTGATGGAGATGTTGGCCTCCTTGCCGGTGCCCAGATCCTTGGCGGAAACCTTGACGATACCGTTTGCGTCGATATCGAAGGTAACTTCGATCTGCGGCACACCACGGGGCGCGGGAGCGATGCCGCCCAGCTGGAAGCGGCCCAGCGTCTTATTGTAGGCAGCCATTTCACGCTCGCCCTGCAGCACATGCACCTCAACGGAGGTCTGGCCGTCAGCGGCCGTGGAGAAGATCTGGCTCTTGCGGGTGGGAATGGTGGTGTTGCGGTCGATCAGACGGGTGAACACGCCGCCCATGGTCTCAATGCCCAGAGACAGGGGGGTGACATCCAGCAGCACAACGTCCTTGACGTCGCCGGTCAGCACGCCGCCCTGAATGGCAGCGCCCACAGCCACGCACTCATCGGGGTTGATGCCCTTGAAGCCTTCCTTGCCGGTGATGCCCTTGACGGCCTCCTGCACGGCGGGGATTCGGGTGGAGCCGCCCACAAGTAGCACCTTGTCCAAATCGCTGGCCTTCAGGTCGGCATCGGACATGGCCTGACGGACGGGCTTCATGGTGCGCTCCACCAGATCGGCGGTCAGCTCATTGAACTTGGCCCGGGTCAGGGTCACATCCATGTGCTTGGGGCCGGTGGCATCGGCGGTGATATAGGGCAGGTTGACGGTGGTGGAGGTCATGCCGGACAGCTCGATCTTGGCCTTCTCGGCAGCTTCCTTCAGCCGCTGCATGGCCATCTTGTCGCTCTTGAGGTCGATACCCTCGGCCTTCTTAAACTCGTTGACCAGATAGTCCATGATCCGCTGGTCGAAATCATCGCCGCCCAGGCGGGTGTCGCCGGCCGTGGCCAGAACTTCCACGATGCCGTCACCGATCTCCAGGATGGACACATCGAAGGTGCCGCCGCCCAGATCGTAGACCATGATCTTCTGCTCCTGCTCCTTGTCCAGACCGTAGGCCAGCGCGGCGGCCGTGGGCTCGTTGATGATCCGCTTGACCTCCAGACCGGCGATCTTGCCGGCATCCTTGGTGGCCTGCCGCTGGGCATCGGAGAAGTAGGCGGGCACAGTGATGACCGCTTCGGACACGGTCTGACCCAGATAAGCCTCGGCATCGGCCTTCAGCTTAGAGAGCACCATGGCGGAGATCTCCTGGGGGGTGTAGTTCTTGCCGTCGATGGCGACATGGTAGTTTTCACCCATGTGGCGCTTGATGGAAGCGACGGTGCGGTCGGCATTGGTGACGGCCTGCCGCTTGGCGACCTGACCGATCATCCGCTCGCCGGTCTTGGAGAAGGCCACGACGGAAGGTGTGGTACGACCGCCCTCGGCGTTGGCGATCACAACGGGTTCGCCGCCTTCCAGAACGGCGACACAGGAATTGGTGGTTCCCAGATCGATACCAATAATCTTAGACATAATTTTTTCCTCCTGTATGATAAAGGTTAAATAGATACTTGTTTACCGGTGTTTTCAGTTTGCTACCTGCACCATGGCGAAGCGGACGATTTTCTCACCCATCCGGAAGCCCTTCTGGAATACCATGGAAATGGTATTTTCTCCGAAAGCATCATCCTCATTGTGCATGATGGCATTGTGCAGGGCCGGGTCGAAGCTGTCGCCCACGGCACCGAATACCTCCACGCCCAGACCGGTGAAGATCTTCATCAGCTCGTTCATGGTCAGCTCCACGCCCTTTTTGTAGGCTTCATCCTGCGTCGGCTGGTTCAGGGCGCGATCAAGATTGTCATAAATGGGGAGCATTTTCGCAATGGCATCGGCTTTGCCGTTGCCGTAGGACGCATCCTTTTCCTTTGCCGTGCGCTTGCGGAAATTGTCAAATTCCGCAGCCAGACGCAGAAAGCTGTCATGCTCGGCGTTATATTTTTCCTCCCACGGATCGGGGGCCGGTGCTTCGGCCGGGGTTTCCTCGGCGGTGGGCTCCAGAACCTCTTCCTCGGGCTGCTGTTCCTGTTTTTCCTTTTTTGCCACGTTTTATCCTCCTGCTCTGTATCCGGCCCTATTGGCCCGGTTGTTCATCTGTTTGCGGATCCGGCAGCTGGGGCTGCTCCGGCTTGGAGAACATTCTGCTCAGATTTTCCGCGAAGCAGCTCAGCCGCGCGGTGATCTGGGCGTAGTCCATCCGGGTGGGGCCGACCACACCAATCATGCCCTGCATGCCGTCGCCAATGTCGAATTTCGTCATGACCACGGAGGTGTCCTTCAGCTCCTGTGCCACATGCTCCGGCCCGACCAGAACCTTCGTGCCGTTCTCGTTTTTCATCACGGCGGGCAGATTGCTCAGGCTTTCCTCGTCCAGCGAGGTCAGTATCCGCTGCGCCCGGTCGATGTCCCGGTATTCCGGCTGATCCAGCAGCCGCATCTGCCCCGCGACAGCCATGTTCGTGCTGTTGTGGCGGTGCAGGGTTTCCGTGGCAAAATCCACGATCACCGGCACCAGCGGCGCGGCGGCCCCGGCGGTGCGAAGTACCCGCTCCATCAGCTCTCCGGTCAGATGTTCCGCCGCAAGACCGGTCATGGTGGCATTGAGCACGGCACACAGGGTGGTCAGCTCACTCTGCTCTACGGGAACGGGGAGGCGGATCAGTTTGTTGACCACATCGCTGCTGGAAAGCATCATCACGGCGATGACGCTGCCCGGGCCGGTCAAAATCAGGTCGAACCGGGAAATGGTGACACCGTCTGTGTGGGCGGCCATGGAGATGGCGGGCAGGTTGGTGGCCTGCGATACCAGCTTGGCGACCTTTTCCACCATTTTATCCACCTGCTGCATCTTTTCCTCAATGGCGGTGTGGATGGAATTGGCTTCGTCCATGCTCAGGCGGTAATCGGCCATCAGCTCATCCACATACAGCCGGTAGCCCGCCGCGGAGGGGACACGCCCGGCACTGGTATGGGGCTGCTCCAGATAGCCCATGGTGGTCAGATCGGCCATTTCGCTGCGGATGGTGGCGGATGAATAATTCATGTCCGGCATTTCCGCAATGGCCTTGGAGCCCACTGGCTCTGCGGTTCGGATATACAGGTCTACGATGCTGCGCAGAACCTTCTTTTTCCGTTCGGTCAGTTCCATGTGGGATCCTCACTTTCAGACTTAGCACTCGAACTACCTGAGTGCTAAGCACACTATAGCACCGAGTGCCAAAAATGTCAATAGGCAGAATTATAAATTATTTTTGAACAAATCCATTTCAAAGAGAAAACGTGGGACGGCGGCGGATTTTCCGGTTGCTTTTCCGCGAAAAAAAGGATATGATATAGATGAGGCTGTCAAAAAATGTCTTTTTGCGCCGGTGAATGCTGTGACGGAGAGGGCGGATTTTTGCCCTCTCTGGCCGAAATCAAAGATTTCGGCCAGCTCCCCCGCAGGGGAGCCAAGGGACGGTGCTTTTTTGACACACTGATAGATATAGATATCACGAGGTGAGAGAACATGTTTGAAGGCTACAGTCCGGAAACCGTGGATTTTCTCTGGGGCATCCGGATGAATAATAACCGGGAGTGGTTTCAGGCGAACAAGCAGGCGTATGTCCGCTATCTCTATGAGCCGACCAAGGCGCTGGGCGCGGAGCTGTTTGCACCCTTTCTGGAGCGGCCGGGGGATATTCTCAAGGTCAGCCGCATTTACCGGGATGCCCGGCTGCATCACCCCCTGCCGTACAAGGAGAGCCTCTGGATCTGCATCCGGCGGGATGTGCAGTGGTGGGCGGAAAATCCCTGCCTGTTTTTCCAAATCGACCCGGACGGCATCGACTATGGCTTCACCCTCTGGCATCCCCGCCCGGCGGTGATGAAGCAGTTCCGATCGCAGATCGCGGCAGAGCCGGCCGGTTTTATTTCCATGATCGATGGGGTGGAGCAGGCGGTGGGGCGGCCGGTCACAGCGGCGCGCTACATCCATCCCGCCCCATGTCCGCAGCCATCGCTGGAGCGCTTTTATCTGTGGAAGGATCGCATCGAATGCATTGCCCACGAGGATTTCAGCCCCGCTACATTCGGCCCGGAGCTGGCCCGGCGGGTGCGGGAGGATCTGACCCGGCTGCTGCCGCTGTACGACTATTTTAACCGTTTTTCCGTCTGACAGGAGGATACACATGAAAAAAAGAATTTTTACCGGTATGGCCACGGCGCTGATCACCCCCATGGATGAAGCGCTGAGGGCAGATGAGGAGGCGCTGGGCCGCCTGATCGATTTCCAGCTGGACAATGGAATCAACGCCCTGGTTTCCGTGGGAACCACCGGCGAGAGCGCCACACTGGAGCCGTGGGAGCAGCAGGCCGTGATCCGCTTTACCGTGGAGCGGGTGGCCGGGCGGGTGCCTGTGATCGCCGGTGTCGGTTCCAACAGCACCGCCCACGCTATCGAAAATGTGAAAAACGCCTGCGTCGCGGGGGCGGATGCCCTGCTGGCTGTGACACCTTATTATAACAAGGCAACCCAGAGCGGCCTGATCAGCCATTTTACGGCTCTGGCCGATGCGGCCACGGTGCCACTGATCCTCTATAATGTGCCGGGGCGCACCGGCTGCAACCTGCTGCCCCAGACGGTGGCGGCCCTGGCGGAGCATCCGAATATTGTGGCGGTGAAGGAAGCCTCCGGCAATATGGCCCAGATGGTGCAGATCATGCATCTGTGCGGCGACCGGATCGATGTCTATTCCGGCGAGGATGCCCTGACGGTGCCCATGATGGCCATGGGCGGCGCGGGCACCATCAGCGTGCTGAGCAATGTGGTGCCCGGGCTGGCGACACGGATGACCGATGCCTGCGTGGCGGGAGATTATGCGGCCGCGGCGGCGCTGCAATGCCGCCTGCTGCCCCTGATCGACTGCCTGTTCAGCGAGGTAAATCCCATCCCTGCCCGGGCGGCCATGGCGGCCATGGGCTATGGAACGGAAACGCCCCGCCTGCCGCTGACACCGATGGATCCGGAAAAGCGGCAGCAGCTGCTGCATCAGATGCGGCTTCTGGGAGTGGCGGTATGAGAGCGGTGCTTTGGGGCGCCAATGGTGCCATGGGCCGTCTAATCGGCGGCATTCTGGGCAGCGAAGTGGTGGGCCGTGTCAGTCTGGATGGGCAGGACGGTGTCGCCCGGGACGCTGCCGGACTGGGAGATGTGGGGGCGGATATCGTTATCGATTTTTCCCACCACACGGCGGTGGAGCAGGTGCTTTCTTACGCAGCGGCGCATGGCTGCGCGGCTGTGATCGGCACCACGGGTCACACACCGCAGGAAAAACAACTGATTCTGGACGCGGCGAAGTCGATCCCCGTCTTCTGCTCCGGCAATATGAGCCTTGGCATTGCGGTGCTGTGCCGTCTGGCGGCGGAGGCCGCCGCCGCGTTCCCGGAGGCGGATATTGAAATCGTGGAAATTCACCACAACCGCAAGGTCGATGCTCCCAGCGGTACGGCGCTGATGCTCTTTGAAGCCATCCGCCGGGTGCGGCCCCGGGCAGTGACCCACTGCGGCCGGGCCGGAGAGGGTCGCCGGGAGAAGGATGAGATCGGCATTTCCTCCCTGCGCATGGGAAGCGTTGTGGGGGTACATGAGATCCATATCCACACCGGCAGCCAGTGCCTGACCATGCGCCACGAGGCGGTGGATCGCCGGATGCTGGCGGAGGGGGCCGTGGAGGCCGCCCGTTTTATGGCCGGGAAGGGCCCGGGACTTTATAACATGGAGCAGCTGCTGCAAAGCCGCAGGGAAGGAGCATAATATGAAAGTATGGTATATGAACGGCGCGGGCAATGATTTTATGGTCATCGATGCCCGGGGCCTGACGCTGGATTTTGAGAAGCTGGCGGTGGAGCTGTGCGCCATCACCGGCGCGGATGGGTTCATGGCGGTGGATCATTCCGATACGGCGGATTTTCGCCTGCATTTTTACAATTCCGACGGCACCCGGGGAGAGATGTGCGGCAACGGGGCCCGCTGCATCTGCCGGTTTGCCTATGAGCAGGGCATTGCCGGGCCGGAGATGGTGGTACAGACCGATGCGGGTCTTGTGCCGGGCAGACGACTCAGCGAAAGCATCTATCAGGTGAAGCTGAACAACCCCGGGGTGCTGGATCTGCACCGGAAGGAAAACGTCGCCTATGTGGAGCTGGGCAATCCCGGTGTGCCCCATGCGGTGATGGAGGTGCCCGGCCTGACGTGGGAGGATGCTCCCCGGCTGTGGGAACAGGCGAAGACACTTCGCTGGGACAAAGCCTTCCCCAAGGGGGCCAATGCAAACCTCTACACATGGCTGGACGATACCACCATCCGCATTCTGACCTTTGAGCGCGGGGTGGAGGATTACACACTGGCCTGCGGCACCGGCACCGGCTCCACCGCTGCCGCGCTGTGGGCGGCAGGAAAGCTCCCCGGCGGATTTCTAACGGCCCAGAACCGGGGCGGCACACTGTCCGTGACTGTGTCCGGGGAAAACGGGGTGGTCACCTCCCTGCTGCTGGAGGGGCCGACGGAGATCACTGGCATCTACGAGCGCTGACACGCCCGGAACTCAGCAAAAAGTGCCGGAAAAATTCCGATTTTTCCGCTGGAACCACCTGCCTGCCGCAGAAATAATCCGCTGCGGCAGGCGTTTTTCTGCATTTTTCACAAATTTACCGGGCTTTCAGCTTTTGCCATTTGTTTTATCAGAATAAAGTTGGAAAATAACGTTTTTTGGGTTGATTTTCTCCGCGGTTTGACATACAATAGGGTGGCAAACGCCGGGGCAGTGGCCCCTGCTTCCGGGATGAGGTGAACGCTGTGTTGAATATTGTGCTGGTGGAGCCGGAGATCCCACAAAACTGCGGCAACATCGCCCGCACCTGCGCGGCCACCGGGTGCTGTCTGCATCTAATCCGGCCGCTGGGGTTCGACATTTCGGAGAAAGCCGTGCGCCGGGCCGGGCTGGATTACTGGCATCTGGTGGAGGTTCTGGACTATGCGGATCTGGATGACTTTTTCCGCCGCAACGATGTGCGCCGGATGTGGTGCCTGTCCACAAAAGCCCCCCGCAGCTACACCCAGGCCACCTACCGGGACGGGGATTACCTGTTCTTCGGCAGGGAGACAAGAGGCCTGCCGGAGTCCTTTTTGCAGGAGCATCGGGACAGTTGCGTCCGAATCCCCATGCGGCAGGAGGCCAGAAGTCTGAACCTGAGCAATGCCGTGGCGGTGACCGTGTTCGAGGCGCTGCGGCAGCTGGAGTTTCCCGGGCTGTGCGATTACGGTAAAATGCGGCAGTAATTGCCGAAAATATGGAGGAATGTACCATGAATTACAACAAGAAGTCTATTCGGGACATTGATGTGGCCGGTAAGCGTGTGCTATGCCGCTGCGATTTCAATGTGCCGACCAAGGAAGGAAAGATCACTTCCGACAAGCGGATTGTGGCCGCCATGCCTACCATCGAATATCTGGTGGAGCACGGCGCCCGGGTGATCCTCTGCTCTCACATGGGCAAGCCCAAGGGTGAGTGGAAGCCGGAGCTGAGCCTGAAGGTCGTGGCGCAGCGGATCTCCGAGCTGCTGGGCAAGGAGGTCATCATGGCCGGCGATGTGGCCGGGGAGGATTCCCGCGCCAAGGCCGCCGCTCTGAAGGACGGCGATGTGATGCTGCTGGAAAACACCCGCTACATCAAGGGCGAGACCAAGAACGATCCCGAGCTGAGCAAGGCGCTGGCGGATCTGGCGGATATTTTCGTCAACGATGCTTTCGGCACGGCGCACCGTGCCCATTCCTCCACCGCCGGTGTGGCCGATTATCTGCCCGCCGTGTGCGGTTTCCTGGTGGAGAAGGAAGTTTCCATCATGGGCAAGGCACTGGCCAATCCCGAGCGGCCCTTCGTGGCCATTCTGGGCGGTGCCAAGGTCTCCGATAAGCTCAACGTGATCAACAATCTGCTGGAAAAGGTGGATACCCTGATCATCGGCGGTGGCATGGCCTATACCTTCCTGGCTGCCCAGGGCTACACCGTGGGCAAGTCTCTGGTGGACGAAGAGAAACTGGACTACTGCCGGGATATGATGGCCAAGGCCGAGAGCCGTGGTGTCAAGCTGCTGCTGCCGGTGGACACCGCCGTGGCCCCCGCTTTCCCCAGCCCCATCGATGCCGAGATCGAGGTTTCCTATGTTCCCTGCACCGAAATCCCCGCTGACCAGATGGGTCTGGACATCGGCCCCCGTGCCTGCGCCGAGTTCGCAGCCGCTGTCAGCAATGCCAAGACCGTGGTTTGGAACGGCCCCATGGGCGTGTTTGAAAATCCCACCCTTGCCCGTGGCACCATTGCCGTGGCACAGGCGCTGGCAGACTCCAATGCCGTGACCATCGTTGGCGGCGGCGACAGCGCGGCTGCCTGCGAACAGCTGGGCTTCGCAGACAAGATCACCCACATTTCCACCGGTGGCGGTGCCTCCCTGGAATTCCTGGAGGGCCTGGAGCTGCCCGGTATTGCCTGCCTGCAGGATAAGTAAGCTTTCTCACCGATGCAATGGGTGCCCCGGCCCCGCGCCGGGGCACCGTCCATGATTTTGTAAAAACTCATCGTTTCCACGATGTGATATATGAAGGAGATACAACCATGAACAGAAAATACCGCAAGACTGTGATCGCCGGTAACTGGAAGATGAACAAAACCCCCTCCGAGACCAAGGAGTTTATGGCTCAGCTGAAGAACATTCTGCCCAAGGGCCGCTGGTGCGATATCGCCCTGTGCGTGCCGGCCGTGTGCATCCCTGCCGCCGTGCGTGCCATGCGGGAGACCCGCGTGGGCATCGGCGCCGAGAACTGCAATGCCAAGGCCAGCGGTGCCTACACCGGCGAGATTGCCACCAATATGCTGGTGGATGCCGGCTGCAAGTATGTCATCATCGGCCATTCCGAGCGCCGGGAGATGTACGGCGAGACCGATGCCGATGTCAATGCCAAGGTGCTGGCCGCGCTGGAAGCCGGCCTGATTCCCATCATGTGCTGCGGCGAGACGCTGGCCCAGCGGGAAGCCGGTATCACCGCCGAGCATATCACCATGCAGATCAAGCTGGGTCTGGCCGGTGTGCCGGAGGATAAGATCCGCAAGGTCATCATCGCCTATGAGCCCATCTGGGCCATCGGTACCGGCTTGACCGCTACTCCGGAGCAGGCGGAAGAGGTCTGCGAAATGATCCGCAGCGTGGTGCGCAAGCTCTACTCCTCCAAGAATGCCCGGGCCATCTCCATCCTCTACGGCGGTTCCATGAACGATAAGAACGCCTATGAGCTGCTGGCCCAGCCGGATATCGACGGCGGTCTGATCGGTGGCGCGTCTCTGGTGCCGGAGAAGTTTGTGAAGATCATCGAGGCTGCCAACCAGCCCACAGTCTGACACTTCAAAATTTCACCGGGCAGGCACAGCCGTGTCTGCCCGGTGGGAGTTGACAGTTGACAATTGACACTTGACGGTTTGCACACTGTCAGCTGTCCGCTGTCAACTGTCAACTTTTTTACCTGAAGGAGGGATCGCAATGAAAACCTTACTGCTTCCCGCCGAGGCACAGGAAACACCGGAAATCGCTGCCACCATCATCCAAAACGGCGATCTTGTGGCGCTCCCCACGGAGACGGTTTATGGCCTCGGAGCCAACGGGCTGGATGAGCGGGCCGTGGCGAAGATTTTTGAGGCCAAGGGCCGCCCGCAGGATAACCCTTTGATCCTGCATATCAGTCAGGCGCGGGAAATGGAGCGCTTCTGTCATGATATCCCCCCGGTGGCCTATGTGCTGGCGGAAAAATTCTGGCCGGGGCCCCTGACCATGATTTTGCCAGCCAGAGATCTGGTGCCCCGGCGCACTACGGCCGGGCTGGATACCGTGGGCATCCGCTGCCCGGACTGCCTCGTGACCCGGCAGATCATTCGGCTGGCCGGTGTACCCATTGCCGCGCCTTCGGCCAACCTGTCCGGCAAACCCTCCACGACCACGGCGCAGCATGTACTCCATGATCATGACGGGCGCATTGCGGCAGTGGTTGACGGCGGGCCCTGCCGGGTGGGGGTGGAGTCCACCATTGTGGATCTGACGGACAGTCGCCCCCGGCTGCTGCGTCCCGGCGGCATTACACCGGAGCAGCTGCTGGAAACACTGGGCGATCTGGTGGTGGACAGGGCTGTAACCGCCCGCATCGATCAGGATGCGGTGGTCAAGGCCCCCGGCATGAAATACCGCCACTATGCTCCGGATTGTCAGGTGGTGATCGTCTCCGGCAGCCGGGAGCAGGCAGCCGCCTATATCCGACGCCATTTTGCCCCCGGGAACCGGGTGCTGTGCTTTGAAGAGGAGCTGCCCCTGTATGAAGGTTGCGCCCCGCTGGCCTATGGCCGAGAGGAACAGGTGGAGTCGCTGTCCGCCGGGCTGTTTGCGGCGCTGCGGCAGCTGGACGATCCTGCCATCGGCACCGTCTTTGCCCGCTGCCCGGAGGGGGGCGGCGTGGCCTATGCCGTGCAGAACCGGCTGAAAAAGGCGGCGGGCTTCCATGTTGTCCGGGCGGAGGAAGAGGTATGATCCTTGGAATTACCGGCGGCAGCGGTAGCGGAAAGACCACCCTTTTGTCCATGATCGGAGAGTGGGGCGGTCTGGTGCTGGATTGCGACGCGATCTATCATCAGCAGCTGGAGCGCTCCGATGATCTGCTGCGGGCCATCGAGACCCGCTTTCCCGGCACGGTGGAGGGTGGCAAACTGAACCGGAAGAAGCTGGGCAGTATCGTATTTTCCGATGAAAATGCCCTGCGGGCTCTCAACCGTATTACCCACGGTGCAGTGAAGGCAGAGGTGCTGCGGCGGCTGGAGCCGAAGCCGGCGCTGGCGGCCATTGATGCCATCGCCCTGTTTGAAGGGGGGCTGGCGGAGCTTTGCGACCGGACGGTGGCCGTCACCGCGCCGGTGGAAGATCGGGTGGAGCGGCTCATGGCCCGGGAGGGCATTTCGGAGGACTACGCTCGCCGCAGAATCGCCGCCCAGCCGCCGGAGGACTGGTTCCGCCGGCACTGTGATGCGGTGCTGGTCAATGACGGCACAATGGATGCGTTCGCAACAAAATGTCTTGCATTTTTGGAAAGCTGCGCTATAATAGAGAAAAAACCGGAAGGAGATCATGATCATGACAACGGATGAACTGCGGGAGAAACTGCTCAACACCCCCAAAAACGGCTATGCCCGGCTGGATCAGGCCCAGCGTGGGGAAATGGAGGCGTACTGCGCGTCCTATATGGCCTTCATGGATGCCTGTAAAACCGAGCGTGAGGCAACGGCCTGGGCCATTGCGGAGGCGGAAAAGCGTGGCTTCCGGCCCTTTGCACCCGGCATGTCCGTACAGCCCGGGGATAAGATCTACTATAACAACCGGGATAAAGCCATCGCGCTGGCAGTGATCGGCACCCGTTCTCTGAGGGATGGCGCCAACATCTGCGCCGCCCATGTGGACAGCTCCCGGATGGATCTGAAGCCCAATCCCCTGTATGAGGACTCCGAGATTGCCTATTTCAAGACCAATTATTACGGCGGGATCAAGAAATACCAGTGGGTCACCATTCCGCTGGCGCTGCACGGTGTCATTTACCGCAAGGACGGCACCCTTTTGACCGTCACATTGGGCGAGGATGACAGCGATCCGGTGCTGATGGTTTCCGATCTGCTGATTCACCTATCCGCCGATCAGATGCAGAAAACCGCCGGGAAGGTGATCGCCGGCGAGCAGCTGAATGTGATCCTCGGCACCGAACCGCTGGAGGGCGAGGGCGGCGATCTGGTCAAGCTGCATGTGCTGCAGTGGCTCAACGAAAAGTACGGCATCGTGGAGGAGGATTTCCTCTCCGCGGAGCTGACTATTGTCCCCGCTGGCCGCTGCCGGGAGGTGGGCTTTGACCGCAGCCTCATCAGCGCCTACGGCCATGATGACCGGGTGTGCGCCTATGCCGAACTGGAAGCCCTGTGGAACATCGGCACCCCGGAAAAGACCGCCGTGTGCATCCTGGCGGACAAGGAAGAAATCGGTTCCGTTGGCATCTCCGGTATGCAGAGCCACTATTTCGAGCATTTCATGGGCGGGCTGTGCCAGGCACAGGGTGTCCGGCTGGAGGATTGCTTCTACAACAGCTTCTGCCTCAGCGCCGATGTGTCCAATGCCTATGACCCCAACTTTGCCGAGACCTGCGACCGGCGCAACAATTCTGCCCTGAACTACGGTGTTTCCATCTGCAAGTATACCGGCCGGGGCGGAAAGAGCGGCGCCTCCGATGCCTCCGCCGAGGTCATGGGCCATGTCCGTACCACGCTGGATCGGGCCGGTGTCATCTGGCAGATCGCCACCCTGGGCAAGGTCGATCAGGGCGGCGGCGGTACCGTGGCAGCCTACATGGCCAACCGCAACATCCCCACCGTGGATGCCGGTGTGCCGGTGCTGAACATGCACGCCCCTGCGGAGCTGGTCTCCAAGCTGGACTGCTACGAGACATACCTCGCCTGCAAGGCCATCTATCTGGGATAAAACCAAAAGCACCGGATCCAAACCGATCCGGTGCTTTGCTTTGTTGATCATTGTAAACCGGCACGCAAACAGGTCTGGCCGATAGAAGTGTCATTGCGAAATAAGTGCCGCAGCACTGCTGAGCTTGTTTTGCAGGTATTCGGGGGAATTTTTGTCAACGGAATTGGCTTGCATGATCAAAGACCGCCTTTCGCAATAATGCGGCCCGAAAGAGCCGCTCAACAAAACTATTTTATCATAGCGGTACTGATTCGTCAATGAGGAAATAGCTGCGTTTCGCCCTTTTCTCTGGTTTGTATAAAAACAGAACTGTCACTTTATACAAAATCCCATATTGCAAAACGGTAAAACTTGTGCTATATTATAGCCAGAAAGGGTGATACCAATGTACAGGTAAATCCGAGGCTCCAGACGATCCGGCGAGAAATCAACATAAACAGAAACATCAAAAATCAGTCATTTTTGTAAACGTGTAAATGGTAGAACGGAAGTATTTGTAACATAAAACATTTTCGTAAAATCTGAGAGTCGATTGCAAGCCAAGGCCGCCGCCGGAAAATCAGACACGGAGCCACACTCCACTGCCCGGATCCCGCAGGACACATCGGAAGAATATGGGTAGCTCACTTAGAGCGCAGAGAAGCAGGTCGAATCGGGTGCGCACGGAAGCCGGAGCAGAATCCGCAGAAAGAGAGGTTAACCAATGATGTTAGATACCAAGAGTTCAGAGAAATAGCCCTTGGCTGAATCCACCGGAACGGTGAGCAGTCAAGGGCTATTTCTCTTTTATGGGACATATGGTATCGGAGAGCATTGGAAACCCAAATGTTTCACCCGGCCCCTACGAAAGGGACACAAAAACTGGCATGTCATTGCGAACCAGCGCGCACAATGGCGTGGCAATCCCCCGTTCTTTCGGACTGTCGGAAGAACGGGGGAATTGTACATCTAACAGGAGAATTGCCGCCACGGATTTTCTCTTACGGCAGGGGGTGGTCTTCCATATAGGATTCCAGCAGCTGGGTGGCCAGCATGATCATTCGGGCGCAGGGGCGCTTTTTGTAGTATTCCGCCGTGCGGGGGGTGGGATTTGGGTCGGATGGGGGATTTTTCAGTATTTCCCGACAGACGATGCTCCCGGCCTGAGCCCGGAAATCCGCTGCCAGTGCCTGCACATCGGCATAGAGCGCCCGCTTGGCTGTGTCATCGGGCTTGTCATAGCCGTAGAGCTGGCTCAGCACCAGATACATCCCCGTCACTGCGCCGCAGACCTCCCGCATCCGGCCCATGCCACCGCCGAAGGCCGATGCCATTTTTGCTGCCTGTTCCGCAGTCAGGCCCGTCAGATCGTGAAATGCGATGCACACCGCCTGTGCGCAGTTGTAGCCCTGCAAAAACAGCTGTGCTGCCTGATGATCCCGTTCCATATAACCGCCTCCCGTTCATTTCCTGCATTATAGCACGGTTTTTATTTCCTGACAAGCGGGCAGAATTTGATTGACAAGGGAACCCCGGCGCGCTAAAATAAGAAAGAACCGTTATCATCTATTTGAAGGGGGGATACCATGGACGCTGGCAGTAGCCAACCAGGGCGAAGTAGACGGGCAAAGCAGTCCATGGTGGGCTGCGCCGTTTTCGCTCCATATTGAAAAATAGGGAGGATAAGAAATGGCAGAACGGTTTGAAATTGTAGAAAAGGCCCTCCTGACCATGCTGGAGGACAAAAAGTACGCGACCTTGCGGGACATCCTTTCCACCATGAACCCGGCGGATGTGGCCGCCCTGTTTGACGGACTGGAGGAAAAGCAGATTCCCATCCTCTTCCGCCTGCTGCCCAAGGAACAGGCGGCGGAGACCTTTGTGGAAATGGAGCCGGACGCGCAGGAGCTGCTGATCCGGGGCTTCTCGGACAATGAGCTGAAGGAAGTGCTGGATGAGCTGTATGTGGATGACGCGGCGGATCTGGTAGAGGAAATGCCGGCCAATGTGGTCATGCGGATCCTGAAAAACGCGGATCCGGAAATGCGCACCTCCATCAATCAGATTTTGCGCTACCCGGAGTATTCCGCCGGGGCCATGATGACCACGGAATATGTCCCCTCCGCCCGGATATGACGGTGGGAGAGGCGATTTTGCGCATCCGCCGGCAGGGCGTGGATAAAGAGACCATCTATACCTGCTATGTCACCGTAGACAGAACCCTGATCGGTCTGGTCACGGTGAAGGATCTGCTGTTGGCAGAGGATGACGATGTGGCAATCAAGGATATTATGTTAACCAACCTGATCTCCGTCACCACCCACACGGATCAGGAAGAAGTGGCCATGATGTTCAGCAAGTACAATTTCCTCGCCCTGCCGGTGGTGGACGGGGAAAACCGTATGGTGGGCATCGTCACCTTCGATGACGCGATGGATGTCATGGAGGAAGAGGCCACCGCGGACATGGAAATCATGGCCGCCATGACCCCTTCGGAAAAGACTTACCTGAAAAATACGCCGTTGGATCTGTTCCACCACCGGATCCCGTGGCTGATGCTGCTGATGGTGTCGGCTACCTTTACGGGGCTGATCATCACCTCTTTTGAGGATGCGCTGGGGACGCTGCCGGTGCTGACGGCCTTTATTCCCATGCTGATGGATACCGGCGGTAACTGCGGCTCCCAGTCCTCTGTAATGGTCATCCGTGCCATGAGTCTGGGGGAACTGGAATTTCGCAATTTGGCGCAGGTGATCTGGAAGGAGATCCGCACCGCCGTGCTGTGCGCGGTGACGCTGGCGGCGGTTTGTTTCCTGAAAATTCTGCTGGTGGACAGGCTCCTCATGGGCAATACCAGCATCAATCTGTGGGTGAACGGTGCTGTGTGCCTGACGCTGGCGGTGACCGTGGTTATTGCCAAGCTGGTGGGCTGCATGCTGCCCATGCTGGCCAAGAAGCTGGGCTTCGACCCGGCGGTGATGGCAAGCCCCTTTATCACCACCATTGTAGATGCGCTGAGTCTGCTGGTATATTTCGTGTTCGCCAAAGTGCTGCTGGGCGTTTGACAGCGAATTGTTTTGAAGCAATCTTTATCCGGGCCGATGTGCCTCAATCGGCCCGTTTGTACAATGTTCGATGTTGTACCGTTGGCGCCGCCCCCTACAATGGCCGGGTGGAACCATTTGGGGGATTGCCATTCCACGACCCGCTGTCATTGCGAAGCGGCGCAGCCGCTGTGGCAATCTCCCGGTTAGATGTACAATCCCCCCGTTCATCCAACAATCCGGAAGAACGGGGAGTTGCCACACCGATGTGCGCTAACTTTGCAATGACGCTTTTTACACATTATGAAAAGAAACTGCCGGGAATGATTGGTTCCCGGCAGTTTTTTCGTTTTCAGCCATCGTAGCCCATGGGGTTGCGGCTTTGCCAGTTCCAGGAGTCCCGGCACATGTCGGCCAGGGTTTTCTCCGCGTGCCAGTGGAGCATGGCTTCGCTCTTAGCGGGGTCGGCGTAGCAGCGGGCGATGTCACCGGGGCGGCGCGGCGCGATCCGGTAGGGGACAGGCACATGGTTGACCTGTGTGAAGGTGTTGACCATTTCCAGCACACTGTAGCCGGTGCCGGTGCCCAGATTGAATACCTCGCAGCCGGTGTGGCCGGTGACGTACTGTACCGCCGCCACATGGCCCCGGGCCAGATCCACCACATGGATGTAATCGCGCACACCGGTGCCGTCCGGCGTGTCGTAATCATCGCCGAAGACGCTCAGCTCTGCCCGGCGGCCCACGGCCACCTGGGTGATGAAGGGCATCAGGTTATTGGGAATGCCCCGGGGATCCTCTCCGATGCGGCCGCTTTCGTGGGCACCGATGGGATTAAAATACCGCAGCAGGGCAATCGACCAGTCCGGCTCCGCATGGGCCAGCCCCTGCAAAATCTGCTCGGACATGTATTTTGTCCAGCCGTAGGGATTGGTGCAACCGCCGGTGGGGCTGTCCTCCCGCAGGGGCATGGGGCTTCCGGCGGTGTAGACCGTGGCGGAAGAGGAGAAAATAATGTTCTTCATGCCGAACTGCTTCATCACATGCGTCAGCACCAGCGTGGAATTGAGGTTGTTATCATAGTATTCCCACGGCTTGGCAACGCTTTCGCCCACGGCCTTCAGCCCGGCGAAATGGATGACACAGCCGATTTCGTTTTCCGTAAAAATCCGGCGCAGCAGCTCGGCATCGCGCACATCGCCCTCGTAAAAGCGCAGGCTTTTGCCTGTCAGCTCCTGCACCCGGTCCAGGCTGACGCGGTTGGAATTGCACAGATTGTCAATGACGATAACGCCGAAATCATGCTCCAGCAGCTCCAGACAGGTGTGGGAGCCGATGTATCCGGCACCACCGGTGACCAGTACGTTCATAAAAAATCCTCCGATCGGTAAGCTGCCCCCATTATACAGCGCACTCGGGAAAAATGCAAGCATGCTGTGAGTCTGAAACGGCTTTTTTTCGTGGCGTGGCAGGTGCAGCGAATCTGAACGGCGGAAAAATCATCCCTGGCGCGCGGATTTTTCTTGCTATTTCCGGCCAATGCAGGTATAATGTAAGAAGGAGTGTTATGCGCCGGGAAACCGGCTGCGGAAGGAAGGACATTATGGCGCGGAAAAAGAAAATTCTGCTTCTGACGACCGGCGGTACCATTGCCTCCGTCCCTGGCGGGGAGGGGCTGGAGCCGCACCGCAGCAGCGTAATGGAGCGGGAGGTGGATCAGCTTCGCACCTACTATGACATCGATGTGAAGGATCTGATCTGTCTGGACTCGTCCAACATCACACCCCGGGAGTGGCAGCTGATCGCCCGGACGATTTTTATGGAACGGGTGGGCTACGACGGCGTGGTGGTCTCCCACGGCACCGATACCATGGCCTACACTGCCTCGGCCGTGACCTTCATGCTGCCCTATATCGATATGCCGGTGGTGTTTACCGGCTCACAGCTGCCCCTGTCTGACATGCTTTCCGACGGGCCGGACAATCTGCGCACCGCCTTTGCCATGGCCGCCTCCGGATGCCGGGGCGTTTATCTGGCCTTTGACCGGAAGGTAATGCTGGGCTGCCGGGCGGTGAAGGTGCGGGCCTCCGGCTTTTCCGCTTTTGAGAGCATCAATGCCAGCTATGCCGCGCTGGTCAGCAACCGGGGCCTGTCGATCAATCCGGAGGTTCCGCAGCAGGAGCCGCTTCGCCCCCGACTCTGCCCGAAGCTGGATTCCAATGTGTTCCTGCTGAAGCTGACACCCGGCATTTCGGCGGATATTTTCGATGTGCTGGTGCAGATGGGCTACCGGGGCATCGTCATCGAAGCTTTCGGCCTCGGGGGCGTGAATGTGCTGCATCAGGGACTTTCCGGCATCCACCGGGCGGTGGAGCAGGGTGTCAGCGTGGTGATCACCACCCAGTGCCTGTACGACTCTTCCAATCTGGGGGTCTATCAGGTTGGCACCCGGCTGCTGGAGCTGGGGGTCATTCAGGGGCGGGATATGACCACCGAGGCGGCCATGACCAAACTGATGTGGGCGCTGGGACAGGATATGACACCGCAGGAGGTCGCGGCGCTGTTTGAACGGAATTTGGCGGGAGAGGTTTCCGTCTGATCACTTTGGAGGTAATGCTATGGACCCTATCTATGTCACCGGCCACCGCAATCCGGATACGGACTCCATCGTGGCGGCCATGGCCTACGCGGCCCTGCGCAACGCGCTGGGAGATCGGGAATATGAGGCGGCCTGCCTGGGCCGCGTGTCGGACGAGACGCAGATCGTCCTTGACCGGTTCGGCTTTCAGGCACCCCAGCGCATTCATGATATGCACACCCAGGTGCGGGATCTGGATTTCGACACCCCGCCCATTCTGAGCGAGGCCGTG
This sequence comes from uncultured Oscillospiraceae bacterium, assembly GCA_964564605.1. GTDB lineage: Bacteria > Bacillota > Clostridia > Oscillospirales > Oscillospiraceae > Faecousia. The sequence continues at coordinate 21,191 of CAZMBL010000018.1, forward strand.
ACCGAGGGCCGGGCATGGAAGGTGTTGCAGGAGCAGAAGAATATTTCGGCCGTGCCCATCGCCAATGAAGACGGCACCCTCTACGGTCTGCTGTCCCGGGAGGACGTGGCCACCTATAATATGGCGCTGGTGGACAGCGGTATTCTCAATCCGGTGCCTCTTTTCAATGTGCTTTCCGTGCTGGAGGGCCGAATTCTCAACGAGGCCGGGGAGAATACCGATACAATTGGCGGCGAAGTGGTAATTGCCCTGCCCCAGAGCCGGGAGAATCTGCTGTTCCAGAGCCGGGACACGGTGGTTTTCTGCGGCCAACAGCCGGATATGATCCGGCGGGCGCTGGAAATGAATGTCAACACGCTGGTGCTGTGTCAGGCGGAAATGCCGGAGCAGCTGCGGGAGATCCCTACCACCACCTGCGTCATCGCCACACCGCTGGAGGTCTACCGGGCGGCCCGGCTGATTTTCCAGTCCACACCCATCGGCCGTATCTGCAACAAGCGGGAGCTGATCAGCTTCCATCTGGAGGATCGGGTGGACGATGTGCGGGATATCATGCTGCAGCACCGCTTCTCTTCCTACCCGGTGCTGGATGAAAATGAGCATGTTGTGGGCCTGCTCAGCCGCTACCATCTGCTGCGTCCGCGCAGAAAACGGGTGGTGCTGGTGGATCACAACGAGGCGGCCCAGTCCGTGCCCGGCCTGGAAGAGGCGGAAATTCTGGAGATCATTGATCACCACCGCCTGGCCGATATTCAGACCACCAATCCCATTTACGTCCGCAATGAGCCGGTCGGCTCCACCAATACCATCATCGCCGGTATGTTCCAGGATCGGGGGCTACTGCCCTCGGCGGCCATGGCGGGCATGATGGCGGCGGCGATTTTGTCGGATACAGTTATGTTCAAATCCCCCACCTGCACATCCCGGGATGTGCGCACGGCGGAGCGGATGGCCCGCATTGCCAATGTCTCGCTGGACGAGCTGGGCAAGGCGATCTTCTCCGCCTCCGTGGGCGGCAAGACGGCAGAGGAAATGTTCCGCACGGATATGAAGGAATTCCACATCGCCGGCCATGATTTCACCGTTTCCCAGATCACCTGTGTGGATAGTCAGGAGCTGCTTGGCCGCAAGGAGGAATTTTTGCAGCTGATGAGCCACATCGCCTCGGAGCAGGGGCTGTCGCTGGTGATGCTGATGCTGACGGACGTGCTGCTGGAAGGAAGCCAGATCATTTATCTGGGAGATGATGAGACCATTCATCAGGCCTTCGGCATTACGCCCAAGGGCAATACACTGTTCCTGCCCGGTGTGATGAGCCGGAAAAAGCAGGTCATTCCCATGCTGTCGGCTCTGTGGGGCTGATGGCACGGTCGAGGGAGGCACGCTATGGGCTTTGAAGCGCTGCTGGGGAACCGGCAGCTGAAGGAAAATCTGACGCACAGTCTGCACAGCGGCCGGGCATCCCATTTTTATCTGATCTGCGGGCCGGAGGGCTCCGGGCGGCATACGCTGGCGGATCTTCTGGCGGCGGCGCTGCAATGTCAGGGGGAAAATGCCCCCTGCGGGGTGTGCGAGGCCTGCCGCAAGGTGCTGTCCCACTGCCACCCCGACGTGATCACTCTGACCGACCCGGAGCATAAGAAGGTGGCAGTCAAGCTGGTGCGCCAGATGCGGGAGGATGTGTTCATCCGTCCCAATGAGGGCCGGCACAAGATCTATCTGCTGCCCCAGGAGCTGGGGCCGGAGGGGCAGAATGCCCTGCTGAAAATTCTGGAGGAGCCGCCGGCCTATGCGGTGTTTCTGCTGCTGACGGATCAGGCGGAGAAGCTTTTGCCTACGGTTCGCTCCCGCAGTGTGGAGCTGCGGCTGCTGCCACTGGAGGAGCAGCTGCTGCACCGGCATCTGCGCGCGCAGTTCCCGGAGCAGACGGAGCAGGCCGTTTCCGCGGCCATTGCCCGCAGCGGCGGCTTCTTGGGGCAGGCGGCGGCGCTGCTGCGCCAGTCATCGGAGCGCTCGGCCCAGACGGAGCAGTTTATCCGGGCCTATTCACAGGCGGATGCCCTGCTGCTGGCCCAGACACTGGTGCCCATGGAAAAATGGAAGCGGGATGCTCTGATCCCGGAGCTGGAGCAGTGGCTGAATGTGGTGCAAAGCGCCCAGCTGTGCCGTGCCGGCGCGCAGATGGCGCAGCCGGAGGCGGCGCAGATCGCCTCGGCCCGCAGCGGTGTGCAGCTGCATGCCGCCATTGAAAATCTGAACAAAGCGATCGAGTTCGCCCAGCAGAATGTTTCGCCGGCCGCCGTGTGCGGATGGCTGCTGTGGGCGCTGCGCTGATCGATATAGATAAGGAGTACCCAAAATTATGGAAGAGAATCTTACACAAGCGGCCCCACAGGCGGACGTGGAGGTTGTGGACATCCAGTTTCGCCCGGGTCAGAAGGTATACTTTTTTGATCCCGCCGGGCTGCAGCTGCGGCAGGGGGATCATGTGATCATCGATACTGCCCGGGGGGCCGAGTTTGGCATCTGCGCCGGCGGCAACCACGCCATCGACCAGAAGGACGTGGTCGCACCGCTGCGCCGGGTGCTGCGGCTGGCCACGGCGCAGGATGAAAGAATCGTGGCGGCCAACCGCCAGAAAGAGCAGAACGCCTGCACCGTCTGCCAGCAGAAAATTCAGGAGCTGGGGCTGGACATGCAGCTGGTTTCGGCCGAGTGCGCCTTTGACGGCAGCAAAATGCTGTTTTTCTTCACGGCGGACGAGCGGGTGGATTTCCGGGAGCTGGTCAAAATCCTTGCCTCCAATTTCCACACCCGCATCGAGCTGCGCCAGATCGGTGTCCGGGACAAGGCCAAAATGGTGGGCGGCCTGGGTATCTGCGGCAGACCCTTCTGCTGCGCCAGCTTTCTGGAGGATTTCCAGCCGGTGTCCATCAAAATGGCCAAGACCCAGAACCTCTCCCTCAACCCCACGAAAATTTCCGGCACCTGCGGCCGCCTGATGTGCTGCCTGAAATACGAGCAGGAGGCGTATGAGGATCTGATCCGCCGCAGCCCCAGAGAGGAGTCCTTCGTGGATACGCCGGAGGGACGTGGCACCGTGGTGGAGGTCAATCTGCTGCGCCAGCAGGTCAAAGTACGCATGGAGAGCGATCCGGAAACGGTCAGCGTCTTCCCCAACGAGGAAATTGCGGTCTACCGTAACGGCAAGGCCAAGAAGACGGATGCACCGATCCCTGCAGACTGGGCCCCCATCTCCGGTAACGGCAAGCGGGAGCGCAAGGTGGAGCAGAGCGCGCCCCGGTTCCTTGATCCCATCCGCTTCCGCTACAGCGAGGAGACGATTACGGAAGATCCGCTGATGCCGGAGCAGGAGCCGGTGGCGGAGGACGCGCCCCAGGAGCAGAAGCAGAAAAACCGCCGCCGCAGAAACCGCGGCAAGGGCCCGAAGCAGGAGAACCCGGCGCCGGCGCAGGAGCCGCGGCCCGAAGGACAGGAAAAGCCAAAGCAGAAGCCCCAGAAGCAGCAAAAGAAGCAGCCCCAGCAGCAGACACCCGCCCGGCAGGAGCCCCCGGCTCCCGTGGAGGGGGAAAAGCCCCACCGCCGCCCCAATCATCGCCGCAATCACCGCAAACCGGCCAAAAGTGCCGAAGAATAAACCAAAAGTTTAATGTACAAATCCCCCGTTCTTCCGGGTTGCCGGAAAACCGGGGGATTTGCCTTCCCCTCTGGGGAAGGTGGCCCGTCAAACGCCGGATCGGACGAGGTGCTTCCCGAAGGGAAGCATCACCGAAGGTGACAATGGGCATGGCAGAGGCCGTGAAAAGGGGGCATCGAGGGCACCGCCTCCTGCGGCGGAATTTTGTCCCACAGTGCCAGACAGGTGTCGTTTACGCATTCCTGCGCGCCCAGCGCGTTTCCCGGAATGTTGGCGGCAATGTGCTGCAGCAGAGCACCGCGGCGCGCCGCAAGGGTATTGATGGCCTCCTCCGAGCGCCGGAGGAACAGGGCTATGATCTGCTAGTCGTCCATCTGAAATCCCTCCCTGCTGATTATCTGTCGGTTCGGTGAAAATCTTACAGTCATTGTAGCATATTTTTGAAAAATGGCAAGAAAGCGGGATGAAATCCGAAAAAACAGGCAACACTTCCGGAAAAGGATGTGAGCAGATGAAAATATCCCAGATCATGACAAGTCCGGCCATCCACATTCACCCGGCGGAGCAGGCGGTAGTGGCGGCACGGATGCTGACACATTATAATATAGGAGCGCTACCGGTCTGCACCGCGGACGGCCGCGTGTGCGGCATGGTCACGGACAGAGACCTTGTGACCCGCTGTATGGCATCCGCCAATCCGGGCGGACTTCTGGTGCGGGATGTGATGACCACGGGCATCGCCGCCGTTTTGCCGGACACGCAGGTTCATGCGGCGGCAGAGCTCATGGGCCGCAGGCAAATTCGCCGTCTGCCGGTGCTGCGCCGGGGGTGTCTGTGCGGTATCGTCACCCTTGCGGATCTGGCCAAAGCAGCCGATTGCAGCCACGATGCGGCCGAGGCACTGGCGCAGATCAGCAGCGGTATTGCTCCGGAAAAATATTTGCAGAATTTGTAAAATAATGCTTGACAAATCGGAACCTTCAAAGTATAATGAGCAAGCTGTCCGATGAACGGCTCTTCCGGCTTGGGAGGACGGCCCACAAATTAAGTTTGAAAAATCCAAAATTGGGTATTGACAAACTTCAAAACGTGTGATAGAATTAACGAGTTCGCTCAACGGGGCGGACGGGGATGTACCTTGTAAATTGAATAACGCAAAGACGAACAGAAACA
>CAZMBL010000019.1:0-25309 GCA_964564605.1 uncultured Oscillospiraceae bacterium
GTCACCGATCATGGTGGTGCCGCCACCGATCAGGGCAATGGGCTTGTTGCCGGCCATTTGCAGCCGCTTCATCAGGGTCAATGCCATAAAGTGTCCCGCCGTCAGGGAGTCCGCCGTGCAGTCAAAGCCGATATAGAAGGTGGCCTTGCCATTGTCGATCACGTCCCGGATGGCCTGCTCGTTGGTCACCTGTGCAATCAAACCACGGGCAACCAGTTCATCATAGATTTTCATAGTGTTTCCTCCTGCATAATTTTGGATGGAGGTACAAAAACGCCCTCCGTCCTGTGTGGACAGAGGGCGTAAAAATTACGCGGTACCACCTCTGGTTCACTCCCGCCTCACGGCAAAGAGCCTCACGGTGTCTGACAACACCTCTCGCTGTGTCGGGCGACCCCGTCCTGCCCTACTATCGCTTCAGGCCGGCCACTCCGGGAGGTATTTCACCGCTTCCTTCCACTGCCTCGCACCGGCCGGCAGCTCTCTGGGGTTGGAACTGCGGTTACTTGTTCCCATCGCTGTGTTAGGGCTATGGTAGCAGAAAAGGCGGTAAAAGTCAAGCAGATTTTAGTTGCGGGTGCTGAGAACCTCGGCCTCGTACTGCTCGATCTTCGGGAACCACGCCCCGTCGGCCGGCTTGCCGCAGGCGGCGCAGTAGGCATCCCATACTTCTCCGAAGGGCATGGTCTTCAGCTCCTCCTGCATGACCATCAGCTTCGTCCAGTTGCCCTCGTCCTGCAGCTTTTTGAGCTGATCATTGGGCTGCAGCAGAGCGAACAGCAGGCACTTTTGCAGATTGCGGAAGCCGGTCACCCATGCGCTGATGCGGTTGATGGAGGCATCGAAATAATCCAGTGCAATGAACACCTTGTCCAGACCACAGCGGACGATCTCCTTGCACAGCTCCCGGGTCTCATCGTCAAACAGCACCACATGATCCGAATCCCAGCGGACACCACGGGTGATGTGCAGGGCCATTTTCTTATCATAGGTCAAAATGGAAGCGATCTTATCGGACACCACCTCCGTGGGGTGATAGTGGCCGTTATCCATCAGGCTGATGCAGTCCGGCCGGGAATCGGCATATTTCAGGCACCACTCCGCCGAACCAACGGTATAGCTCTCCACACCGATGCCGAACACCTTCGATTCGGCGCAGGGATAGACCTGCTCCGGGTCAAAGGGTTCAGAGAGAATTTCGTCAAAGGACTGCTTATAGCGCTGCCGGGGGCCAATGCGGTCGGCTGGGATATCCTTGAAGCCGTCACCCGTCCAGATATTCATCACGCAGGGCTGCCCCAGCTCGCCGGCAAGATAATTGGAAATGCGGATGCAGGCCTTTCCGTGTTCGACCCAGAATTTGCGGGTATCCTCGTTGGGAGAGGCCAGCGTCAGCGGGTCGCACTTAGGATGGGAGAAGAAGGTGGGGTTAAAATCGCAGCCGAGACCACGCTCTTTGCAGAAATCCACCCATTTACGGAAATGCTTCGGCTCCAGCTTATCCCGGTCTACCCAGGGATTTTCCTCGTCAAAAATGGCGTAGCTGGCGTGCAGGTTCATTTTGACCTGTCCGGGCACCAGAGAGATGACCTCATCGATATCCGCCATCAGCTCCTCGGGGGTGCGGGCCCGGCCGGGATAGTTGCCGGTGGTCTGGATGCCGCCGGTCAGGGGCTTATTGGGATCCGTGTCGAAGCCACGGACATCATCGCCCTGCCAGCAGTGCAGGGAAACGGGAACGGTTTTCAGCTTCTCGATGGCGGCATCGGTGTCGATGCCCAGTGCAGCGTATTTTGCCTTTGCTTCTGCGTAACTCATGAAATCAAACCTCCATTTGAATAATCAGATTGCCCAGCGCGGTCGCCTCGATGGGCAGCGCGATGACCTGCTTTTGTGTCTGCTCCTGTGTCAGGCTGTTGAGGAAGGCGTTCTTCGCTCCGCCGCCGACAATGTAGAGCTGCTGATAGCGTTTTCCGGTGTTGGCCTCCAGCTCGTCGATGGCCTGCCGGTAGCTCAGCGCCAGAGAACGGTAGGCACAGGCAAAATAGTCGCCAAGCTCCCGCAGGGTATGACCCGTGGCCTCGTCAAAGGCGGCCTTCATGCTCTTTGGCGCCAGAAACTCCGGTGCGTTGGCATCCACCGCAACACGGCATCCGCTCTTTTGCGCAAGCTCCACGATCTCCGGGAAGGATGTATCGGGGCACAACTCCCGCTGCAGCTGATTGACAAGCCACATGCCCATGATGTTTTTCTGGTAGCGGTTATAGCCCACGCCGCCCTCATTGGAATAGTTGGCCCGCTCGCTGCCGGGATCTGTGATGGGCCTGGGTGTCTTGACCCCCAGCAGGCTCCAGGTACCGGAGGAAATATAGGGCTGGCAGCCCTCCATGGGAATGCCCACAACGGCGGAACCGGTGTCGTGAGTTGCACAGAGCACCACGCGGCAGTTTCCACCGACCTGTGCGGACACTTCCGGCCGCAGAGTACCCAGCACCGTGCCGGGCTGGGACAGGGCCGGGAACAGCCGCTGCGGCAGACCCAGCTGGGCGATCAGCTCCTGATCGAACTGACCGGACTTTGCATCGATCAGGCCCGTGGTGGTGGCGTTGGTATATTCCCGGGCCTTGACACCGCTCAGGCGATACAGCAGGTATTCCGGGATCATGAGCGCGTCCGTTGCCTGTGCAAGTCTGCCCCGCAGCAGATCGTCATAGAACTGGTAGATGGAATTGAAGGGCTGGAACTGGCAGCCAGTATGGCGGTAAAGCTCGGAAAACGGCACTTTTTCATGCACCTGCTCCACCACCTGCTCCGTTCGGCTGTCCCGGTAGGCATACACCGGCAGAATTTCCCGGTCACCGTTCAGAAGAACATAGTCCACACCCCATGTGTCGATGGACAGACTTTCAATTTGGGGATAGCGGGCGAAGGCTTCCCGGATGCCGGCCACAACACTGTTATAAAGATGCTCCACATCCCAGACAAGATGGCCGTCCCGCTCCTGCACGCCGTTGGGGAAGCGATAGACTTCCTGCGTGTGAAGCTGGCCGTCATGCTTCCAGCCGATAATATGGCGGCCGGAGGAAGCACCGATATCAATGGCAAGATAATATCGCAAAAAAGATCCCTCCTTTTCTGATAGTACCATTCTGCCAGAAAAGGAGAGATATTTACAGGTCCATGTTTGATTAAAAAAGTGTCCTTATTTGCAATCCCGGTAGGCTTTCGGTGAAATGCCAAAACGGCGGGCGAATATTTTGTGGAAATAGCTCAAATTCTCATATCCCACACTCAGGCCGATGTCGGAGACCTTCTTTCCGGTATTGCGCAGAAGCCATGCCGCCTGAGAAAGGCGCTTTTCCTGCAAAAGCTCGGTGTAGGTCTTCCCTGTGCGCCGCCGGATCTCACGGGACAGCCATGTCACATCATAGTGCAGCATGTCCGCAATTTCCGTCAGTCTGCCATCGGCATAGCGCTGCTCGATATAGCGAAGGACGGAAACAATGGTATCCTGCTCCCGGCTGCCGACGGAGAGCTTGTCCGTATGGTTGAGCAGCTGCACAAACAGCAAACTCATGGTCAGCTGGGTAATGCTGCGCCGGTTGGGCGGGTCGATCATCGTCCAGAGCAGATTTTCCACCAGATTCTGCACGGGAAGCACCTGCGCCACATGGAAATGCAGGTATCCGCTGGGATTATCCCCACACAGGCATCGAAGAATGAATTCCCTCAGTGGCGTATCCTCGCTGCCGAGGAATGTCAGTGTTTCGCTGAAAAACTCCGGCCGAACGATGAAATTCACCGCCAGATCCTCCGGCCCGGCGGGCAGAATTTCCTGCCGGGTATTCTGCCCCAGCAGCAAAAGCTCCCCCTGTTCCAGTGTGATGGGCGTATCATTGACAATGTGGCGGGTCGAGCCGGTACACATGTAGACGATCTCCACATAATCATGGGTATGCTCCGGAAAATGGACGAAACGGGTGTGTGGGCGCAGCGTGATCTGCTTGTCAGGCTCCAGAAGCTTCTTGCCGGTGATCACATCCCGGGAGCCATCGTTCATATAAAGGCTTCTGTCAATGCCACCACTGCCGCTGAGCAGCTGTGTCTCCTCCTGGGTGATCACCCCAAGGCGGGAAAGAATTCTTTCATCCATGGCTGTCCTCCGGCCGGACATACCGGGCAATCACAAACTCAATGGGAGTGGAGAGATTTTGCAGGGTGGCGAGCTTCTGTCGATCCGTGTCCGATGTGTGGAAATAATAGGGTATCATCTGAAATACACTCTGGATATCCTGCTGGGATTGCAGGGTAATGTGGGCCGTCACCTTTTCCGTCCCGGTCAGGTGCAGGAGCTTTGTCCGGGGCAGCTGTTCATCGTTGGGATAAGGACGGTCATAGAGGGCCTGCTTGAGACCAAACAGGTGATCTTTTCCGGGCACGACCACATAGAGTGTCCCGCCGGGCTTTAAGATCCGGTAAAATTCCCTTTCCTGAAAGGGCGCAAACAGCTCCACGGCATAGTCAAATGCGGCATTGGGAGCGGGGATGGCCGCCATATTGGCAACAAAAAAAGTGGCGTTGCCCCGTTTGGCTGCCAGCCGCACCATTTCCCGGGCAAGATCGAAGCCGTAAACCTGCAGATTTTTATTTTCTCCCAGTGCGCTGGTATAGTAGCCCTCGCCGCAGCAGATATCCAGCAGGGTGCCCCGTTTGCCGGAAAATTCCCGGCAAATCCAGTCACGCAGGGGCGCGTAGTAGCCACGGTTGAGAAAATCCCGGCGGCTTCGGGCAGCGGATTTACTGTCTCCCATTTTATCGCCGCTGCGGCTTCCAAGGAGCAAATTGACATATCCCTCCCGCGCCATATCAAAGCTGTGCCCGGCAGGGCACCGGGCAGCCCGGTTTTCAAAGGCCAGTGTCTGACCGCAGACCGGACAGCAAAGCTCCATTTCATCGCCTCCCGACTGCCGCACCCATCCAGCCGTGCGGCATTTTTCTCCATTATACCTGCCGGCGGCGGGAAATACAAGAAAAAAACTCTTCTTTGCAGCGGGAAATTCCATTGTTTTTGTTTTCAAATCGTGGTATACTGATGAAAAAGGAGGCATTTTGCATGTGTACCGCAATCTCATGGCAGGGCTCGCACCACTTTTTCGGCCGAAATCTGGATCTGGAATACGCCTACCCGGCGCAGATCTGCGTCGCACCCCGGCATTTTCCCTTTTTCTTCCGGCAGGCCCCTGCCCAGCCGACTCACTATGCCATGATCGGCACGGCTACCGTTTCCGATGGTTTCCCTTTGTTCTACGAGGCCACCAACGAATGGGGTCTCAGTGCCGCCGGTCTGAATTTCCCGCAAAACGCCTTCTATCCCCCCGCCACACCGGGGCCTGACCGGATCGCGCCATTCGAATTGATCCCATGGCTGCTGGGTCAGTGCCGGGATGTGGCGCATGCACGGCTCCTTCTGGAAAAAATTGAGATCGTCAACATTCTCTTCAGCGAAACTTATCCCGTCTCACCGCTGCACTGGATCATTGCAGACCGGCATGGCGCGCTGGTGGTGGAAAGCACCGGCACCGGTCTGGGGATTTATGATGATCCTGTTGGGGTTTTGACCAACAGCCCCGTTTTTCCCATGCAGATGCAGCGCCTTTCGGATTTCATGCTTCTGTCACCCCGGCAGCCGGAAAACCTGTTCAGCTCTTCCCTGCCCCTGCCCCACTACAGCAACGGCATGGGCGCACTGGGACTTCCCGGGGATTTTTCCTCCATGTCCCGCTTTGTCAAGGCTTCCTTTCTGCGGCAGAACAGCATCTGCACCGGCATTAGCGAAGATATCTGCCACTTTTTCCATCTGCTGCAGGCCGTGGCCATGCCCATGGGCAGCGTGATCATGCCCGACGGCCGGGCGGAAATCACCCGCTACAGCTGCTGCTGCGATACCGACAGCGGCATCTATTACTACACCACCTGCCACAGCGGACGCATCTGCGCGGTAGATCTGCACCGGGCAGGGCCGGATGGTACGGCGCTTTCGCTGTATCCCATGGAGGAAGGGACTGTATTTCATCTGCAAAACTAAATCCGGAGGCGTTCTTATGCAAGAGAAAAAGATCGATTACTATGAAAAATTCCGCAATTCCAGTCTGGACGCCTCTGCCGTGGGGCTGATATCCGACCCGGAGTTCCGGCGCTACGGTGTCACGCCTCCCGGTGCCCGGGTGTTCGCCTGGGGGGAGGTACTGGGTGCCCATTTCTGCCAGCGGCCGGATGAGCAGGCCGTCTGCGCCGTCATACCGGATGGCCCCGATGGCAGCCCCCTTGTCTACACCGTGGCAGAAGACCTGCCCTCTTTTCTGGGGCTGGTGATCGCCTGCCGCCATACTGCGCTGCTGCTGCGCTGCGCCGAAACGACCCGGGCGGAATTTGAAGCAGCGCTTCGTGACACAAAGCCCACCATGAAGCAGCGCAGTGTTCTGCGGGCGCTGGAAAACATCTATCATCCGCCCCGCATCACGGATCCATACGGCTACATGCAATCGCAGAAGGAGAAACATACCCATGCGCTATAAAACCATTCTTTTCGATCTTGACGGTACCATCACCGATTCCGGTGCCGGTGTGATGCATGGCATGGAACTGGCGCTGGCCCACTACGGTTTGCCCGTGCCGGACAGAAAGACCCTGCGGGTCATCGTCGGCCCGCCCCTGCGGGACAGCTTCCTCCGCTTTGGCATCCGGCCGGAGGATGTTGAGCCTGCGCTGGAGCTTTACCGCCGGTTTTACAACCGGGACGGCTGGCTGGAAAATCTGGTATATCCCGGTATTGAGGCCATGCTTGATCGGCTTAAAAAGCAGAGCCTGCGGCTGTGTGTGGCCACCTCCAAGCCGGAGGATATCGCCCAGCATGTGCTGGAGCATTTCGGCCTCGCCCGGTATTTTGACCGGATCTGCGGAGCCAGCCGGGATGCCAGCCGGGACAGCAAGGCCGCTGTCATCGCCCATCTTCTGGCGCAGGAGGGGCAGGACACCCCCATGGTCATGGTGGGCGATACCCACTATGATGTGCTGGGCGCCGCCGCATTTGGCATTGAAACGATCGGCGTAGCCTGGGGCTATGGCCTGCCGGAAGAAATGGAACAGGCCGGTGCCATTGCCATTGCCGCCACACCGGAAGAACTGTCAAATATGCTTCTTACATCCGTATAAAAATTTCGCCCTCCACCGCAGATGCGATGGAGGGCGTTTATTTTATTATTTGGCCGGCTCCGGCGTATCATCCTGCATGAGCTGCTCCATATAGGAGGGGATCTCCTGCACCGGGATTTCCAGCACGGCGGAAAGCTCCGCCGGGCATCCCGCAGGATGTTTTCATCGCAAAGGTGGAATTTCCGCCCCCCGGGCGGCGATGTCCTTTCGCCGCAGATGCAATGTGTGAACCATGGACAGCAGCGCCACCGTGTCGCAGGCGGCGATCAGCTCCCGATAGGTATTTTTTCTGCGGCTCTCATCCTCGATCCAGCAGTCCCGGCGAATTTCGGGCGAACGAAGAAGGGACAAAAGCGCCTGTTTGGACAGCAGCGGGCGCAGCTTCGCCAGTGCCGCGGGATTGCCGCCGGGGACATAAAATCTGGATCCGGACTGCTCCTCCGGCTCCAGCACAAAATACTGCACCGTCTTTTTATCCACCGTGCGTGTTTCCGTGTCGCAGATGCGGCGCACGCCGTGAATTCCATACACAACCCGATCGCCTACGCTGTACATTTCCCAGCTCTCCTTCTGTAAACTGGGGCTATTATAGCACATTTTCCGAAAAAATGCATGTGAAAAAAGTGCATAAATTTCCGCCGGTTTTTCCGACAAAAACCTGTCAGACAATGGTGATTTTGTAATGTTTCATCCAGAAATTGATTTGCAGCATATAGGCGATGGTCTGCGCTCTTCCCATCAGCTGGCCATACCATGGCCATGAAAAATCCATATCCAGAAGCATACGCAGCTGCTGCGGCGGCACCAGCGCAAAAATGGGCGAGTCGGCCGTATCCAGCACCTGCCGCAGCCGCCGGGATACCAGCGAGAGGTAAGCCGGGTCATGGGTCTTGGGATAGGGGCTTTTCTTCCGGTACAGAACCTGCGGCGGCAGAAGGCCTTCCATAGCAAGGCGAAGCAGGCCCTTTTCCTGTCCCTGGTAGTCTTTATATTCCCACGGGACACCGTACAGATACTGGGCAATGCGGTAATCGCAGAAGGGCACCCGCACCTCCAGCGCGCTGAACATGCTCATGCGGTCTTTTCTGTCCAGCAAAGTCTGCATAAACCAGCGGAAATTCAGATTGACCATCTGCTTCATCCGCTTCTCCTGCTGCGACTGCCCGGGCAGAAGATCGGTGCGGTCAATGGTATCCTGATAATGGCTGTGGACAAATGCAAAGGGATCGATCTTCTCCCGGATGGCCGGGTGCATCAGCATGGAGCGCTGGGCCGTCGTCTGCGCCCACGGGAAACCGTCCGCATCACGCACGGCCGGATCCCGATACCACGGATAACCTCCAAAAATTTCATCGGCGCACTCGCCGGACAGAGCAACGGTCACATGGGAACGGATGTCCCGGCAGAAATCCAGCAGAGAAAAATCCACATCCGCCATACCCGGCAGATCCCGTGCGATGGTGGCATCCTCCAGCGCATCCACCAGCCGCTGGGGTGTCTGCACCGTCCAGTGATGGATGCCCGGCACCGTGTCGCACATCAGGCGGATATAATCGGTATCCGCCTCCGGCTGGAATTTTCCCGGGTGGAAATACCGGGCCTGATCGGCGTGATCGAGGGAAAAGGTCTGCAAAAGCTCCCCCTTCTTCTCCGCCTCCGCTGCGCAGACGGCGGTGATGATGCTCGAATCCAGCCCACCGGACAAAAAGGTTCCCAGCGGCACATCAGAGACCATCTGGCGGCGGATGCTGTCCGTCACCAGCTCCCGAACCTTGCGGGCCGTATCCGGCAGAGAGTCTGTGTGGGTCTGATCCATCAGCTGCCAGTAGCGCCGCAGGGATAAAATTCCCTTTTCCAGCACCCCGTACTGCCCCGGCTCCAGCTCATAGACATCCCGAAACACCCCGCTGCCCGGGGCACGGCCGGGGCCAAGAAGCAAAATCTGCGCCGCCCCCTCCGCATCCAGCCGTGACTGCACACCGGGCACCGCCAGCAGGGTTTTGATTTCGGAGGCAAAGGCGAAAAGTCCCGGCCGGTGGATGAAAAACAGGGGCTTTACCCCAATTCTGTCCCGGGCCAGAAAGAGTTTTCGCCGCTCCTTTTCCCACACGGCGAAGGCAAAAATCCCGTTGAGGCGATGCAGCGCCTCCTGCTTCCACTGGGCGTAGGCGTGGAGCACCACCTCCGTATCCGAGCGGGTCTGAAAGCTGTGCCCCAGCTTTTCAAGCTCCCGGCGAACCTCCTCCGTGTTGTAAAGCTCCCCGTTATAGCAGATCACCATCGTCTGCCCCGGCAGCTGCAAGGTCATGGGCTGCGCCCCGCCCGCCGGGTCGATCACCGCCAGACGGGTATGCAGCAGCGTCAGATCATCGCTGTGGTAGCAGCCGTTTCCGTCCGGCCCCCGCCGGTGCATGGTTTGCAGCAATCGCTGCCGGGTTTCGGGTGTAATGACCGGGCCAAGAACCCCTGCAATGGCGCACATGAGCATCCATCCTTTCCTGATTGGACAGTATATGCCGGTTTTCCGGCCTTCGTGCGGATAATATGGCGCACAGCGCGCATAATAGCTGCGGGTGATGAATATGAACAACGAAATCATGCTGGAAAATGTACTCAAAACCGCGCAGATGGGCCGATTTGGCATCGAAACCGTGCTGGAAAAGGCCATCGGGCCGGGTCTGAAGCAGCAGCTGCGGCAGCAGAAAAGCCAATATGATGACATTGAAAACGAGGCCAACGCGCTGGCCGGACGCCACGGCCTGCATCCAAAGGGGCTGAACCCTGCCCAGCGGTATATGACCGCCGCCATGTCCCGGGTGGCCATTGCCGGTGGTGAGCGGGACTCCAAAATTGCCGGCATGCTGATCCAGGGCAATGCCATGGGGCTGATCAAGGGGATGAAGTATCTCAACCGCGCGACCGGGGCGGACGATGACATTCAGGCTCTGGCCCGTAAGCTGGTCACTCGGGAGCAGGAAAATATCCGTGCCGCCCAGCCCTATCTGTAAGGGCGGCAACGGAACAATTCCGGTATCGGCGCATATACTGGTAAGGATTATGAAAGGAGGCATTCATCTGAGCGCAACAGGAATTTTACGCGTGAACGCCTACACAAGCTACGCACGGCTCCCGCTGGAAAATGTAGCCATTACCGTCACCGCCGCCGATGGTACGGCGCTGGCCATGCGCCTGACCGACCGCAGCGGCGGCATTGAACCCATTGAAATCCCCGTGCCGGAAAGAAGTGCCGGCACGCAGCCGGACACCGGTGTCACCCCCTTCACCACCGTTGACCTGTATGCCCGACTGGAGGGCTATGAGCAGATCGAAAGCGCCCGTTTGCAACTGTTCCCGGACACGGTGACCAGTCAGGATCTGGAGCTGATCCCTCTGCCGGAGCTGCCCCCAAGCCGGGTCAGGGCGGAGGTCTTTGACACGCCGCAACAAAATCTGTAGGAGGAACACGCATGCCAACCGTTACGCCCTACATACCGCAGCGGATCACCGTGCATCTGGGCGCGCCCACCGCCTCGGCGGCCAATGTGACCGTTGATTTCGCAGATTACATTAAAAACGTCGCCTCCAGTGAGATCTATCCCACATGGGAGGTCAGTGCCCTCCGGGCGAACATCTACGCCATTACCTCCTTCGCTCTGAACCGGGTCTACACGGAGTTTTACCGCAGTCGTGGTTATGATTTTGACATCACCTCCAACACCGGCTTTGATCAGGCCTTTGTCAATGGCAGAAGCTATTTTGAAAACGTTTCCCGCATCGTTGACCAGCTGTTCAACGACTATCTGCGCCGCCCCGGCTTTGTGGAGCCGCTGGCCGCCCAGTTCTGCAACGGCACCACCGTCACCTGCGATGGGCTGAGCCAGTGGGGCAGTCAGGCTCTTGCGCAGCAGGGGTATACCGATGTGGGGATCCTTCGAAGCTACTATGGCAATGTGGAGATCGTAGCCAATGCCCCCATACGGGGCAACACCAGCTCTTATCCCGGCACCGCTCTGCGCCGGGGTACCACGGGGCCGTATGTGGTGATCGTGCAGACGGAGCTGAACCGGATCAGCCAGAGCTATCCCGCCATCGCGAAGGTGCCAACGGTGGACGGCATTTTCGGCAGCCGGACGGAGGCATCCGTGCGTGCA
This sequence comes from uncultured Oscillospiraceae bacterium, assembly GCA_964564605.1. Classification (GTDB taxonomy): domain Bacteria; phylum Bacillota; class Clostridia; order Oscillospirales; family Oscillospiraceae; genus Faecousia. Next base: position 11,364 of record CAZMBL010000019.1, read on the forward strand.
TTCCAGCAGGTCTTTGAGCTGGAACCGGACGGGATCGTGGGAAAGGCCACGTGGTACGCCCTTGTGCGGCTGTATGTGGCGGTCAATCGGCTCTCGGAGCTTCGCAGTCAGGGGCAGCAGTTCTATTCCATCAGCTGGGAATATCCCAGTGGCCTTTCAGGCGGCAGCCGGGGTGAAAAAGTCCGGCATTTACAGTATATGCTCAGCGTGCTGGCGGCATACATCAGTGAGATTCCCACTCCGGCAGTGGATGGCGTGTTCGGCACGGAAACGGAGCGGGCCGTAATCGCGGCACAGCGCTGGTTTGCACTGCCGCTGACGGGTGTGGTGGACAGCGACACATGGGATGCGCTATACGATCAGTTCTCCGGCATTGAAAACGCCACATGGCGATTGGAAACCCTCTTCCCTGATCAGTCCGATACCGCCCAGCGGGCCCGCTATGCCCGCACTGCGACCATGACCCAGTTTCCCGGCGAAAATCTCAGCACCGGCTCCCGGGATCCAAGCCGACAGGAGGTGGTTCGATGAGACCGCAGGAATCTTTTCTTTCCCAGAGTGTCCGCTCTTTGCAAACCATGCTGCGGGTGCTGGCCGTAGACGACAAAGCCCTGCGCCGGGTCATTCCCGACGGGATCTACGGCAGCCAGACACGCAGCGCCGTCTATCAGTTCCAGCGCAGCCGCGGCCTGCCCGCAACTGGGGTAACCGATCAGGCTACCTGGGATCGGATCGTGGCAGACTACGGCTCAGCTCTGGTGCGGCTGCAGCCTGCCCAGCCGCTGCAAATTCTGCTGGAACCCGGGCAGGTACTGCGCCGGGGCAGCAAAGATCCCTGCCTGTATGTGATGCAGGCGGTGCTGAAAACATTGTCGGAGGTCTATGAAAGCCTGCCCGCGCCGTCACTCAGCGGCATACTGGACGAGGCGACTACCGACAGCATTGCATCGTTTCAGTATCTGTCCGGCCTGCCCCAGACCGGGCAGCTTGACAAAATCACATGGAAACACATGGCGCTGCAATACACGCTGGCCGCTAACCTCCACGAATTTGCGCAAAGTGAAGACGAAAAGTATTAAATTTTCAAAAAATCCTGAAACCCGGTCTTGATTTGCATAAACAATCGTACTATAATACTGGTATATTTGGTAAGTGCGCCCTGCGGCGCGTGCGGAGGAAGCATGATCATCAAGGATTGGAAAAAGGATCTTTTCACCATTCCCAACTGGCTGAGTCTGTTCCGGCTTGTTCTGATTCCGGTGTATGTCATCATATATCTCAATGCCGAGGATATGGTGGATCACGCCATTGCCGCCGGTATACTGGCGGTATCGTGCCTGACGGACATGATCGACGGAAAGATCGCCCGACATTTTAATATGATCTCCACCGTAGGCAAAGTGCTTGACCCTTTTGCAGACAAGGCCACCCAGTTCACCATGACGGTGTGTCTGGCCATCCGCTATCCCAAGCTGTGGAATCTGGCAATTCTTTTTGTGATCAAGGAGAGCTTCCAGCTGATCGCCGGACTTCTGACCTTCCGCAAGGGAAAAATGCTGACCGGCGCGCTGATCACCGGAAAGGTTTGTACCTGTGTGCTGTTCGTCAGTCTGATCGCGCTGGTACTGATCCCTCAGCTGAGCAGCCGAGCCATCGGCATCATTGCATGGGTGGATGGCATTTTCATGCTGATCTCCTTTGCCCACTATGCCCTTGTCTACTTCCGCAAAAGCCCCATGATTCAGGATCTGCCCAACGGCACACCGGATCATTAAAAATTTTCGACCCGGAGGAACTCCTCCGGGTCGTTTCTTTTTTCGTAGCTTTTCCGGAACACGGCGTGTCACAGCGCGGCCGTCGGCTTATCCGCAGAGATTTCCACGGCATCGGTCTCGCTCACCTGTCCGGCTCTGCAAATATGGTATCATACAGTTGGGTAAAAATCATGGCGAAGAAATGAAGTCCCGGTAAACATTTTGTGGACAGATTTCATCCAGACTTGGCGTTATGTACCCTAATTTGAGCTGATACGCATTTTTATATGATTTGCTGTGTCAGCGGCAGTGTGACGGTGAAGGCCGCGCCGCAGCCGGGGCTGCTGCGGACACTGATCTGTCCGTTGCAAAGCTCCACAATGCGGCGCACCAACGCAAGGCCGAGGCCGTTGCCCTCTTCCCGCCGGGATGGGTCACCCTGATAAAATTTTTCGAAAATGTGCTTTTGCACCTCCTGTGACATGCCGCAGCCGTCATCGGCAATGGTGACGCAGACCTGTGAGTGCCGCTGCTCCATGGTGATGCGGATGCTGCCGCCTACATCGGAATGCTTGATGGCGTTATCGATGATATTGCTCCACACCCGCTCCAGCAGGGCTTCGCTGCCGTAGTACATCTGCCGGGGCAGCTCCATATCAAATTCGATCTGCCGGGCGCTCCAGCGATCTTCCAGCAGTAAAATGGTCTTGCGGATCTGTTCATCCAGACGAAACTCCCCGCCTCCCGGGACGATCTGCTGATTTTCCAGCTTGGACAGCATGAGAATATCGCTGGAAAGATCCGAAAGCTTGCGGGAATTATCCAGAATTTTGCGGATATAGTATTCCCGCTTTTTCGGTGCCAGGGCCGAGTTTTGCAGCAGCGTGGCATAACCCTCGATGGAGGACAGGGGCGTTTTGAACTCATGGGATACATTTACCACAAAATCCGTGCGCAGGGTCTCGATATTGGAAAGATCGTGGGCCATGGCGTTGAATTTGCAGGCCATATCCCGGATTTGCGCAACGCGCTCATCCTCCGGCACCCGGATGGAAAAATTGCCCCGGGACAGCTGATCAAATGCATTGCTGATGTTCTCAACGGGCCGGATGATCAGCCTGCCCACAAACAGGGCGATCACCGCCCCCACCAGCAGACTGCCCAGCAGAAACACCACAATGGGAACATGGCGCTCCGGTGTGGGGATGAGAATATACCCGGCCTCATACAGCGCGATCATCACCACAGCCACCAGCGCCGCCACCGCCGCAATGGTGGTAAAAACGATTCCGGCAAAATACAGCCAGAGATTGGAATGTCCGCACCGCTTCATTTCTTCACCGCCTTATAGCCCAGCCCCCGCACCGTGACGATTTCAAAATCCTCACAGTCGGAAAAGCGCTCCCGCAGCCGGTTGATATGGGTGTTGACCGTCCGCTCGTCCGTTTCCGAAAACATGCCCCAGATCTCATCCATCAGCTGCGGACGGGTGAAGATCTTGTTGGGATAGGATAACAGCTTATACAACAGCAGAAACTCCTTCTGCGGCAGAATTGTCTCCCGGCCGTGGAGGGTGACCGTCATAGCATCATAATCGAGTACGGTGGAGCCCACCACGATCCGCTTCTCCACGGAAATGCGGGCACGGCGCAGCAGAGCCTCCACCCGCAGCACCAGCTCCCGGACGTTGATGGGCTTGACCATATAATCGTCTGCTCCCAGCCGGAAACCACGCTGCATATCATCAAACTGGTCTTTTGCCGTCACCAGCAGCACCGGCAGTTCCGATCGGGTATCGCGCAGGGCCCGCAGCAGTTCATAGCCGTCCATATGGGGCATCATCACATCCGCCACGATCAGATCAACGTATTCCCTGTCCATAATTTCCAGCGCGTCCTGCCCGTCCACCGCCCCGAGGCAGCGGTAACCGCCGTCGGTCAGCACGGTGGAAAACAGCTCCCGCATATCCGCATTGTCATCCACAATCAGAATGGTAAACACGGCCATCCCCCCTTTTTTTCATTATAGCACAGGTTTGTAACATTGCGATAAACAACGGAAAATTTTTTTCGGATTTATCTTCTGTTTATCATTTCTTTACCTGGAGTTTATCTGACCGTGGTATAATATGGTTATTCCATAAGGAGGGATTTTGTATGAAAACCGCAATTGTCTACTATTTCAAGCACCATGGCAACACGGAAAAGCTGCTCAAGGCCATCGCAGCCGGGCACAATGATACCGATTTGCATAACACCGTAAAATTCTATGAGGGACTTTAAGCAATGCTCCAGTTAAAAAACATCGTTAAAACCTACTGCACCGGCGACATGACACAGGATGCGCTGGACGGTGTCAGCGTCAGCTTCCGGGAAAATGAATTTGTCTCCATCCTCGGCCAGAGCGGTTCCGGCAAAACCACCCTGCTCAACATCATCGGCGGTCTTGACCGCTACAGCAGCGGTGATCTGATCATCAACGGTGTCTCCACAAAGGAGTATCGGGACGCGGACTGGGACTACTACCGCAACAATTCCATCGGCTTCGTATTCCAGAGCTACAACCTGATTCCACACCAGAGTGTGCTGGCCAATGTGGAACTGGCCCTGACGCTTGCCGGCGTTTCCCGGCGGGAGCGTCGGGAGCGGGCCATCCGGGTGCTGAAAAAGGTAGGTCTGGCCGACCATATCCACAAAAAGCCCAACCAAATGTCCGGCGGACAGATGCAGCGGGTGGCCATTGCCCGGGCACTGATCAACAATCCGGACATTCTGCTGGCCGATGAGCCCACCGGCGCGTTGGACAGTGAAACCTCCATTCAGATTATGGAGCTGCTCAAGGAAATCGCCAAGGATAAGCTGGTGATCATGGTCACCCACAATCCGGAGCTGGCGGAGCAGTATTCTACCCGGATCGTCCGGCTGAAGGACGGAAAAATCACCGACGACACCAATCCCTACCACGAAACCCAGACGTCCGCAATGCCGAAAAAGAAGAAAAAGATCTCCATGTCCTTCTTCACAGCTCTGTCTCTGTCCTTTAACAACCTGCGCACAAAAAAGGGGCGGACGCTGCTGACTTCCTTCGCAGGCTCCATCGGCATCATCGGTATTGCCCTGATTTTGTCCATTTCCACAGGCATTCAGGCTTATGTGGACAGCATTCAGCGGGACACCTTGTCCTCCTACCCCATTTCCATCACCCGGCAGGACTCCACCCTGCTGAGCAGTCTGATGAGTTCCCGGGATGATATGCAGGGCGGCCCCCTGCGCCAGCCCCACGATGATGACGCGGTCTACTCCAACGAGACCATGTACCGGCTGTTCAACGCCGTCTTCGCCGGGGATGATGAGTCGGAAAACAATCTGACCGCCTTCAAAGCGTGGCTCGAACGGGAAATGAACGAGGAAACCGCCACCACGGAGCTGAAAAAGCTGGTCACCACCATCCAGTATCAGTATGGCCTGAACCTGAACACCTATGTCTGCCGCAGCGACGGAAGCTACCAGAGTACAGCGCTGGATTCGGCATTGTCCACCGGCGGCACCGGCACGGACAGCGCCTTTTCCACCATGCTCTCCACCCGCCTGAGCACCATGGACACATGGATGGAGCTGCTGCCCGGCACCGATGGGGCTTTGATCTCCGATCTCCTGTATGAGCAGTATGATCTGGTGGCCGGTCACTGGCCGGAGAGCGCCAATGAAATCGTCCTCATTCTCGACAGCAACAACGAAGTGACGGATATCGCCTTCTATGCCCTCGGGCTTATGACACCGGAGGAAGTCAATGAAATGTTCATGGCCGCCGTGCGGGGTGAGCAGGTCAACTCCACACAGAAGATCGTTTCCTATGAAGATGTGCTTCGCACCAGCTTCCGTCTCGTACTCAACGCCGATTATTACAGCCGTGGCACGGACGGAAAATGGAAGGACATCCGAAATGACGAGGCTGCGCTGAACCTTGCCATCGAAAACGGCTACGCGCTGCATATTTCCGGCATTCTCCGCCCCAATCCGGAGGCATCGGCCACCGCCGTGACCGCCTCTTTCGGCTACACCAGTGCCCTGAGCCGGTATATGCTGGAAAAGACGGCCGAAAGAGAGATCGTCAGGGAGCAGCTGCTGCCGGAAAATGAAAACTATGATGTTCTGACCGGTCTGCCCTTTGTGATGACGGAGCATCTTGACCCCTCCGACAGCCAGAAGGCAACTCTGATCCGGGAATACTTCCAGTCCCTGACCAGTGAGGAGAAGGTCGCGCGCTACACGGATATTCTCGGCACACCCACGCAGGAATATCTGACCCAGATGGTCGGTCAGCTGATGCAGCAGTACCAGACCCGGGCGGATATGATCGCACTGGCCGTCAACACCTATGGCTTTGACCAGTCGGCGGCGGAAGCGTACTTTGACGATTACACCGATGAGGAACTGCGCCAGCTGATTGCCGGGCAGCTGACCAAAATTGTCGCGGAAAAATACTATGAGCAGGCCCAGATGCAGGTAGCCCAGATCAAAGCATCCGTCTCCACAACGGACGATCTGTTCGGCGTGAAGGGCACCATGGCCGTGGCGGCGGAATTTGACAAGCTGCTGGCCGCCACCACCGATGAAGCGGTTCTGGCAGGCTGGTATGACAGCTACATGCCCAACACCGTGTCCGGTTCTACGCTGGCCGACACTCTTAAGGCTCTCGGCTACGCCGATGCCCAGACCCCGGAGACCATCAATCTCTACGCCCGGAATTTTGAGGACAAGGAGCGCATTGACGATCTGATTGCCCAGTACAACGCAGGCGTGGCAGAAGAAGACAAAATCAGCTACACCGATTATGTGGCACTGCTGATGTCCGGTGTGAATACCATGATCGATGCCGTTTCCTACGGTCTAATTGGTTTTGTTTCCATTTCTCTGGTGGTTTCCTCCATCATGATCGGGATCATCACCTATATCTCCGTGCTGGAGCGGACAAAGGAAATCGGCATTCTGCGCAGTGTAGGTGCCTCAAAGAAGGATATTTCCCGGGTATTCAACGCGGAAACCGTCATAGTCGGTCTGACTGCGGGCCTGATCGGCATCGGCATGACGGTGCTGCTGAATATTCCCATCAGCCTGATTGCCAAGAAACTGACGGGCATCTCCGGCATTGCCACCCTGCCCGCAGGAGCCGGTGTGATTCTCGTGTGCATCAGCGTGGTGTTGACTATGATCGCAGGTCTGATTCCCTCCAGACTCGCCGCAAGAAAAGACCCCGTCATCGCCCTGCGGACGGAGTAAAAACAAATGGAGCGTATCGGCTGATACGCTCCATTTGACGTTTTGTCCATGGCCCGTGCCTCCCTGATATTAGTGGCAATGGATGTTGCGCTTCTCTCCAATTGATTAACCAGAGAATAATGCGCTTTCATTGCGCCGGTCAACTTCAAATCCTTGCTGGCGCAATGACAAAATCTGCTGCGCAGATGAAATCCTCTGCCATGGATGAAATCCAATCCCCCCTCCCACCGTCGAGGCAGATTTCTTCCTCACACGGATTTCATCATCGACGATAATTTCACCCACCCAACAGGGTGGATTTAGCAGAAAAGAAACCGCTTTTGTCTATCGACAAAAGCGGTTTCTTTTCTGGCGGAGCAGGAGGGATTTGAACCCTCGGTACCCTTTTGGGGTACACACGATTTCCAGTCGTGCCCGTTATGACCACTTCGATACTGCTCCATATTTCCGCTGCTCACAGGCAGCTAGGATATAATACATCTTTTCCGCCCATTTGTCAAGCATTTATTTCGCTTTTTCGCCATGTTTTTCCGCAAGTTCCATATAGGCGCTCCCCTGCTCCATGGTAAGCTTTCCCACGGGCAGGGCGTGAAGGTACGCAAAGGGCTCCTGCGGCACGATGGGCACACGCAGTTTCTGCCGCTCCCGCAGGAAAAAGCGCAGCGGCCCGCAGGGCAGCGTCCGCGCCGAGATCCGGGTGCGCAGGCAAAAGTTCTCCCCCTCCGGACACAGGAGTCCCAGCTTCACCGTTTCCGAAGAATCCGCCGTGTACAGCCGGGCCATGGTTCCTTTGGGCAGACTGCATTGGCAGAAAATCTGCCAATACAGCCCCTGCCTGACCAGTGTGACCGTACCGGCCTTTTTCCCAAAATCCATCACATCATATTCTTCCCTCTTCAAAAAAGCACCCCCGCAGCAGTATACTGCGGAGGCTTGCGGATTATTCATGCAGACCGAAGCTGACGGCAATGGCACTGTCTACCATGGACATGTGGGCATCGTCCAGATGTCCCATGTGCTCACGCAGGCGGCGCTTGTCGATGGTGCGGATCTGCTCGAGCAAAATCACCGAATCCTTGCTCAGTCCCACACTGCCGCCGGCCACATTGATATGGGTGGGCAGGCGGGCTTTTCCGGTCTGGCTGGTAATGGCCGCCGCGATCACCGTGGGCGAATGGCGGTTGCCGGTATCGTTCTGCACGATCAGCACCGGGCGGGTACCCCCCTGCTCACTGCCCACAACCGGCGAAAGATCCGCGTAGAATATGTCGCCCCGTTTGACGGATGTATCCATAGCCTTCACACTCCGAGAGAAACTTTCACAGCGTTACCGGATCCATCCTTATGTAACGCGGTATAGCTCTATTCTCCCACGTCCGCAGGAAAAATATACGGCTCCGGCCGCAAATTATCCTATGGGAAAATCCCCCGGAATGTTACAATATCTCGAAATTTTCGACGATCAGCGTCAAAATTCTGCGTCCTGCGTACAGGGCCTCCGCCCGGACGGGCAGATCCTGTTCCCCCAGCCAGATATCCAGCCGGAGGGCATCGGCCTCGTAGCTGTCATCCATAACCAGGTGCAAAAGCCCATCTTCCTCCACGGCACTGCGCAGGCAGCCGCCGGTCATGGTACGATACAGCAGCCACGGCCCGCTGACGGGACTGAGTTGCCCGTCGGCCAGCAGTGGGAAGGACAGCACATGGCCGTCAAAGCACAGCTCGCCCGTTTTCCCGTCGATGGACCCCGCGATTCCGGCGATGGAGTCCGGCTGCCCCACCACAAAGCGCAATTTGCCATGGGCATCCAGCTGACAGCCCATGGCAAATGTATAGATTTCTTCCCCGTAATCGGCTGTGATCTCCACGTCAAAGCTGCACCCCTGTGCGCCCAACAGCTCCGCGCGCAAATCGATGGCACGCCGCTCAGGCTCCCGGTCAGAGTTACAGCCTGTCAGACTCAGCATACACAGTAACACGATACAGAATTTCTTCAATTCACTCCCGCCTTTTCCCTGCAATTATGGGCAAGCCCACAATGCATTGTATGAAAATGGGCGGACAGACAGAACCCTCAGATTCCCAGCTGATACATGGCGCTGTTCATCCAGTCCTGCCATGTTTTGTAGTATTTGGGCTTGGGATGGCAGCCGTCTCCGGTTATGGAGCTGAACAGATATCCTTCGGAGTCGGCAAAATAATCGTTACAATCGATGTAGAACACATCCGTACCGTTGGCATAGGAGCGGAACACATCGCTGAGCCGGTGAAGATACTCCGGCTGCCAGTAATCGCCGGCGTATTTGGCGGTTTCAATATAATGGAGTGTGACGGGCATGATGCCGTTGAGAATGATTTTCGCCTCGGGCTGCAGCTTGCGCACCTTTTGGAAAAACTGATCGAAGCGCTTGCTGAAAAATTCATAGGAACCGCTTCCGGCTTCGTTCAGGCCAAAATTGATGATGATCTTGTCATAGTGGTTTTCCGTCAGCAGCTGCTCCAGGGTTTTGTCCTTGAAATTCTCCCGATCGCTCAGGGTCTTTTTGAAGGCGGTGGAGAAGGTCATGGCCTGCACTGCAAAATAATGGGCGCGGCCGCTGCGGGCATACAGGCTCAGCCCCTGCATCCGGGAATCTCCGATGAAGAGAGTGTTATCAAACCAGCTGTCGTCCAAACGTCCCTCCGGGAAGTTGAATGAAGGCTCATTCGACGGATTCGAGGGCAGCGGCGCAGTCGGCTGGGTTGTGGTTTCGGTCGTCGGCGGCACGGTGGGCTGGGTCGTCTCCGTTGGGGCGGGAGCGGTGGTGGGCTGGGTGGTTGGCGGTGTTGTGGGCTGGGTCGTCACCGGCGGCTGGGTGGTGGCCGGCGGTTGTGTGGTCGGCTCTGTCGGTTTGGGATTGAGATATTCATCGGCAAATTCTATGTAGAACATCAGCTCCTCATCCGTGTGGGCCAGAAAGGGCAGCTCAAAAATGCTTTTATCCAGATACTGTTCCAGCCCCAGCGGCTCGATCAGCTCCGTTTTGAGCCGATAGCCCGATACACCGACGGCAGCGGCCGCCGCCAGAATGGCCAGCAGCAGGGCAAGATGTTTGATTTTCATAGGTTTCCTCCCTGCTTAGAAGTAGGTAAACGGATCCTGCGATGCCGTTGCGATAAAGTATACACAGATCCAGAACAGAATAAAACAGATCAAATCGGCCAGGAAGCTGTCTTCGATCCAGTACCACAGCTTACCGGGCAGCCCTGTCATCAGCAGCGCGCCGGGAATCAGCATGGCAGCATAGGCTTTGAACCAGTAGACAAATTCCACTCTGTCCGCATGCGCCTGCCCCATACCGAACAGGCGGCTGAGGAAGATAAGCATCTGCTGATAGTCCCCAATGACGAAGGGAACCCAGCTGATCAAAATAACGAATATGGTATAGACCCGGGACAGGACGTGGCTCTTATCCAGCAGCTTTCGCAGAAAAAGCCGCTCGAGAATGATGAAAAACAGCAGCACACCGGCCCAGAGCAGATAGTTTCCTCCCACGCCGTGCCACAGTCCTGTAAACAGCCACACCACCGCCAGATTGAAAACAGTGCGAAGCAGTCCATGGCGGTTGCCGCCCATGGGGATGTAAATGCAGTTACGGAACCAGCTTCCAAGAGACACATGCCAGCGCCGGTAGAATTCGGAAACGGAACGGGAGGTGTAGGGATCGTCAAAATTCCGGGGCAGCCTGAAGCCCAGCATCAGGCCAAGTCCCATGGCCATCACACTGTAGCCAAAGAAATCGAAGTACAGCTTCATGGCATAGCCGATCAGGCTCAGCCACGCAAAGGATGTGGAAAGATTTTCATAGCCGATGACGGCGCTCTGGTTCCAAAGGCTTCCGATCCGGTTTGCCAGCAGCACCTTCAGGGCCATGCCGAGAATGAGCAGCTGCAGGCCACGGTGAAAATCCTTGAGGGTAATACGGCGATTGTGGCACTGGCGCTGCAGATCCGCCGGGTCACACAGGGGGCCGGAGGTAACCTTCGGGAACATCAGCAGCTGCGCGGCAAAGTCTGTCAGGCGGTTTTCCGGCTGCATTTTGTTCTGATATACACAAATCAGATACGCCGCCGCCTGAAACAGGTAAAAGCTCATCCCCACCGGGAACAGCTTGCCATCATCCACACATTTGAAAAATACCATGACCCCTGCCAGCGTTACCATGGCCACAGGGAACATCCAGCGCATATTCCGGCGGGAGACGATCAGTCCTACCAGATAAGTAAACACCGTCACCCCCATCAGCACCGCCATGGAAAGCAGCTCCCACCGCACCACAAGGCCATAATAGAGAATGCTGCCAAGCAGCAGCACACCGTTTTTCAGGAGGGGATCCGCCATGTGATACAGCACAAGGAAAACAGGCAGATAATAAAAAAGAAAAGATATGCTGGTAAACTGCATGTCTGAAACCTCTCAAAGCGTAATGTGCCACTGGCGTACCAAATCATTATATGCTATGCCCGACAAATGTGCAAGCAGTATTTCACCGAAAAAGCAGAGAAAAACAGGAAAGTGGCCGAAACATCACAGGCCACTTTCCCGTTAGCATATTTTTGTGTCCCGGGCTTTCACTCCAGGGACGAAATGGCGGAAATTACTGCACTGACCGGAGTGGTATCCACCTGCTCCATCTGCCCGGCATCATAAAGGGACGCAACCTGCGGATCGATGGGCAGCCGGGCCAGCACCGGCAGATCAAAGGCCGCCGCAATCTCATCGAGATGGCTCTTGCCGAATACTTCTATCTTTTTGCCGCAGTCCGGGCACCGGAGATAGGAATAGTTCTCCACGAAGCCGATGACCGGGATGTGCATCATATTAGCCATTTTGACCGCCTTGGACACGATCATGGACACCAGATCCTGCGGACTGGTGACAATGATCACCCCATCCACCGGCAGACTCTGGAACACCGTCAGCGGCACGTCACCGGTTCCGGGAGGCATATCCACAAACATATAGTCCACATCTTCCCAGATGACATCCGTCCAGAACTGCTTGACGGCCCCGGCAATGACGGGGCCCCGCCACACCACCGGCGAAGCCGGGTCATCCAGCAAAAGGTTGATGGACATGACCTGAATGCCACCGGCGGACAGGGCCGGATACAGCCCATCCTCCCCGGCGCCCTGGCACTCACTGACCCCGAAGGCTCTGGGGGCAGAGGGGCCGGTGATATCCGCATCCAGCACACCGACCCGCTTGCCCGCCCGGGCCATAGCCACCGCCAGCATGGAGGTGACGGTGGATTTTCCCACGCCGCCCTTGCCCGATACCACCGCGATCACCTTTTTGACGCTGGATTTCGGATTGGGCTGGGCCAGCAGACTCTCCGTCTTGCGGTCTGCGCAGTCAGAACCGCAGGAAGAACAATTTCCGTTACAAGAACTCATGATTCATTCGCTCCCTGTTTTGTTTTTACTGTTCGGAAACCTCTGATAAATCGGCCGCAGGCGCCATACCAGAGATACCTTCGCTTTTCCCGAGTATTATACCCCTGTTTGGCCGGGGTGTCAACCATCGCGGCGGCGCATGTTGATCCGGGCATTTTGGGGGGATGGGTTTGCATTAACCCTCCTGCGCCTGTTCCCACTGCTCCATCAGCTGCAACAGCACCGCTTCCGCTTCCTCTTTTTCCGCAAGCAGACTCGTCAGCTGCTGGTAATCGGCGGCAGCAGCCTCGATTTTGGCATCAAATCCGGAAACCAGTGCCTCCTGCTTTTCGATTTCCCGCTCCAGACGGCGCACCAGCTTCTCCCGCTCCTTTACGCCGCCCCGGGGCTTTTCCTTTCTGAGCTTTGGTGCTGCCGCGATGACCGGCTTGGCCGCCGCCTCATGCTCCAAAATGGAGCGGTATTTGCGATAGCCGCAGGGGAAATCCCGAATTTGTCCATCCTCCAGCAGCCAGATCCGCTCGGCAAATTTTTCGATGAAATACCGGTCGTGGCTGACAAACAGCAGCACACCCTCAAACTCCTCGATGGCCGCTTCCACCCATTCCCGGGAAGCAATGTCCAGATGGTTGGTCGGCTCGTCCAAAATCAGCAGATTGATCTTTTCGTCCATGAGCATGCACAGCCGCAGGCGGCTCTGCTCCCCGCCGGAGAGGGTACCCACGGTTTTGAATACATCCTCCCCCTGAAACAGAAACTGTCCCAGGCGGTCACGGGCAGTCTGCGGCGTACAGTTTTTCTCATAGAGCATGGTGTCGTACAATGTCCGCTCCGGATGATCAAAGTGGATGATCTGGGGCAGATACCCCCATTTGACCGTGGGGCCGAACTGGATTTTCCCGGCGCAGTCCTCCTGCCCCAGCAGGCATTTGATAAAGGTGGATTTTCCGGTGCCGTTGTCACCCAGAATGGCAATACGCTCTCCGCCCTCCACATTCAAATTCACATCGGAGAACAAGATGCGCTCGCCATAGGCTTTGCCCACGTTTTTCATTTTGAACACCACATCGCCGGAAAAATCCTTTTCCCCGAAGGTTGCCTTCATGGTTTTCTCCGTTTTGGGCTTTTCCGTCTTGCGGATGCGCTCCATGCGATGCTGGATGGACATGGCCCTGCGGTACAATGTCCGGTTGTTGATGCCCCAGCCCTTCATCCGCTCCACGGTGTAGCCCAGCTGCTTGAGCTTGGCCTGCTCCTGCTCATATTGCTTCATTTGCAGGTCAAACCGGGCCTGCTTTTCATCCATATAAAAGGAGTAGTTGCCGGAATAGAATTCCGCGTGGCCGTCCACGATCTCAATGACCCGCTGGGCAATCTGATCGATGAAATAACGGTCGTGGGAAATGGCCAGCACCGTGCCCTTGAAGGCATTGATATACTGCTCCAGCCACTCCACACTGTTCAGGTCGAGATGGTT
>CAZMBL010000020.1:0-12958 GCA_964564605.1 uncultured Oscillospiraceae bacterium
CAAGGGTCTGCAAAACCCTCATTCCCCAGTTCAAATCTGGGAGGTACCTCCAAAAGAAACGACGATTTTCGTAAGAAGGTTGTCGTTTTTTGGTTCTTTTCTCTGTTCGCTCTTCACTAAAAGTTCGTCGCTTCCAGAGAAGAGAAAAGAAGTGAAAAGGTATGTTCAAACCGGACGCTTCACTGCCGGCTTTTACAAACGCAAACAGGCCGTACCCATGGGTACGGCCTGCGGCTTTTTATGTAGAAAATCAGACGTACTTTTCAGCGATCTTGTCCAGGGGGTCGGCCTTGTTGGCGCGGGGGATCAGGGCCAGAACGACCAGCAGCAGAAGGATAATTGTGCGGGTCAGAGACAGGACATTCACCATGAAGTTATACAGGTTGTTGATCACGCTGATGGAGAAATAGACATTGAGAATGTCCAGCAGGGACTGGAACACAAGCAGAAGATCCGGCAGCAGACCGAGAACCGCGACCACTACAGAGTAGCCCAGACAAATAACAAGGGACTTCAGGGCAGCACAGCGCAGCCAGCGATCCTCTTCCTTCAGCAGGACATAGCCGACCAGAAGCAGCAGGGCCAGATGGCCACCGAACAGGCCGACCAGGTACAGAATTGCAGCCATCAGGCTGACAGGGATTCCAAGCTTTGTTTTAATCATAAAAACCTCCAATATTTTACCGCGGGGCATGTTGCGCACCGCGGAATATTACTTTTTCTGCACCTTTTTCCGGGTGCCGTCCGGCTGGACGATATAGGTGTTTTCCAGCTGCCCGACCAGATTGGCCTTCACCGAATCAATGTAGATCCGGCGCAGCCTGTCCCGCTCCGCCAGTTCCTCGGCGGTGAGATGTTCTGTCTTTGCTTTACGGGCCAGAACATTGATCCGAGCAATTACTTCATCCATGGTCATGTGGGATTCCTCACTCAAAACGGTGCAGCTGCACCGGTATTCTTCCTTTTTTTGTCAACGCACCGGCGGAAGCTAAGAGAATTTTTCCGCTGCCGCGCAGGCTGATCCGGTTTCCGGGTTGAACGGGGCGATCCGGCTTTTCACAGGGCAGACCGTCGATGCTGACCTTTCCGGCCCCGATGGCTGCGGCCGCGGCGCTTCTGCTGATGCGAAAACCGCTGCTGACCACGCTGTCCAGCCGCAGGGAGGCGAGAGTGTCGCTGATGATGCGAAACTTCTGGGGTGGAACGTGGGCCTGTTGCAGATCGATCCGTTCCAGATGCAGGGTGGCCCTTCCCGCATGGGTAAAGTTTTGCAGCAGAAATGGCACCATTTCCCGGGTGGTGAAAAAATCACACCGGCTTTGATCCACAAGAATGTCCCCAATTGTATCCCGGCTGAGCCCGAGGCCCATCAGCGCACCGAGAAAATCCCGGTGGGTGGGGCAGTCTTCCTCGTAAAAGGTGGCACGCAGGCAGCAAACCGGGCCGTTATCTTCCCACAGGGAACTGCTGTCCAGATAATCCGGCAGGTAGCACAGCATTTGCCGCTCTGATTGCGGGTAGCCGCCGAAAAAGATCAGTTCCGGCCCTTCCCCGAACAGATAACGGGCCAGCTGCTGCTCTCTGGGTGAGAGAAAGGCCGTGTTGGCGGGAATGCAGCGGCGCATTCCGCTCTGCAGCTTGTCCCACAGGCGGGCCAGCAGCAGGCGATCTTCCGGTGTGCGGGCGATTTTGTCGATATTCGCGCGGTCGATGGCGGCTCACTCCCTTTCGCCGTGTATTATAGCACACAATTACCGAAATGGAAAGAAGTTTTTTCTTGTTTCCGGCGATATTATGCGCTATAATGGCACAAAAGGCAGGTGACCCAATGTGGTAATCGGAATTATCGGAGCCGGGGCATCCGGCATGGCCGCCGCAATCGCCGCTGCGGCGCAGGAGAATGTGCAGGTGCTGCTGCTGGAGCGGCAGGCAAGGGTTGGCCACAAGCTGCAGGCCACCGGCAACGGCCGTTGCAATCTGACCAATTTGCACGCCGGGCCGGACAGCTATCACGGCACCCGGCCGGAGTTTGCCGCGCAGGCGCTTTGCGCCTTTCCCGTGGAGCGGACGCTGGCGTGGTTCCAGGAGCTGGGGCTTCTGACGGTTGCAGAGCCGTCCGGGCGGGTGTATCCTTACTCGGATCAGGCCAATTCCGTGGTGGATGTGTTGCGATTCGGGCTTGAGAAGCCAAATATAACCCTGAAAACCGGTTTTGAGGTGCGAAAAGTTCGCCGGGACGAGTCCGGCTTTACCGTGGAAGGGAATGACGAACGGCTGCGCTGTGACAGGCTGATCATCGCCTGCGGCGGCCTGGCCGGTACCCGGCTGGGCGGGAGCATGTCCGGCTATCAGCTGCTGCAGCGGCTGGGGCATGAGTCTACCGCCCTGCGTCCGGCACTGGTGCAGCTGCGCGCATCATGGAGCGGCTGTGCCGCCCTGAAGGGCGTGCGGGCCAACTGCCGGGTACAGCTGTGCCGGGATGGGCAGTGCCGTGCCGAAAGCACCGGCCAGCTGCAATTTACGGAGTATGGCCTGTCCGGCCCGGTGATTTTTGAAATTTCCCGGGATGCCTGCCGGGAGCCGGGGGCGTGGAGCTGCGTGCTGGATTTTCTGCCGCAGGTGTCGGCATCGCCGCTGCTGGATATGCTGGAGGCCAGAGTGAAAACGGAGCTGGGGGCGCAGGAACTGCTGACCGGCGTACTCCACAACCGGCTGGGCCGGGTGCTGACAAAGGCGGCGGGTATCGATCTGAGCATGCCGGTCAGGCAGTTGCAGCGGCAGCAGCTGGAGCGGGTATGCCGGATCGTGAAGGAATTTGAAATCACCCTGACGGAACCCATGGGTATGGACTGCGCGCAGGTGACGGCCGGCGGCGTATACACCCGGCAGTTTGACCCCAAGACCATGGAAAGCCTGCTGGTACCCGGGCTGTATGCCTGCGGCGAAGTGCTGGATATCGATGGGGACTGCGGCGGCTATAATCTGCAATGGGCGTGGAGCTCTGGCTTCTGCGCCGGCACCGCCGCCGGAGGAGGAACGCTATGATCAGACTGCGGGATATTGCCATGGAGCCCGGCTACACTCCGGAGCAGCTGCGCCGTGCGGCGGCAGGGCTTCTGCGGCTGCCACCGGAAAAAATAACGGCCGTGCATCTTGCGCGGCGCAGTGTGGATGCCCGGAAAAAACCGGATGTGAAAATGGTCTGCACCGTGGATGTACAGGTTGCCGCCGATGAAGAAAAGCTTCTGCGGTGCTGCCCCCGGGCGGCACGGACACCGGTGGAGCGCTACTGTCCGCCCCAATCGGCACCGGTTTGGGAAAAACGGCCGGTGGTTGTGGGCTTCGGGCCTGCCGGCATGTTCGCTGCGCTGATTCTGGCCCGGGCCGGGCTGCGGCCGCTGGTGCTGGAGCGGGGAGAGGATGCCGTTACCCGCCATGAAAAGGTGGAAACCTTCTGGCGCACCGGACAGCTGGACGCAAAAACCAATGTCCAGTTTGGCGAGGGTGGTGCCGGAACCTTTTCCGATGGAAAGCTGAACACCGGCCTGCACAATATCCGCATCCGCTGGGTGCTGGAGCAGCTGGTGCGCTTTGGAGCCGGGGCGGATATTTTGACCGATGCCAAGCCACACATCGGCACCGATGTGCTGGTGAAGGTAGTCTGCGCCCTGCGCGCAGAGGTGGAGCGGCTGGGCGGAGAGGTTTGTTTTAACACCCAGCTGGAGCGGCTTTGCGTGGAAAACGGTGCCGTGACCGGTCTTTTGACCACGCAGGGGAGAATGATTGAGACGGATCGGGTCATTCTGGCCATTGGCCACAGTGCCCGGGATACCTTTCAGACTCTGCTGGAGCAGGGTGTGACCATGGAGGCCAAGCCCTTTGCCATGGGCGTGCGTATTGAGCACAGCCAGAAAAAGATCGACATTGCCCAATATGGCCGGGAAAACGCTGCGCTTCCACCGGCGGATTACAAGCTGGTGCGGCATCTGGCGGATGCAACCGTCTACACCTTCTGCATGTGCCCCGGTGGTTATGTGGTGGCCGCCGCTTCGGAGCCGGGGGGCATTGTGACCAATGGCATGAGTCTTTCCCGGCGGGATGGGGAAAATGCCAATGCGGCACTGCTGGTCAGCGTCAATCCGGCGGATTTTCCCGGAGAAGGGCCGCTGGCGGGAATGTACTGGCAGCGCAGCATCGAGCAGGCGGCCTACGATCTCACCGGCAGCTACCGGGCGCCGGCCCAGACCGTGGGAGATTTTCTGGCGGGGCGTCCGTCCGGTCACGGCGGCAACGTGGTGCCGACCTATCGGCCCGGGGTGTACTGGTGTGACCTGCGCCGGGTATTGCCGGAGAAAATCACTGCGGCGCTGGCACAGGCACTGCCCCAGCTGGATGGGGCGCTGTCCGGCTTTGCCGATGGGGATGCGGTTTTGACCGCTCCGGAGACCCGAAGCTCTTCTCCCGTGCGCATCGTGCGTGGAGAAAACCGGCAGTCCGGCACCGTGAGCGGGCTGTTTCCCGCCGGGGAAGGGGCCGGGTACGCAGGCGGGATCATGTCCGCCGCCGTGGATGGCATCCAGTGTGCCGAGGCTCTGATCGCCTCACTGGCACCGCAGGAGCAGTAACACCAGCACGATCTGCACCGCCAGCATCACGGGTACACCAATGAAAAATCGGGGGTGGCGGGTTTTGTGCCGGAACAGATACATCCCCAGCAGACACCCGGCGCTGCCGCCGAGGGCCGCAACGGCCAGCAGCCGCCGCTCCGGGATGCGCCAGCGCTTGTGGCGGGCTTTTTCCTTGTCCGCAAGCATAAGCGCCAGAGAAAGCGCATTGATTATAGACAGATACGCCATGAGATATCGCATTTCATTTTCCTTTCTGGAGGGGTCAGTCTATGAAGATCATTGTGCTATTGTGCGTGTGCGCACTGCTGGCAGGCTGCGCGGCGGCACCCACCTTCGAAACGCTGGGGCAGGTGCAGCATGAGCAGCCCACTGTGCGAAAAACGGCTGCCGCCGACATTCCGGCGGATGCGCTGGAGCTGGAATACGGCACGGACGGGGCATGGCTGTGCGGCAGCTATTATCTGGAGATCCGCACGAGACAGGCCGAATCTCTGGCCGAAACGGTGCAGGCGCTGTCTGGCTGCGCGGAAGATAATCTGACGGTGATGACCCTGTCGGATCACGGCATGAAGCGCTATGAATGGGTCTGGACGGCCATGAGCGAAGAAGGTCGCCAGCTGGGGCGTGCCGTGGTGCTGGACGATGGGGCTTTCCACTACTGCCTCAGCGCCGTCGGCCCGGCGGAGCAGGGAAGCAGCCTCGCCGCCGAGTGGAACACCCTGTTTTCTACCTTCCGCGCCGAGTGAGCGAAAATGTCACAATCCCCGGATCAGGGAGAAGTTCTCCGAAAATCCGGGGATTTTTCTGCCCCGTTTCGGTTGCCGTGACGGATTTCCATTTTAACACAAATCGTGCCCGGAGAAAAGGAAAAATTGATTTTTTCCGGGAACTGTGATATGGTAATAAAAAGGATGTGAGCTTATGCAATATTTTGGCTGCCATCTGTCTGCTTCGGCAGGCAATGTGGCCATGATTCATACGGCGATGGAGCTGGGGGCCAACACCTTCGCCTTTTTCACCCGCAATCCCCGCGGCTCCCGGGCCCGGTCGGAGGATCCGGCGGACTGCGCTGCCGCCATGGAGCTGCTGCGGCAGAATGATTTCGGCGCGCTGGTGGCCCATGGGGCCTATACCATGAATTTGTGTACGGCGGATGCCGATGGACGTGTCTTCGCGGCGGATGTGCTGGCGGACGATCTGCGCCGCATGGCGGCTCTGCCGGGAAATTACTACAATTTTCACCCCGGCAGCCATGTGGGGCAGGGGGAGCAGACAGCTGTAGAATATATTTCAGCGGCACTGCGCCGAGCCATGGAGCCGGACTATCCCGTGACGGTGCTGCTGGAGACCATGGCAGGCAAGGGAAGCGAAATGGGCGGCACTTTCCGGCAGCTGAAAGATATCATCGATGCCGTTGGCCGGGCGGATCTGGGCGTGTGTCTGGATACCTGCCATGTGTATGACGGCGGATATGACATTGTCAACGATCTGGACGGAGTTCTGGGAGAGTTTGACCGGATCATAGGGCTGGACAGGCTGAAGGCTTTGCACCTGAACGATTCCAAAAATCCCTTTGCCAGCCATAAAGACCGTCATGCCTGTCTGGGAGAGGGCAGTCTGGGACTGGATACTTTCCGAAAAATCGTCCGGCATCCTGCCCTGCGGGACAAGCCCATGATTTTGGAAACACCCAATGACCTGCCCGGCTATGCCCGGGAGATCGAGTTGCTGCGGCAGCTGAGTTTGCAGTGAAAGGAGGCGACGAATGTGCCGGAGGTTGAGATCATCCATCGCGTGCTGACGGCGGTGCTGCGCTATCTGGCACCGGCGCTGGCGGCGCTGATCATTGCGCGGTGCGCCCTTTCGCTGCTGACTTTCCGACAGGAGCCGGAGACGTGGGGCTGGCTCATTATGCCGGACGGCTCCCGCAGGGCGCTGCGGCACTGGGAAAATGTGGTGGGGCGGAACCGTCGATGCGATGTGGTGCTGGATCTGCCGACCATTTCCCGCAACCACTGCGTCTTGACCCGCTATGATGACGGCAGCTGGACGGTATCGGACACCCATTCCGAAAACGGGGTCTATGTCAATGACCGCCGCGTCTCCATTTGTGAGCTGCACATGGCGGACAGGCTGTCCATCGGCGGACTGGAAATGACCTTTGAGCCGATTTCCGTCCAGCAGGCCCGGGTGCTTTTTGCCCGGCGACCCAGTGCGCCCGGCCCTTTGAGCGGGATGATTTCCCTGTTGATACTGACCTTTTTCCAGTTTTTTGCCTGCGTTGCGTTTCTGCTGGGCGGGGACGGGGCACATGCGGCGGATTATGTGATCGGCTTTGGCGGCATCGTAGTGGCCCAGTGGGTGCTGTTTTTCGTGTATCTGGTGCTGCGCCGGGCCTCCTTTGAGGTGGAGACGCTGGCATTTTTCCTTTGCACCATGGGTATGAGTGGTATCTGTACTGTCGTGCCCGGGGAAGCGGTTAAGCAGCTGCTGGCCATGGGGCTGGGGCTTGGGCTGTTTCTGGGCATCGGCTGGGCCCTTCGCAGCCAGCAGCGGGCGGAGAAAATCCGCTATGCCGCCGCCGTGGCGGGGGTGGGACTGCTGGTGATTACGCTGGTCTTCGGCCGAGAGTTCCACGGAGCGAAAAATTGGCTGATCATCGGTAATTACTCCTTCCAGCCGTCGGAACTTGCCAAGATCTGCTTCGTCTTTGTGGGTGCTTCCACTATGGACAGGCTCCTGCAGCGGCGCAATCTGATTTTATTCATTGCCTACACCGTGATGCTGTGCGGTTTTCTGGCGCTGATGAACGATTTCGGCACGGCGCTGATCTTCTTCTTTGCCTTTCTGCTCATTGCCTATATGCGCAGCGGCAGCATCGGCACCGTGGCGCTGGCCTGCACGGCGCTGGGCTTTGCCGGCGTGATCGGTGTGCGCATCGCCCCCCATGCTCTGCGGCGTTTCACCACATGGCGGCACATCTGGGATGACCCCTTTGACACCGGCTACCAGCAGACCCGGGCGCTGATCTGTATTGCCTCCGGCGGTCTGTTCGGCATCGGCGTGGGGCAGGGGAAAATGAAGCATATTTTTGCCGCCGATTCGGATATGATCTTTGCCACCATCTGCGAGGAATGGGGCCTTGTGATGGGGCTACTATGCATCGTGTGCATCGTGGTGCTGGCACTGTTCGCTCTGCGCTGCGCGCCGGTCAGCCGCAGTAGCCTGTATGCTATTGCGTCGTGTACGGCAGCGGGTATTCTGGTGGTGCAAACCATTTTTAATGCCCTTGGCACGGTGGATATTCTGCCCCTGACCGGGGTGAATTTCCCGTTCCTGTCCAATGGCGGGTCATCCATGATGAGCGTGTGGGGGTTGCTCGCCTTTATCAAGGCGGGGGATACCCGCCGCAATGCCAGCTTCGCGGTACATGCAATCCGCTTCCGGAAGGAGGAAGAGCATGGGTAGAATTGCGTCCCGGGCCTGGGTGATCTGGTTTCTGATTGCTGTGCTGCTGGGTGGAACGGGGCTGTTTGTCTATGAATATTGCACCGGCGGAGAAGGCTGGGCACTGTCGGCAGGCAGCCCCCATATCTATGATGAAAACGGAAAAATCTGCTGTACGGTGACAGACCGGGACGGCGTGCTGCTGATGGACAGGGGCGACACTATCACCTATACCCTGGATGAGACCCTGCGTACCGCCGTGCTGCACTGGATTGGTGACCGGCAGGGAAATATTCAGGCCGGGGCCATCTCCTGCTATGAGCGGCAGATGGCGGGCTTTGACCCGATCAACGGATTGTATCACTACGGTGATAGCCTGCCGCGGGTGACACTGACCCTGTCCGCTGAGCTGCAAAAGGCAGCACTGGCCGCCATGGGGGACTATGTGGGCACGCTGGCTGTCTACAATTATCAGACGGGGGAAATCCTCTGCGCCGTGACCACCCCCACCTTCGACCCGGAGGCCCCGCCGGATCTGTCCGGCGACACGCCGGGAAAGTATGAAGGGGTGTATCTCAACCGCTTTTTGCAGTCCGTCTACATTCCCGGCTCCATCTTCAAGGTGGTAACCACGGCGGCGGCGCTGGAGGAGCTGGAAGATATTCTGGAGCTTTCCTTTACCTGCACGGGAGAGGTAGGCTTCGGCGTGGACAGGGTGCGCTGTGAGCGGGTGCATGGGACACAGAGCTTTGAGCAGGCTATGGCCGTCTCCTGCAACTGCGTGTATGCACAGGTCGCCATGCTGCTGGGAGCGGAAAAGCTGCAGGACTATGCAGACCGGTTCGGCATTGCCAAACGCGTCAGCTTTGATGGCATCACCACCGCCGCCGGGCACTACAGCTTTGCCGGAGAGGCGGATGTGAACGTGGCATGGAGCGCCATCGGCCAGCATCTCGATCAGGTCAATCCCTGCGCCTATCTGAGTTTCATCGGGGCCATTGCCAACGGCGGCGTGACCATCGACCCGCATGTGGTGCGCGGCATTTCCAGAGGGGAGGAAAGCCTCTTTCAGGGCAGCGCCACCGGCGGGGAGCGGATCATGTCCGAGGAAACAGCGCAGCTGCTGTACCGGTTTATGCGAAACAATGTGGTCAGCTATTACGGGGTGGAAAACTTTCCGGATTTGAAAATCTGCGCCAAAACCGGCACCGGGCAGGTGGACAGCGGAAAAAAGCCCAACGCCATGTTCACCGGCTTCATCGATGATCCGCAGCTGTCGCTGGCGTTCATCGTCTGCATTGAAAACGGCGGCTATGGCCGCAAGGTGTGCATTCCCGTCATCAGCCGGGTGCTGGAGGCTTGCATGGAATGGGCAGCACTGCCATCATAACCAAAACACCCTCCGCATAGGCTTGTGCGGGGGGTGTTTGAATGTGCCGGAGAAATCAGCTGGCCGGGGGATGTCTGGCCTGTCTCGGGGTGGGAATGCTGATCGCCACCTTCTTTGATTCCATGCTGCTGTGCGGCTGCATCGGTGTGCTGCTGGTGGGCGGCGGTATTCTGGTCATTTCCAGAAAATAGGGGCATAAACCTGTCCCCGGGCGAATATGCTTTACCATCCAAGTTCAACAAGGGGTGGTCACATGCAATTGCAGTGGGAGAGCAGACAGATCCCCACACTGGGGGTCAGAGCCGGGGAAACGCAGACACAGGAGCAGACGCTGGAAGTGCGGCTGGGGGAGAATTTGCCGGATATCGGCCATATCATCTGCGGCTGGGGTCAGCCGCTGCTGCGGGGCAAGCAGTGGCGTGCGGACAGCATGAGCGTCTCAGGCGGCGTGATGGTTTGGATTCTCTATGGGCCGGAGGATGGGACGGCACCGGCCTGCGTGGAGGCATGGCTACCATTCCAGCTGAAATGGCCCCTGCCACCCAGCCAGCGCGACGGTGCCATCCGCTGCGATATCCGTGTCAGCAGTGTGGAGGCCCGGGTGCTTTCTGCCCGGAAAATGATGGTTCGGGCACAGATCAGCGCCATGGGCGAAGCACTGGAACCGGAAACGGTTGAAATTTTCACCCCCGGGGAGGTTCCGCCGGCGGTGCAGCTGCTGAAAAATACCTATCCGGTTCTGCTTCGGGCGGAGGCCGGGGAGAAACTGATAGAGGCGGAGGAAACCCTGCCGCTGCCCGGCTCCACACCTGCGCAGGTGTTGTGCTGTCAGGTGGAGCCGGTGCTGGAGGAGCAGAAGCTGATCGGAAACCGGGCGGTATTCCGGGGAGACTGCGCCGTACACCTTCTGTACGCATCGGAAGACGGCAGCATCCATAGTGCCGCGCTGCATGCCCCCTTTGCCCAGTTTGCCGAGCTGGATCGGGATTATGATAAGGAGACGACCCTTGATACCCTCATGGCCGTATCTGCGCTGGAGCCGGAGCTGACAGGGGAGGGGGTGCATCTTTCCTGCACACTGGTTGCCCAGTATGTGGTGCTGGAAAGAAGACTGCTGGAGGTTGCACAGGATGCCTACAGCACGGAAAACGAAACGGCGCTGCAGCGATCGCAGCCGGAGCTTCCCGTTGTGCTGGAGCAAAGCCGGCAGCAGCGGGAGCTGTGCCTGCGGGGCAGCTGGGATGGGGCCGAGGTGACGGACGTTACCTTCCTTCCGGAGCAGCCACTGCTCCACCGGGGGGATGGCTGCATGGAAGCGCAGCTAACCGGCCACGCACAGCTGCTGTACCGGGACAGAGAGGGCACCTATCGATCCGCCGAGCTTCCGCTGGAGCAGCAGTGGCAGATTCCGGCGGGGGAGGACACGGTTTTGTCCCTTTCGATCCGGACGGGGCAGGATATTGCCTCCACCGTAGCGGGGGATGCGGTAGAGTTGACCGGCAGCATTGAGATTTTCATGACGGCAGATACCCGGCAGGAGATCCCTATGCTCTCCGGGATGGAGTTGGGCGCGCCGCTGGAGCGTCCGGAAGACCGCCCCTCCATGATCCTGCGCCGGGTCGGGGAGGAAACCCTGTGGGAGCTGGCGAAATGCTACGGCACGACGGTCGAAGCAATCCGGCAGGCCAACGCGCTGCAAGACCAGACCGGAGAAGGTAAGATCCTCCTGATTCCCGTCAGTTGATAGGCAGACAGTCAGATCAAAACCTCCGGCTTGACCGGAGGTTTTGCCTGCTTTCACAGGATTATTCTTTACAGGTTTTTTGATCAGGCATATTGTAAGAATTGCGGCTGAGAAAAATGTAAGCAGAATCATTGCCGCCACATATAAGAAACCCGACAGGCCGTAATTGTGATAGGAACCCTCCCGAAAGAACAGGAAAAGAATGTCGGCGTTGCTGATTATGAAAGCGGATACCCAACAGAGCTTCTGCATACCTGAAAAGCCTGTATCTAGATTATGTAAACCAAAATGCAGCCAGCAGACTCAGTGGAACCAGACTACCGCCCGGTATATCCTCAAACAGTTTCAGCGTTGTATAAATCAAACCACCGACCGCTGCAACACCGGCTTCCGCAACGGTGAAAATTCGGCGCACCATGTGTGCCCGCGTTGCGGCACCGTAATCCGCCGCACAGCGCAAAATAGCCGTATCTGCTGCCGGGGCCTGCGCCGGTTCCCGTTCTTCCGCCAGCAACTGCCGGATATCGATCCGGTAAAGCTGCGAAAGATCGATCAGAATATCCGGATCAGGCATATTGATGTCCGTTTCCCATCGGGAAACCGTGCGATTGGTCACACCCAGCTTTTCCGAAAGCTGCTCCTGCTTCAGGCCATGTTCCTTGCGAAGCTCCTTCAAAAAATACAGGACACAGAGCGGGAATTTTAACTTTTTCCGTGGACAGCCGCGACAATGGCGAAATTTTAACCGCATTTCCGTATCAAAGCAGCCCTGCGGTGGAATTTTGCTTTTTTGTATTGTCAGGATTGACAAAGGGTGGTATAATGGTGCCATAAATATAAAAACAGAAGGTGTTACCATGACAAAAATCGATATTTATTCCGGCTTTCTTGGGGCGGGAAAGACAACCCTGATCAAGAAAATGATTCAGGAAGCCTACCGTGGAGAGCAGCTGGTGCTGATCGAAAACGAGTTCGGTGAGATCGGCATTGACGGCGGCTTTTTGCAGGATGCGGGTATTAACATTACGGAGATGAACTCCGGCTGCATCTGCTGCTCCCTGGTGGGCGATTTCGGCAAGGCCCTGCATCAGGTGATCGAGCAGTACCATCCTGACCGGATCGTGATTGAGCCCTCCGGCGTGGGCAAGCTGTCCGATGTGGAAGCGGCTGTGGAGAAGGTCACCGGCCATGATGTGGTGCTGGATCACACCGTTGCGGTGGTGGATGCCGGCAAGGTCAAGGTTTATATGAAGAACTTCGGTGAGTTCTACAACAATCAGGTGGAAACCGCCCAGACCATCGTGCTGTCTCGCACCGGTTCTATTCCTCAGAGCAAGCTGGATGCCGCCGTGGAGCTGCTGCGGCAGCACAATGACCATGCCGCGCTGGTTGTTGCCCCGTGGGAGGAGCTGACTGGCGAGCAGCTGCTGGAAGCCATGGACGGGCAGTCATCTCTGCGCCGGGAGCTGGAGGAGCTGGAGCACCACGCCCACCACTGCTGCCACGGTCACCATCATGACGAGGACGAGGAAGAGCACCACTGCTGCCACAGTCACCACCATGACGGGGACGAGGAAGAGCACCACTGCTGCCACGGCCACCACCATGACGAGGACGAGGAAGAGCACCACTGCTGCCACGGTCACCACCATGACGAGGACGAGGAAGAGCATCACTGCTGCCACAGTCACCATCATGACGAGGACGAGGAAGAGCACCACTGCTGCCACGGTCACCACCATGACGAGG
>CAZMBL010000020.1:13058-18993 GCA_964564605.1 uncultured Oscillospiraceae bacterium
ACGAAGAAGAGCATCACTGCTGCCACGGTCATCATCATGACCACGACCATCATCACCATGCGGACGAGGTGTTCACCTCCTGGGGCGTGGAGACTGCCCGCAAGTTCACCGCAGACGGCATTTCCGCCGCGTTGAAGGCGCTGGACTCCGGCGAATATGGCGTGATTTTGCGGGCCAAGGGCATTGTGGCCTGCACCGATGGCGGCTGGATTCACTTTGACTATGTGCCGGAAGAGGAAAATGTCCGTATGGGTTCCGCTTCCGTCATCGGTAAGCTGTGCGTCATCGGCTCCGGCCTGAACGAGCAGGCCATTGCCCAGCTGTTCGGGGTGTAAGCCATGCAGCAGATTCCCGTTTATTCCTTTACCGGATTTCTGGACTCCGGCAAGACGAAGTTTATTCAGGAGACGCTGGAAGATCCCCGCTTCAATGCCGGGGAGCGCACGCTGCTGCTGGTGTTCGAGGAAGGAGAGGAGGAGTACGATTTCTCTTCCTATCCCCACGACAGCGTGTTCATGGAGGTTCTCGATCAGCAGGCTGTCACCACAAAGGAACTGGCATCGCTGGCTAAAAAGTACAAGGTGCAGCGTGTGGTGGCGGAGCTGAACGGAATGCAGCTGGTGGGAGATCTCTACACCCGCTTCCCGGAGGATTGGGTGGTGGCGCAGGAGGTCATGTTTGCCGACTCCACCACCTTCATGGCCTATAATTCCAACATGCGCAATCTGGTCATGGACAAGCTGGTGGGGGCGCAGATGGTGGTGTTCAACCGTCTGACCCCCGGCGAGGACACCATGCCGCTGCACAGGCTGGCCCGGGCGGCCAACCGCCGGATCGATATCCTCTATGACTATACGGACGGGTCCACCGCCTATGACGATGTGGTCGATCCGCTACCGTTTGATATCGAAGCACCGGTCGTTGAGATCCGGGATGAGGATTATGCCCTCTGGTACCGGGACGTGACGGAGGAGCCGGAAAAATATCAGGGCAAAACCGTGTGCTTCAAGGGGCAGGTGGCGCTGCTGCGCCGCAACCGGGAGGGCATGTTTGCCCCGGGCCGGTTTGTCATGACCTGCTGTGTGGAGGATATCCAGTTCTGCGGTATTCCCTGCCGGTATGCGCAGGCCCACAGCCTGACACCACGGGATTGGGTGATGGTGACCGCCCGCATCAGCGCGGAGAGGCACAGTCTGTATAAAGGGGAGCTTGGCCCGGTGCTGACGGCGCTGCAAGTCGAACCCGCCCAACCGGCCGACCCGGATGTGGCCACATTCTGATTTAAAAAGGACGCGTTGCCAAACGCGCCCTTTTTTGCACCCATTTGGCAACCATTGTTGCATGCGGGCGGAACCATCCGGGGGGATTCCCTAACCAACCCCCGCTGTCATTACGAAGCGGCGCAGCCGCTGTGGTAATCCCCCTGTTAGAAGTAACATCCCCCGTTCTTCCAACAGCC
Organism: uncultured Oscillospiraceae bacterium; assembly: GCA_964564605.1. GTDB lineage: Bacteria > Bacillota > Clostridia > Oscillospirales > Oscillospiraceae > Faecousia. Next base: position 14,518 of record CAZMBL010000020.1, read on the forward strand.
TGGAAGGACGGGGGATCGCTACACCGGGGTACGCACCGGTTCGCAATGACACGCTAACTCTTTTGAGTTTCTGTAGGGGCCGATTGAGACACATCGGCCCTCTTGTACAATGTATAATGTTGTACCGTCGTGGGTGGCGCCCACAACGCCCCACTCATTGTGGGTGGCACCCATTGTGGAAGCGGTTAAGATTTGACAAAGCTTCATATTTTTTTCACTTTTCCGCAAAAGACAGTTGCATTTTGTTGCCGTATCATATATAATGCAAATGTGGAAAACGAACATTAATCAAGCGTCTTTCCGTCGCAATTTCGTCCCATGGGGGTATACGCCCCCGCAATTATCTGTCTGACACAGCCAATCTTGAGACCGAGAGGAGAATTATCATGAAAAAACGCGTATTTGCCGCAATCCTGGCCCTGTTCATGATCATCGGACTGGTTCCGACCTATGCAGTCGCAGTGCAGACCGCTTCTGTCACAACGCCGGAGTCTGCAATGAGCCTGCTTGATGCCATGAAAGCGCAGTCCACGGAAAAGCCGAAGGGCTTTGACGAGGATACCAGGTCTCCCTACGGCACCGCTGTCGGGCAGCCCTTCACATTGCAGGAGCATTCCGAGCTTCTGACCTATGTGACCTCCAATATCGATTATGACAGCGAAATTAAGTCCTTTACCTATGAAAATTATTTCGATGGTGAGCTTAAAACCCATTCTCCTTCCAGCAATGGAAAGAGCGGTCAGCTGATGTCGGATGATGGTAATATTCTGTCCTATACCCAGGCGGTGGCCTTTGACCCCATTGGCAGCGGCTACAGAAACTATGTAGCCTTTGTGGGATACAACCATACCACCAACTGCGCCGAGGTCTGGTTTTCGTCTCCGATGTATCCATTTTTGACTCCGGACGGAACGGGGGCCGGTGTGCTGCTGGCCAAGGATACGGATTCCTATGAGCCTCTGAAAGTGACACTGTACAAGTGTGACTGGATCAAGAAAATGTACGACAGCAACAACTACGGCCTTGACACGGCGGACTCCAAAAACTTCTTCCAGATCACCGCCGGTGATTACGACCATGATGGCAAGGATTCTCTGATCGTCTATTGCGGCTACGGCGGGGATGTGACCTATAATACCGAGTGCGGCACAGCCAGCGGCCTGACGGAGATCATTCTCTCGACGGATGAGCAGAGGCAGAACTACTATGTTGAGTCCAGAGCGGCCAGCCTTATCGGACAGCTGCACCCGGCCTACAAGAGATATTACAGTAGCTCCAACAATCCGGAGGATCGACTGGGCGTGGCGCTGGAGACCGGCGATGTCAACGGCGACGGCATCGATGATCTGGCCATTTTGAGCTATCAGAACGACGCGGCGCTGAAGAACGAGTCTGACATGCCCTATTACAAGACCTATTCTCCCTACCTGATCGTGGCCTATGGCGAGGCGAACCGGCCCAATGACCCCCCGGCGGTGGACAGCACCAAGGGTGTGTATATCAACAAGTCAAATGGCAACGATGGCTACAAAACCATGGCAGCTCCCGGCATTTCCATCGGTGATGTGGACGGGGATGGGTTCAATGAGATCGTTACGGCAGGTTTCCTGAATGTAACCAAGAGCAATGACGCGATCATTTTGCAGAACGGATCCATCGCCTTTGCTTACTTCAACTGCGACAAGGGCGGCGCGCCTGTCATCGCAGGCTCCATGGTGGAGACCAGCAACTGCTCCGCCATCTCCCAGGGCAACAGCCTGCGCAGCGCGGAGCATATCTGGCAGCAGTTCTCCGTGGAGTGTGTGGCTTTTGACGGCCTGCATTCGAAGGAATACATGTTCCTCAACGGTTATATCTACAAGCTCAATGACAGCGGCGAACTGGTGCGGGCGGACAGCCTGCCCTATTTCCAAAGCGCGTGGTATGGGGAAAACAAAGACAACAAAAGGGTCATGGAAAACTTTATCTACAGTACCGCTGTGGGCAGCTTCCTGAACGACTCCGCGGGCCGGGAAAGCATTGTCATGACCGTGGGCTACAAGTATCATGGATTAAACAAGTATACCTACCGCAAGGTATGGATCCATTTTGACGATGCAAAAGGAACTTTCCGCATGGAGGGGGATACGGGCTCTGAATATGTGCCGATTACCGAGCGTTTTGACAATGCATTGCATGACAGACTCAACTGTCTGGTGGTGGCGCTGGACTATGACACTGACAGCGTTATAGCGCGGTATAATGGCAAGAAATTTGCCTACACCGACCCGAACGTGGTGGCCGTGCTGCAGGCGGCACCCTATTTCGGAGAGTTCGACCCCGGCAACAGCTCCACCACCTATGGCTATTCCGAAAGCTACGCCGTCTCCGAAGGCCAGGGGCAGGAAATCTCCGCCAGCATCGGTGTGGCCGCGGAGATCGAAGCCGGGCCGATCAAGGAATCGCTGGAGGCCGGCTACTCCACCGAGATGATCCATGAGTTCATGAAATCCCAGGAGACCACTTACACCACCACCTTCGAAGCCAACGGGGAGAATCAGGTCATTTTGCGAAGAACGCTGGTCTATATCTATGATTACGATGTTGCAACCTATTATGGTTATTTCCCGGATCTTGTGACTGGCGAACCTCACTATTTGTATACATGGGAAGAGTCGTCCCTTGTGATCACGGTGCCACAGCATCCGGTCATGTCCCAGCTCTCCATTGAGCAGTATGATGAATTTGCCAAGGCCTACAACCAGCAGTTCGGCAAGAGCTCCGTGACCGAGGATGAAAAGAAAAAGGGCCAGAGCCCCTATATGATGGACATCATTGGTGACAACGCGGCAAAATACTATCTGTCGGAAAACGAGGGCAATCCCTATGCCTATGCCGAGTATTATACAGATTATGCCAAAGGCGTGGAGCTGAGCAAATCCTCCTGGATCGAACTGTCTCACTCCGGCGGTACATCCCAGCTGGCGTTTGATACTACGCTGACGGAAGAGCAGAGCCAGACAAAAAGTGACGGCGGCTACTTCAACATGACCATCATGGCCGGCGGCGGTGTTCCCGGTTTCGAGGTCTACGGCGGTGTTTCGGCCAGCTTCGAGGCGCTCAACAGCAGTACGGTTTCTACCGCCAAGATCACCAGCACCAACACCGGCGGCTCCGTGCAGAATCTGGATAAGGAAAACTCGGATTATCACTTCAACTGGAAGCTGATCGGCTGGAAGACCGAGGGCGAATTCTTCGATGATGTCCTGTTTGTCGGCTATGCCGTGAATGGCCAGTCCGCACCTCTGAAACCGGTGGATGATCTGTACGCGGTGTACAGCATTCCGACCGGCAGCACCGGCGAAACCGCAACCTTGCACTGGACGGCTCCGCAACAGGAAACAGGGCGTGGTACAGCGATTGGATTTGATATTTACAGAGTGTTGCCCGGGGGCGACTATGAAAAGCTTGGCACCATGACAAGTCATGGTGCAGGTGTGGCCCACAGCTATGCCGTGGATGTCAGTGAGTACGAGGAAAACTGCGCCACCTTTGCCGTGGTGGCTCTCAGCGGAAATGTAGACGTTGGCAACAGCAATTTTTCCAACGAGGCCATGTGCCTGCTCAGCGCGTCCTATAAAGAAGCGAGCGAAATGATCGAGGCAAGCCGGGAGCAGCTGCAGCAGAGTATCGATATGCTGGAAGAGCAGCTGGAAAGCGGCCCGTCCGAGGCCATTGCCGGTGCGGTGGAGGAACTGACAGAAGCCTACCGGAAGGCAGACAGCGAACTGAACGCCGCCATGCAATCCCAGATCGATGGCCTTGGGGAAAATCTGTCCGATCTGAGCGATGCTTTGAGCGAAGCCAGAGAAGCCCTGCAAAAATCCATCGATAAGGTTCAGGAAAATCTTGACAGCGCAAAGCAGGAGCTGGAAGAAGCCATGGAAGCCAACACCGAGGACTTCAACACCCGGCTTGCGCAGCTGACCGAGGCCATGAATCTGGCGGACAGCGTGATCAACAGCACACTGGCGGATCAGGCACTGAAAAATGAAGCCTATGACGGGCTGTTCCAGACGGTCAATGAGACCATTGCCACACTGGAGGAAGCCTGCAAAAAGAGCGATGGCCAGCTGAACGACAAGATCGATGCCGGCGCGGTGGATTTCCAGACGAAGCTGGATGCGCTGAAAGCCGCCATGGAGCTGGCGGACAGTCTGATCAACGGCACGCTGGCGGATCAGGAACTGAAAAACGCGGCTTACGATGAAATGATCGCGGCCAGCAACAATCTGATTGCCGCACTGGACGAAGCGTATCGGGAGGCCGATGCCGGGCTTAAGGCACAGCTGAAAGCCCTGAAAGACGAGGTTTCTGCCCTGCGGGATGAAAAGAACGCGGAGCTGGAGGCTCTGCGCAAGGAAAAGGATGAGCAGCTGGAAGCTCTGCGCAAGGAAAAGGATGAGCAGCTGGAAGCTCTGCGCAAGGAAAAGGATG
>CAZMBL010000020.1:19093-25243 GCA_964564605.1 uncultured Oscillospiraceae bacterium
AGCAGCTGGAAGCTTTGCGCAAGGAAAAGAACGCAGAGCTGGAGGCCCTGCGGGAGGAGCTGCGTGCCCTGCAGGAACGTGTGACGGAAAACAAAACCGAAAGCGATGAAAGCGTGGCACAGCTGACCTCCACCGATGGCAAACAGGAGGAAGATTTGGGTACGTTGCAGGTCGTCTCCTATGTGGGCCTCGGCATTGCGGGCGTGTCCATGATCTCCAACGGCGGACTGCTGATCCAGAAGCTTCTGCGCAAGCGCACGCAGGTATAACCCAATCAATACTGCCAACCGGGCGGTCATAAACAGTTCGTGGAGCGTATCCGTATCGATACGCTCCACGTTTGTGATTTGCCCATGCCTTCCCATCCGGCGAAGCCGGGCCGGAAGAGGGTTTCCAGAAGGGAGGCGTCACCGAGGGTGACACTGCGTGAGATAAAGGATGAAGGGGGGAAAGGCCGGAGCAGACGTACAATCCCCCTGTTCTTCCGACAGCCCGGCAGGACGGGGGATTACCACACCAGTGTGCGCACTTACTTCGCAATCGTCGTTTCTTTTTGGCACAACAGTCCACCGGACTGCAGTATTTAGAATCGTTTGAACCGCAATCCCTGAATAAAAAAGCAGATACCCAACCGGGTACCTGCTTTTTGGCAGAGGATGAGGGATTCGAACCCCCGCAAACGGAGTCAGAGTCCGGTGTGCTACCGTTACACAAATCCTCTATTTGGAGAACAGCTTTATTATACGCATTATTCCCGAAATGTCAAGGATTATTTTTGCTTTTTTGAAAAAAGTTTTTGGGCTTCTTTCGCCCCTGTCGGGACGCAGAGAAGGAAGCTTCCGGGTTCCGTCACCTCGCGCAGCTACCGCAATTTATGCTTCCGCTTCTTCCCACGGGAATGGCGTGCCCCGCAGGAGCTGTTCCTTTATATATTTATATGTATATGGTTCGCCATGGTCACGCAGCATGGTCAGAATGTAACCAAGCTCCCGGCGGGTGGTCGGGTGCATCATGCTCTGCTCCCGGCTGCGCTCAAGATAGTTGATCGGGGAGGCATCGGTGTAGGCGCGGCCCTGGTAGGTCTTGCACGCCGCAATGCGATCCATCACCATTTCTACCAGATATTTGCGGGGCATTTTCACCGCCTGATAGGTTCGGGAACCGGGGAGCATGTCCGTCCAGTATTCCCAGTGGTGGCGGTTGCGGCCCTTGTGATGCATCCATGCTTCGCTGTAGCCCCGGTCGGCCCGCTCTGCGCTGTTGGGGCTGCAGGTACCCTGATAGTATTTTGCGCCCACGAGAAACTCGGTGGGGGAGTATTTGGACAGATCGTGGGTCAGCCCCTGCCAGTACAGCCCCACATGAAAGCACCCTTTCATCACCTCTATCCGGTGATGGGTGATGGTTTTGAAATGCCGCCATGGCTGCATGGTCATGCCCCCTCTCTTTTCCCGTATTATAAGCCTTTTCCGCCGGGAATGCAAGGGGCAATTCCCGGCGGCGTTATGTGTCATTGCAGCAGCGGCTGTAGCTGAACCCCATTCAGCGCGGCCTGCAGGGTCTGGGGCAGCAGGGAAAAGTGGGCGATCATGCTGTTGGGCTTGCCCTGCGGGTCATCCTGCCCGAAGGGGACAAAGTAGATGTGCCTGCGGGCAAGAAGCCTGCCGATATTTTCCGCCGCGGCACTCAGTGCGTCATTGGTGGCCGGCGCCAGCACGAGGGGACGGCCGTTGCGCAGGTGACTTTTGGCCGCCATGGTCACGGGGCCGTCCGCAATACCATGGGCGAGTTTGGCCAGCGTGTTCCCGGTGCAGGGAGCGATCACCAGTGCATCCAGCAGCTTTTTGGGGCCGATCGGCTCCACCTGCGCAATGGTGCGCAGTACCGGCCCTTTGCAGATGTCCTCCGCCCTGGCGATAAAATCGGCGGCTGTGCCGAAGCGGCTGTCGGTTTCACAGGCGGCGACAGAAAAAATGGGGGTGATCCGGTGCTTCGCAGCCAGTTCTTCCATGGCGGACATCGCCTTTTCAAAGGTGCAGAAACTGCCACACATGGCAAATCCGATATTCATAAACCTTCTCCTTCCAGATAGCGAAGTATGGTGCGGGCGATCAGAACCCCGGCGCTTTCCGGTGCGACCCGGCCGGGCAGCCCCCGGGCGCGGATCGCCTGCGGGGACAGCAGCCCCAGCCGGGATGCCAGATCCATCTGCAATGCATCGGTGGCAACTTCCGCGTCCAGCACCGGGGCGGGCACCGTGTTGACGATCAGCCTGAAATCTTCGGCCCGGATGTCGTCGATCGGTATGGCCGGATAACCCAGCGCGGCCAGCATGGCCCGGTCACGGCTGCTTCGTGTGGCGACCGTGACAGCGGCCCCCAGCGCACGCAGAAGCTTTGCCAGACATTTGCCGATTCTTCCCCAGCCAATCACCAGCACCGGGCAGCCGTCCAGTGTGATGGGCAGCTGTTCCATGGCAAGGGCCACGGCGCATTGGGCCGTGATGGCGGCGTTGCAGGCGAGAAATTCCTCGTCCTGCAGCAGGTCGATCCGTGGCTGAACCGTGTCCACCTTGCCACCGCAGAACAGAGTTGCTTTTTCCGGCACTTCCGGCGGTAGCGGTGTGATACCGGAGGGGATCGGCAGCAGCACATGGGTGATATCGGGCCCGGCCTCCGGGCGGACGTCAAAGCCCCATTGTTCCAGCTGCCGTGCGGCGTAGCGGATGGAACCGGTTCGCTTGGGTATGTAAAAGCAGATTGGCTTCATATGGGAGCCTCCTTTCCTGCCAGAATATGTATGTCGTCGCCGTCATGTGCTTGATTTTTCACTTTTTTCCTGTATAATGGAAAGCGAGGTGAGGATAATGCAGCGTTTGGGCTTTATTCACGATATGCTCGATGTGAAAATGCTGATTTTGTTTGTCATGGCGCGGGTCGAGTATCCGGTCACCTGTCAGCAGATCTATGAGTTGTGCTATCAGGACGAGTGCCTGAGCTATTTTGATGTGTGTACCGCACTGCCGGAAATGGTCAAATCTGGACATTTGCAGCAGCTGGAGGGGGAGCAGTATGAGATCACCCCCAAGGGCCGGGAAACGGAATCCCTGACGGCCGGCTCCGTGGCCTTCACGGTCAAGCAGAAGGCGGAGAACGCGGTCAACCGCTTTAACCGCCAGATTCGCCGTTCCAGCTTCGTCAAGACCCAGACCATGCCCCGGGAAACGGGGGACTACAGCGTTGTCATGTCGCTCGATGATGAAATGGGGAACCTGATGACGCTGGAGCTGCTGGCACCGGATCAGCGGCAGGCCGTTCAGCTCAGCCGCCTGATGGAAAAGAAAGCGGAAATGGTATATTCGCTGATCATGGCAGAGCTTCTGGATGATGAGGAAGATGCGTGATTTATGTGGCTGTCGTGGCGTGTTGCGCTGCGGCAGCCAATTTTTCTTTGATACAAAATTAGATGTTGACAGGGGGGAAAACGGCGTGATATACTGATAATGCAGAGAAGAAAATTGGAGGATATCTGGCGCGGCAGCCGGCTATTCCCTTTGCGCACCCTTTTGCATTGTTTTGATGGTGCCATTATACCATATCTGGAGCCTATATGGTAGTGCGGATTAAATCAGAGGTTCCCTAAGTATGGAACTGAAATGGGATATCCCGGGCGAGCATGGTGCGCAGTTTTCGTGAGCTGGTGTGCCAAACACGCAAATGTTGCAGAGACGATAATTATACGGCACGCCGACTGCGATACGATTAAGAATTTCTTTATGAATCAGGGAACCTTTAACTATAGTTCTGCGCAGGGTGGGAACTACATTCCGACTGCAGGTGATATAGTGTTCAAGGGCGTTACAATTGAAGATAGCACGCATGTCGGCATAGTTGAAAAAGTGGTAGGACAGTATGTATATATGATTGACGGAAACGGCCCGGGCGGTGTTGTTGCAAGGAGAACCTTCAAATTGACAGCATCGAACGTGTTGGGGTATGGACATCCAAATTATGCAAGTACAGAACATATTGCATCGGAGTATTCATATACAAATGAAGCCCACAGTGGAACGTGTGCTAACTGTGGTGCAACTTTCGAAGAAACGCACGACATGCACAACGAATGTATTGACTCGGCAAAACATAAGAGTGTTTGCAGCAAGTGCGAATATACAGGAGGCACTTTTAATCACATTATTGGTGCGGTATTATCTTCTGACAGTGAAAGTCACTGGTACGCGTGCGGCGGATGTGGTTATAGGGCTCAAGAAGAGGCACATACGTGCGGAACATACCAATCGAATTCCCTTGGACACTGGAGAGTATGTACCGAATGCGGAACAAAATGTGATAATGCGAGCCATGTGTTTATAACATCGCTGGATGGGACGAAAGTCTGCCGTACCTGTGGATATGTTGGATATTCATCTGTAGTTGTACAACGAGCAACGGAAACTATGAATTAGTAATTTGGAGAAATCCAAAACAGAAAAGCAATTATGAAATATCAAGGAGGAAACAATATGAAAAAGCAAATGGTCTGGGTCATCCTTGCGGCGATGCTGCTGTCGCTGCTGGCCGGATGCGTGCCCGGCGATCCCACAACAGGCTCTATAACGCCCTCCGGGACGAATGATACCACCGCAGGCACCAATGCACCGGAGCCCACCGATGCACCGCAGCCGACTGATGCACCGGACGACCTGCTCAGGGACGACGAGCATCTGCAGGTATTCCAGACAATGTTTGAATTTCCCAATTCCACAAACGATTTCTGGAATCTGGCCCTATTCCAGGCTTATCAGGATCCACTGGATGCAAATTTGTATAAACTGTTCTATAACGGCTTCCGTGACGAATCTCCCATTACCGATGAGGAAAAGCAGGCACTGTTCACGCAGAGTTGGGAAGGGGAACTGTCCATTACCCGTTGCCCGGTGGAGAAAATGAACAGGGTTCTGCAGGAAATCTTTGGCCTTTCCCTGTCCGATTACGATCAGGCCGCACTGGAAAAATTTACTTATCTGGAAAGCACCGACAGCTATTACCTTTTCCACAATGACGCCGCAGGACTGTCTGAATTCAAGGCGGAAGGCTATCGCTTGCTGGAAGACGGCTGCGTGGAGCTAGTCTATTCTTATGAAGACTATAAGCCGTGGGCAGGCTCGGTTATCTTGAAACCCGTGCAGGACGGTTATCACATCATCTCCAATACACTGACACAGTGAGCCTCACGCCCGCTCCGCCTGCCGATGCTTGCGGAGCGGGCACTTCTGTGCGGTAACGGCGGATATGAGAAGCGGTTGATAGGCAATGTTTACATATTCTTTTCGTTCCGGCCTTGTCAAAATGGTAAAATCGTGCTATACTATACTTACACCGAATGACCGGTGAATACGAAAGGAGCTGCCGCATATGAAATTTCAGTACAGTGAGAAGAAAGTCAAATTGCCCGGAAATGTCCACGCCTATGCCGAAAAGAAGGTCATGAAGCTGGCCCGGTTCTTTGATGAGGATGCGGAGGCACTTGTCGTCTTTTCTGTGGAAAAGAACCGGAACATTGCCGAGCTCACCGTTCACGGTGCCGGTACATGGTTCCGGGCGAAGGAAAGCACATCGGATATGTTTGCTTCCATCGATGCAGCGGTGGCGACCATCGAAGGTCAGATCCGCAAGAACAAGACCCGTCTGGCCCGCCGCCTGAAACAGGATGCCTTTACCCGCACGGTGGAGGAAACTTCCTTCGCGCCGGAGGATGGGGAAGAGGATCTGAGCATCGTCCGTGTCAAGCATTTCCCGATCAAACCCATGCGCCGGGAGGAAGCGGTTCTGCAGATGAATTTGCTGGAGCATACCTTCTTTGCTTTCCGGGATGAGGACAACGAGGGCGCCTTTGCTGTGGTGTATAAGCGCAACGATGGCGGCTATGGCCTGATCGAGGATCAGGCATAAGCGAACCTGCACAATTACGGGGCCAGAAATGGCCCCGTTTTTTATTTGTTTTTATGCGATTTTTCTCTTGACATTTTGAGAACTCTGCTATACAATGTCAAACATGCATGGCAACCCGCCGAAAAATGTTTTTTCAAAAAGATGAAAAAACCTCTTGACAAAGCGGATGCGAAGTGCTAGAATATCAAAGTTCGCTCAA
>CAZMBL010000021.1:0-25171 GCA_964564605.1 uncultured Oscillospiraceae bacterium
ACGGCGGCAAGATGCCCAACGCCATCGGCGTGCCCGAGGAGCAGCTGCGCAAGGCCGCCAGCCTCTCCGTGTGCAAGATCAACATCGACTCTGACCTGCGTCTGGCCATGACCGGCACCATCCGTCAGTACTTCGATGAGCATCCCGATCATTTTGACCCCCGTCAGTATCTCAAGCCCGCCCGTGCCAACATCAAGGAACTGGTTCGCCACAAGCTGGTGAACGTTCTGGGCTGCGCCGGCAAGGCCTGATTTCCACTTTGCGAATTTTGGCACACCTTCCATGCGGGAGGTGTGCCTTTTCTTTCCCCGTGGGCGACTCCATTTGGTTGCATCCGGTGGGAAACTGTGCTATACTGCATGGAAAACGCAGAAATTATTTCGGAGGCTGTTATGACAAAGCTGCTGCTTCGTATTTTCGTGAAGGATCCCGATGGCAACAACCCCGCCGCCCGGGCCCGGGTGGGGGTACTGTCCGGCATGGTGGGAATCGTGTGCAATGTGCTGCTGTTCGCCATGAAGCTGGCGGTGGGCCTGCTCAGCGGCTCCGTGTCCATTACGGCTGATGCCATGAACAACCTGTCCGATGCCACCAGCTCCGTGGTGACGCTGGTGGGCTTCCGGCTGGCCCAGCGCCCGGCGGACGAGGATCATCCCTACGGCCATGCCCGCTATGAGTATCTTTCCGGGCTGGCGGTGGCGGCCATGATCGTGGTGATCGGCTTCGAGCTGGCCCAGACCTCCGTGGAGAAAATTCTCCACCCGGAACCGGTGCAGTTTTCATGGCCGGTGTGCGTTGTACTGGTCAGCTCCATTGTGGTGAAGCTGTGGCTGAGTCTGTTCAACACGAAGCTGGGCAAGCTGGTGCAATCCCAGACACTGCTGGCCACGGCAGCGGACAGCCGCAACGATACTATTTCCACGGCGGCGGTACTGGTGGCCGGTGTGGTGGGTACCCTGTTCGACTGGAAGATCGACGGTGTGATGGGTCTGGCGGTGGCGCTGTTCATTCTCTACAGCGGTGCCATGCTGGCAAAGGAGACCATCAGCCCCCTGCTGGGCGAAAACGCCAGCCCGGAACTGCGGGGGCAGATCGTGGAGCTGGTCAGTGCCTGCCCCGAAGTGCTGGGCTACCATGATCTGATGGTGCATGACTACGGCCCCGGCCAGCGCTTTGCCAGTATGCATGTGGAAATGGATCAGAAGGCGGATCCGCTGGTGTGCCATGAGCTGATCGACGATCTGGAGCGGGCCTGTCTGCGGGCCTACAATGTCCATCTGGTGCTGCACTATGACCCGGTGGCCACCGGGGACGCAGAGCTGGAGCGGCTGAAAGCCACCGTGCAGGCACTGCTGGCCCGGCAGGACAGCCGCATCAGCATCCACGATTTTCGCATGGTGCGCGGCAGCGGCCATATCAATCTGATTTTCGACATGGCTCTCCCGGCAGAGCTGATGCCCCGCCAGAAGCAGATCAAGGCGGAGCTTGACCGGCTTCTGAAGCAGCAGGAGGCGGTCGAGCTGTACACCGTTGTCACCTTCGATCTGGCCAGCTTCAACTGAGGAAACTTCACAGAAAAAAGTGTGAAGTTGCTCTTGTAAAATCCTGCAATATTTGGTATATTGAAAGAAAAATGCGGGGAGATATGCCAATGAACCCGAACTGCGCCGCGCTGCGCCCGCCCATGGGCTGGAACAGCTATGATTATTATGACACCACCGTTACGGAAGCGGAAGTTCTGCATAACGCCGCCTTCATGGCCGGGCATCTGCTGCCCTTCGGCTGGGAATATGTGGTGGTGGACATTCAGTGGTACGCCTACGGTACCGGCTCCATGCGGGAGCGCTTCCAGTATATCCCCTTCGGCCGTGTGGAGATGGACGAATTCGGCAGACTTTTGCCCTGCCCGGACAAATTCCCGTCCAGTGTGGGCGGGGCAGGCTTCCGGCCGCTGGCAGAGCGTCTTCACGCCATGGGACTGAAATTCGGCATTCACATCATGCGGGGCATCCCCAGAGAGGCCGCCCACCGGCATCTGCCGGTGCTGGGCACGGATGTAACGGCGGACATGGTGGCGGATCCCTCCTCCATCTGCCCGTGGAACCCGGATATGTACGGGGTGCGCCACAGCCCCGCCGGACAGGCGTACTATGACTCCCTGCTGCGGCTGTATGCAGAATGGGGCGTGGATTTTATCAAATGCGATGACATCTGCTCCGCAGATTTTGGCCCGGAGCGGCGGTATCTGCACAAAAAGGAAGTGGAAATGCTCCATCTGGCCATAGAGCGCTGCGGCCGGCCCATGGTGCTGAGTCTCTCCCCCGGCCCGGCGCAGGTGACGGAAAGCTGGCATTACAGCCGCCATGCCAACATGTGGCGCATCACCGACGATTTCTGGGACAGCTGGCCCCCGCTGCTGGACATGTTTGACCGGTGCCAGCGGTGGCAGGATCATGTCCGGCCCGGCAGCTGGCCGGACTGCGATATGCTGCCCCTCGGGCGCATCGGCCGTGGCTTCGCCCATGAGCGGCAGACGGGGCTGACCCGGCCGGAGCAGCAGAGTATGATGGCCCTGTGGTGCATCTTCCACTCGCCGCTGATGCTGGGTGCGGAAATGACAACGCTGGACGACTGGACCCTTTCGCTGCTGCAAAACCGGCAGCTGCTGCGGCTGCAGCAGGGCAATTTCCTGTCCCGGCAGGTGCTGCGGGAGGATGGGCGCTGCGTCTGGGCAGCCGTCAGCCCGGAAAACGGAGAATTCTTTGTCGCCATTTTCAATCTGTCGGAGCAGACACAGACACTGGACGTGTCCCTTCCTCTGCTGTGTGACGCTTTCCCGAACATGGCTCTGCGGGGCGAAACCTGCACAGAGGTCTTTTCCGGCGAGGGTGCGCAACCTCATAATCCCGGCGGCAGTATCCCGCCCCACGGCGTGCTGCTGTTCCATATCAGATAACATTTTTAAGGAGAACATAACATGAAGCAGGCAAAAATCATCGCAGATCGAGATTTTCAGGTCGGGCGCATCGACAACCGGATCTACGGCTCCTTTATCGAACATCTGGGCCGTGCCGTCTACGAGGGCATTTACCAGCCCGAAAGCCCCTTTGCCGATGAGCAGGGCTTCCGGCGGGACACGCTGGAGCTGGTGCGGGAGCTGAATGTGCCGGTGGTGCGCTACCCCGGCGGCAACTTCGTCTCCGGCTACCGCTGGGAAGATGGTGTCGGCCCCCGGGAAGAGCGACCCAGGCGCATTGAGCTGGCCTGGCAGGTGGTGGAAAGCAACGAGGTGGGCCTGAATGAATTTTCCGACTGGGCGGAGAAAGCCGGCACCGAGGTGATGATGGCGGTCAATCTGGGCACCCGCGGTGTGGCGGAGGCCATCGACATTGTGGACTACTGCAACATGGAAAAAGGCACCCATTTCAGCGATCTTCGCCGTGCCCACGGCTATGAAAAGCCCCACAACATCAAGCTGTGGTGCCTCGGCAACGAGATGGACGGCCCCTGGCAGATCGGCCACAAGAACGCCGATGACTACGGCAAGCTGGCCAACGAGGCGGCCAAGGCCATGAAGACGGTGGATCCGTCCATTGAGCTGGTGGTCTGCGGCAGCTCCAACGGCAACATGCCAACTTTCGGCACATGGGAGGATACGGTGCTGGAACACTGCTATGACAGTGTGGATTATGTGTCGCTTCACACCTATTACGATTTCAATGAAGGAGATTCCCGGCAGTTCCTGGCCCATAACATGGATATGGACCGGTTCATCACCGGTGTGGCCGCCATCTGCGACGCGGTCAAGGCCAGAAAGCACAGCGATAAAACCATAAACCTGTCCTTTGACGAGTGGAATGTGTGGTATCACTCCCGGGAGCAGGATCAGAAGCTGAAAAAGTGGACGCACGCCCCCCATCAGCTGGAGGATGTGTATGATTTTCAGGATTCGCTGCTGGTCGGCTCCATGATGATTACCATGCTGCGCCACGCAGACCGGGTGAAGATCGCCTGTCTGGCGCAGCTGGTCAATGTGATCGCCCCCATCATGACCTCCGATAGCGGCGCATGGCGGCAGACCATCTACTATCCCTACCTGCTCACGGGAAAATACGGCCGCGGCATTGCCCTGCAGACGCTGGTGGAGGCCCCGACCTACCACACCGACCGCTACGGCGAGGTTTCCTGTCTGGATGCCGTTGCCATCTTCAATGATGAGCGGGACGAGCTGGTGGTGTTTGCCGTGAACAAGGATCTGGACGAGGATCTGTCCCTTTCCATGCCTCTGCGGCAGTTTGCGGACTACCGGGTGATCGAGCATGTTACCATGACCTGCGATGACCTGTTCGCCACCAACACGGAGCAGGATCCCGACCGGGTCACCCCCCACAATTGCGACAATTCCCACATCGAGAATGGCATCCTGCACAGTCTGCTGTCCAAGCACAGCTGGAACATGATCCGGCTGGGGAAAGCCTGAGTCAAAACGCCAATTACACACAAAAGCGGCAGAAGTCCCGGACTTCTGCCGCTGATCGTTTTTCTCATGGAGTCTCCGGCCATGAGTGGTGGAGAAGCGCATGGTACTGCGTCTGGGAAATAGGGCAAATGGTGCCGTGCTTGAAGCCGTAGGGGAAGGAAAAGGCTTCATCTGCGCGGGTGAAGCCTCCGCTTTCCAGAGAGGGCGCCAGCAGCGGCACATAGCCCTGCCCATCCCCGGGTACGCCGTAGTAATCCAGAAACAGGCCCCAGCGGCCGTCCCACAGGCGGGCCGCAGTCGGCCCCTCGTACAGCCCCGGCTCCAGTGCCTTCATGCTCTCGTCAAAGGCTTCCACCCGGTGGTAGGAGCCGGTCACGCTGTCGCTTTGCAGCAGGAGGATGGTTTCCGGATCATGATCGCACTTGACGAAGAGGTAGTATTTGCCCGCTTCCTCATAAATGGCGGAATCGATGATGCCGGCGTCTTCCTTTTCATACAGCAGCTGCGGCGGCGAAAAATGCTGAAAATCCCGGGTGCGGCTGTAATAAATGGCCATATGGGGCCGATCCCGGTGGGTGGACGACCAATGCAGCACATACTCCCCCGTCCGGCTGTCCCGGATCACATCCGGGGCCCACAGGCAGCCCAGTGTCCCATCGCTCAGGCCCAGCAGCTGCTGGGCCGACCAGTGCAGCAGATCCGGCGATTGCCACACGCTCAGGCACCGGCTCCCATGGTGGGAGATCTGCTGCCAATCGTGAAAGCCACACTGTCGGAAGCGGTGGGCCAGGCACAGATCCGTGGCAATGATCCGGTAGAGCCGATCCTCCGGGCAATAGACGATGGTGCAGTCCCGCACCCCCTGCTCCCCCAGACTGGCCCACAGCACCGGTTTCCCGTCGTGCACAGGCTCCCAGTGGTAGCCATCCCGGCTGACGGAGAAATAGACCTGTTCCCCGTCGGGGGTCTGCTTCTCCCGAAAATGTACAAACAGATAGGCCTGCATGGCTCAATCCTCCGCCGGACGGATGGTGAAGGCAAAGCGCACCTGCTTTTCCGACAGGCGGTAGGTCTCCCCCAGCGCGGGGCCGCAGGAGGCGGAGCCGAGGCCCGAAACCTTGTAATCCACACGCAGATGCACGTTTCCATCGGGCACCAGCTCATCGGTATGGTTTGCCTGCTGCAGCATGGCGGTGCCGTATTGGGAAACGCACAGCTCGAAGGTGTCCTCCGTCTCAAATTCCAGCCGCCCGATGCGCAGGAAGCGGCAGTCCGTGTGATTGCCATGCTCCTGCGGCCGGACATAGGGCACATATTCCCGCCGGGCATCGGAGTGATAGAGTCCCACCATGCCGCCGTGGCACATATCCCGGTAGCTTTCCTGCGGGCCGTTGCCGTAATAGGAGAAGGCTTCGCTGCTGCCGGGCAGGGTGAATTCAAAGCCCAGCCGTGGCAGCCAGATGGCATCCGGGCGCACATCGCCGGTCAGCCCAAGGCGGACGGTTCCGTCCGTTTCCACCGCCACATCCATGGAAAAGCGCAGCAGCGGTGCCCGGGAAATGCCGGACAGGGCCCCCCGAACGCGGATGGCGCCGTCCTCAATGCCGCAGGCGTAGATTTTGACCGAGGTGCGATCCAGATTTTCCCCCTGCCACACATCCAGCTGAAGCCAGCGGTGCGCCATGGAGCTGTCGTTATCCGTCAGGGCCCGCAGGGCCGTCAGCTCCGGCTTTTGGGCCAGCTGCTCGGCTCCGTCCACCACCATGGCGGTGAACATGCCATAGTGCCGGGAAAAAACATAGGAAAAGCCCGGGCCTTCGGCATAAATATTTTTCTCATCCTGCCGCAGCGCCGCACGCTGCGCCGGGGCGGGTGCCTGCCGTGGACAGGGCAGCGGATGCTGCTGCCGGGCGACACAGCGCTCGCCATCAAGCAAAAGCACATTCAGGTGCGCTCCCCAGCGGCAGGCCGGCGGCGCATCGGGCACCGGCAGCAGCGTCTGGGCATGGGGCGCAAGGGGCAGTACGCGGCTGTCCCGCTGGAGGATCTGCCCGTCCCGCTCCAGCTCCAGCACCAGTGTATAGCCGGACAGATCCGTAAAATCCAGCCGGTTGGTCAGCCGCAGGGTATTTCCCTCCAGCTCGGTGCGGATGGGCTGGTAGGCGGCAGCGGCCTCCAGCGAGCCGGCCTTCAGGCTCCGGTCGGCAAAGACCAGACCGTCACAGCAGAAATTGCCGTCATGGGTCAGTTCCCCGGGGAAATCGCCGCCGTATTTCTGGACATCGTTTTCCGTCACCACATGGTCGGCCCACTCCCAGATGCAGCCGCCGATCAGCTTGGGATAACGGTCGAAGAGCCGGTTATAGGCGTAAACATCTCCTGGGCCGTTGCCCATGGCATGGGAATATTCGCACAGGAACACCGGCATGTTGACATCATCGCACTGAGCCAGACGCTCCACCTCTTCCAGCGAAGGGTACATGGCGGAAAACACGTCCGCATTGTGGATCTGACCCTTGCGGCTGGCATCCTCGGCATGGCGCAGACGGGACGGGTCCCGCCGGGCCGTCCAGCGCAGCATTTCCACATGGTTGCAGCCGTGGCCGCTTTCGTTACCTGAAGACCACATGATGATGGACGGATGGTTTTTATACAGCTCCACCATCCGCTGCATCCGCTCCAGAAATTCGTGCCGCCAGGTGCTGTCCGTGCAGGGCCAGGCGTTGCTTTCCACATCGAAGCGGTAATCCACATTGGGCAGGCGGCGCAGAAAACCGTGGGTCTCCAGATCCGTCTCGCAGATCACATAGAAGCCTATCCGGTCGCACAGCTCCAGAAAATGGGGTGTAGGCGGATAATGGGAGGTGCGGATGCAGTTGATATGCAGCCGCTTCATCTGTTCCAGCTCCCGCTCCAGTTCCTGCTCCGTTTCGCACCAGCCACGGTATTTGCTGGTATCGTGGTGGTTGATGCCATGCAGCTTCACCGCCGTGCCGTTGATCAGCAGCTCATACCGGTCTGAAATGCGGATGTCACGCAGACCCGTCTGCAAACGGATGATTTCCCCGTGGCGTTCCAGCTCCACGGTGTACAAAAAGGGTTTCTCCGCATTCCACAGAACGGGTTTTTCCGGGGTGAAGGAAAAATGTTCCTCCACATCCCGGCTGCAAAGCAGCTGCCCGATGGCAAAAACACGCACCTGGGCGCTCCCTGCCAGATGCAGCTCGATCCGGTCGGCCCGGGGAATCATCTCCACATCCGTGATGTGCCCGGCCGGCCGCTGCAGCAGATAGCAGTCCCGGAAAATGCCGTTGTAGCGGAAGAAATCCTGATCCTCCAGATAGCTGCCGCAGCACCATTTGAGAACCTTGACCTGCAGGGTATTCGTGCCCTGCACGGCAGCATCGGTAATATCGAATTCCGCGCGCAGGTGGCTGCCCTGGGTAAAGCCGATGTAGCGGCCATTGACCCACACATAAGCGCAGGAGCTGACACCCTCCAGCACGAAATAGACCCGACCCCATTTCCGCTCCAGCTCAAATTCCCGCCGGTAAATGCCGCAGGGGTTGTCATCGGGCACATAGGGCGGATCACAGGGATAGGGATAGTTGACATTGCAGTAATTGGGATACTCATAGCCATGCAGCTGCCAGCAGGCGGGAACCGGAATGGTATCCCAGCAGGTGATCTGCTCCGGCACTTCCACATCCCGGGAAAACCACGCAAACTGCCATGTTCCGTTCAGCAGGGTATATTCCGATACGCCGCCGGGGATATAGCTGCTTCTGGGAAGGCAGCGGTTTTCACTGGTATGCTCCGGATTTTCATAATGACGCATAGTTTTTTCCTCCTTACGGGCGGATGGTAATGACATGGTGGAAGGGGGTATAATCCGTCAGATACACGGTGGCGGCCCCGGGGGTTTTGGCCTCGCTGTCCTCCTTGCCGTCGGTGAAATGATGGTTGCCAAAGGCCGGGCCGATGGTCATGGTATGGAAGCCATCGGTCACGGTGAAATCCGAGTCCTTCAGCACCAGCACCTCATCGCCGTGGATGGGCATGGTCATATGGGGGCTGCTGATGCGGCTGATGCCGGAAAAGGCCAGCTCCACCCGCCACGGCGCACCCGCCACGCCGGAGGTATCCAGCTCCACCTCGAGGCCGTCGGCGGTATCCCGCACCGCAACCTCGATGTGCATATCCGGACCCCACTTTTTCGGGCGGCTGGCGTTGTCCATTTTCCACCAGTCCGAGGTCTCGGGCTTTTCCGGGAAGGGCAGATAATACCAGCCGTGCATGGTTTGGCGCAGGCGGAATACACCGTCTTCCTCCCACAGCCGTTCCGCCCGGAAAGCACGATGCTCACAGAAGCTGCCGCCGATCTTCATTTCCAGCTTGATGCCACCGTTGTGGACATAGAGGAAATTGGATTTCCCCTGCATCAGGGTATAGGTAAAGCCGTCACGACGCACCCGGGCGATGCCGGAATCGGCATAAAAGGCACGGTAATTCCGGGGCGTGTCGCAAAGGGGCGACTCACAGGCCACCAGCTCCGGATGGAGCAGAAACCGGTTGAGAAGATCCGGCGACAGCAGATTTTTCTCTTCAATGATCCGGAAGGCATAGTTGGCCATGGCCACAAATTCCGGAATATCATACTTGACACCCAGATACAGGTAGGAAAAATAATAGCCGTCGGGATACACCAGCCGATCCTTGTCAAACCGGGTGGAATTGGCGGTGAAAATGCTGTCGTCCGGCTCCCAGTAAGTCAGCATCATGCGCAGATTGCGGATCACATGCTGTTCGAAGCTGCCATCGTCCAGCGCCTGCGCCAGGAAAAGCATGGCCTGATTGTTGACGCCGTTGTAATTTCCGGCGGATTTTTCCGAATATTCCCCATCGGCATTGCAGTCAATGCCCTCGCGCAGATAGATTTGGGCTGCGTCCAGCAGATCCTGCTCGTGGAACAGCTTGCCGCACTGGGCCAGCAGCGCCGCAATGGCCCAGCGGTGGTTGGGGGTGTGGAAGCCGCCCTCCAGCAGGCCACGGCCGCCCAGATGGATGATCTGCTCCAGCTGCTGCTTGAGCTGCTCCTCTCCCGGTGTCCGCTCCCGCGCCAGCAGCACCTGCAGTGCCGGCAAAATGATGCCGATGCAGAAGGCCGTGTCCGGCGCGGAGAAGAAATTGCAGGTAATATAGTCGAACAGGCCGTTTTCATGCTGGGTGGAGCGGACGTAGCGAAGCCCCAGCAGCATGGAGTTGAGCAACTGCACATCGTGATAATAGGCGCTGTCGGCACAGCAGTAGGCGCCGGACATGGCCGCGATCTCATACAGGGCGTGCTTTTGCATATACACCCCGTTGGGCATGACAAAAGCGCCGTAGTATGGGCTGTCTGCATCCAGATTCTGGGTTTGCAGGGCATGGCGCACCCGCTTTTCCGTATCCCTGACCACTCGCAAATAATGTGCTTTCATTTGTATTCCTCCTGTTTTTCCAGCAATGCCGCGCCGAGAATGCCCGCGTCATTGCCAAGTCCGGCCAGCACGATCTGTGTGCCGATATCCCCCCGGTGGGACAAAACCCGCTGTGCGGTTTTCTTTCGCACCGGCTCCAGCAGCGCCGCCCCGGCGGCACTGACCCCGCCGCCGATGCACAGAACATCCGGGCTGAGTATGTTGATCAGATTGGCAAAGCCCTCCGCAAGGAAGGTCGTATACCGATTTAGCACCCCGGCGCATACCGTGTCACCGGCTGCGGCACGGTCAAAGACCTCCTTCGCACCGGTAACCGCCACCCCAGCCTGCCGGGCCTGCCGGATCAGAGCCGTGGCGGAGCCGTAGTGCTCCCAGCAGCCCCGGCGGCCGCAGCCGCACAGCGGGCCGTTGGGATCCATGGCCATGTGGCCTACCTCCCCCACCGGGCCGGAGCGGCTTTGCAGCAGATGCCCGCCAAGCACGATACCGGCGCCGATGCCGGTGCCCAGTGTCACCAGCAGAAAGGATTTTCCCTGATAACCACCGCCGTGGTATTCCCCCCATGTGGCGGCATCGGCATCATTGCCGATAGCCACGGGGATGCAAAGCTGCTGCTCCAGCGGCTTTGCCAGCGGCCCGGCAGAAAAACCCAGATGGGACGCATCCTCCATCCAGCCGGTTTCCTGCACGGCGGTACAGGGCACCCCGACACCCACGCTGCGGATCTGCCGCGCCGTCAGGCCGCAGCGCACCATCAGCTCCCGCGAAAGCGAGGCGATGCTTTGCGCCAGCCTTCCCGGCGTGGTGGGCAGATTTGTGGCAACCGAAAGCCGGGCCACGATCCGCCCGCTTTCATCTACCAGACCTGCCGCCGTATTGGTGCCGCCCAGATCGACTCCGATGGTATACATGGCGTTTTCCTCCTACAGCAGCAGAATAAAGGTTTTGATCTCAAAGGGGCCGAAATGCACCTGTCCGGGCGCGACTTCCCGCCCCTGCTCTTCCAGCATATCCGTCTCCACTACCTGCCGCACCGAAGTATGGACGGCAAAGGCACAGTCGGTCTGCATACCCATGGCTTCATAGGCCCGCACCAGCAGAGCATTATCATACTGGTCGGCGGGCTTGACGGTCTCCACCACCACGTTGGCCGCATCCAGCAGGAAGATCTGCTCCGTCTCCGGCAGGGGCTGTGCCATGCAGAGCGGTTCATTCAGCTCCACCGCCTGATGCAGCACCTCGCTGCGGCGGAAATCCCCGTTGAAGGGGAGGAAGGAATAGGTAAAGCAGTGCTGACCCTGATCGGCATACTGATCCGGCATCAGTGGCGCACGCAGCAGACTCAGGCAGATCTCCCGATCATGGGTGCTGACACCGTAGCAGCCGTTGTTGAGCACCGCCGCACCCACCGCGCCGTCCGACAGGACACTGTAGCGGTGGTTACAGACCTCATACTGATCCCGATCGTGCTGCCGGGAGCGGTGTGTGGGCCGGGCAAGGTAGCCGAACTGGATTTCGTGCAAAGCCTGTCCAGCCTGCGCGTTGACCGGGAAACAGACCTTGAGCAGCTTGTGCCGCTCCTTCCAGTCAATACGGGTGATGAAATCCAAACGGGAAGCATTATTTCCCAGGAAAATCTTCTGTTCCAGGCTGCTTTCATGCACCTGCCGCCGCAGAAGCAGCGCAGCGCCCTCCGGCTCCTGCACCGCCGTCAGCTGCACCGGCCCGGACAGCTCGACCGGGCTTTTTTCATACATGCTGCCCAGCTCCCATGCGTCATAGCAGGTGTTGACATCCCGGTACATCCGCAGCTCGTTGCCCGGTGCGGCCAGAAACTCCTGCGCCGACCCGGCCATTTTCACACTGACAACACGGCCCAGATCATCGATCCGGCAGACGATTTTCTCATTTTCCAGCACCCAGCCGTCCGCCCGGCGCAGGCATCTGGCCTGCACGGCGGGTGCGGCCGCCAGAACCCGGCAGCTTTGCGGTGCCAGAAGCCGGCCATGGTGCCACACGGGCCAGGACAGGTGGTTGAAGGCCTCGCCCGGCTCCTGCCCCGGCAGCTCGCCACGCAGGGCCGCACAGCCATCGATCACCTGCCGCAGCTGCTCTTCCGCCAGCTGATGCACCCGACGAATGGAGGCACCGGCGGCAATATCGTGGAACTGGTTGAACAGAAGCTGCTGCCACAGCCGCTCCAGCCGCCGTTGCCAGTTCTCCGGCATCGGCCGTCCCGCCAGCATATGACGGGAAAGGAGCATTTCCGTCTGTTTCAGGGCAATTTCCGCCCGGCGAAGATAAAATTTTGTGTTGGATTGGGCCGTCAGGGTGCCACGGTGCCAGGCAAGATACAGCTCGCCCCGGTATTCCTGCTCCACATCCCCGAGGCGCTGGAAGAAGCGGAGGGGGCTTTCCATCCGGCAGCGGGGCGCGCCCTCCAGATCGGCGCAGCGCGCGGCCATTTCCAGCATTTCCCGGGTTGGGCCGCCGCCGCCATCGCCATAGCCGAAGGGGTAGAGAAAGCTGTCGATATTCTCCTGCTGCACCCGGTCATCCTCCCAACGGGCGATGAGATCTCCGGCGTTAAATACGGCGTTGTTCTTTTTAAACAGGTGGGACAGCACACGGCTGCCGTCCAGCCCCTCCCACCAGAAGATGTTATAGGGGAAGGGATCACACTCCGGATCCTGCCGCACCAGCTTCTGGGTGGCAAAATAATCCACCTGACATTTTTTGAGAATCTGGGGCAGAGCGGCGGAGAAGCCGAAGGTATCCGGCATCCAGGCGATTTTGCTCCGCACTCCCAGCTCCTGCCGGAACCAGCGCTGCCCCCACACCAGCTGGCGGATCAAGCTTTCACCGGAGGGGATGTTGGTGTCGCTTTCGATCCACATGGCACCCTCGGGCACGAAGGCCCCGGCAGCCACCTTTTCCCGCACGGCGCTGTAAACATCGGGGTAGAGATCTTTCAGATATTCGAGAATGGGCGGCTCGCACAGGAGGAAGCAATACTGCGGATATTCCTGCATCAGTGCCAGCTGATTGGAATAGGTACGGGCGGTTTTGCGCATGGTCTCCTCCACCGGCCACAGCCATGCCATGTCCAGATGGGACTGGCCGAAAACGGTGAATTCCGGGGCGGTAGAACCGTTTTTACACGAGAGCAGGGGCTTGAGAAACCGGTCTGCCGCCACGACACTCTGTGTCAGCTCCGGCTCCGGCAGCTCAAAATCCGCCGCAAGCGTGAATTTTTTCAGCCCTTCGATGATTTTCATGGCCCGCAGGCTCTTTTCCGGTAGCTTCTGCACCAGCTGATACAAGGTCAGATAGTCCATGGCCGTCTGGAACAGGGGTTCATTCCAGATACCGAGGAAGGAGTCCCCAGTGACCACCTGAGGCTGCTTCGGCTCCGGGACAGGCTGCTCCCCTGCCCCGACGATCCCGGCGCCCTCATTGCGCACGCCGTGACCGGCATAGCCCTCCGCCACGATCTCATAGACCGTGCCGGGCACCGCGCTGCGGGTCAGGGTGATATAGCGGTGTTTTTTATCAATGGCACCGGCTTCCCGGCCATCGACCCACACCAGCATTTCCGGCGCGGTGTTCAGGGTAAAGACCAGCCGCTGCCCCGCCAGGGCCGCCGGGATCTCAACCCGGGTGCGAAACCATGCGTACTCCCACTTTCTGCCCCACCGGGAGCCTTCCGGCAGGAGCGCAAAATCGCCACGGAGGGCATCGGAAAAGGGCAGGTGCTCCATGGTGGTATAGTACTCGATTTCCAGCGGTGCGGCAAAGGCCACATAGTGCTTTTCAAATTCCTCCGACCACAGCCGAAGCCGGGTCTGCCATTGTCTGCCGATCTCCATTTGCCATGTTCCTCCCGCGGCGGCCGCCGCAAAAATAAATACGAGCCTGCCACAGCCTGTCAGGCTGCGGCAGGCCCAGATGTCAGTTTGACGACCCGCTGTTCAGACATTCCATTAGAAACAGCATGGCCAGCGCCTGTCCGTAGGGCATGGGGCGCAGCTCGATGCCCTTGTAAAATGCCTTGTCCTTGCGCCCCATGGGGGTGCCGTAGGACACCTGACTGACCACGCCCGTGTCGGAGATCCGCTCCAGCACTGGCGGCAGCGCCTTCCACGCGGCAGCAGCGCAGCTTTCATCGAGGAGTCCCGCATGAACGGCGCGGAGAATGCCGTAGCCGAAGCCGCAGGTGGCGCTGGTCTCCACATAGGAGGTAGCGTCATCGATCAGGGTGTGCCACATGCCGCTTTCGTCCTGCAATGCCTCCAGCGCCTGCACCTGCCGCTGTAACAGCTGCAGCAGCTGCCGGCGCACCGGCTCCTCACAGGCGATGGTTTGCAGCAGCTCCGGAATGGCGATGGTGACCCAGCAGTTTCCCCGGCCCCAGAAGGCTCCGGCAAAATTGTGGCAACCGTCAAAAGTCCAGCCGTGGTACCAAAGCCCCGTCCGGGGGTCGGCCAGATACTTGGCATGGAGCAAAAACTGCCGCTGGGCTTCCCGGCTGTAGGCCTCGTTCTTTTCGATTCGGCCCATGTTGGCCAGAAACAGCACCGTCATAAACAATGTATCGTCCCACAGCTCCTGATCGTTGCGGGTGTCGGAGGTGATGTGCTGAAAGCCGCCCTCCCGGGTGCGGGGGAATTTTTCCATGATCCACACGGCGCTCTCCCGGCAGGGAGCCAAATACCGATCATCGGCCAGATACTCACCAAGATAGGACATGGCCAGAAAAGGAGTGACGGTGTTGACATTGAGTGCCGGAAATCCAATCTCCATCTGCTGGTCGTAAAAACGGCGCAGAATCTTCAGATATTTTTCCTCCTTCGTGGCGGAAAACAGCTTCCACAGCCCAAAAAGTCCCACGCCCTGCGTCCACTCCCAGTGCTGGTAGCGGCGCAGATCGTCCCCGGCCAGGTTTCTGGTTCTCATGTTCTCCAGAAAAATCTCGTCATCCTCGTACAGAATGGGGGTAAATGCCTCGATCAAGCGGGAAAGCTTTGCTTCAATTATGGATTTTTGTGCCCTGACAAACATAGGCAACACCTCAAATCAATCTTCCAGTTTTTCGTTGAGTTCGTGCAGCAGCTCCAGCAGCTGCGCCGGGGTATTTACTGTGTAATCCGGCTGCCAGTCCGGCTGCTCCACCGTGTGGAAATACCGGGGCGACCAGTCCAGCCAGACGGAAATCAGCCCCTGCCGGTTGGCCCCGGCAATGTCCTTTTTCAGGTTGTTACCGATCATTACGATACGGGATTTGTCCGCTTCTGTCAAGCTCAACTTTTCCATGGCCGTTTCGAACATGACAGGCTCCGGCTTCTGTTTTCCCACCACCTCGGAGACGATCCAAGCATCGAAGCAGTAGCCCAGACCGTTGCGGCGGTAGACATTCTGAAAGGAGTCCCACTCCCCGTCCGCCACCAGAGCAATGGTGTAGCCCTCCTCATGGAGGCGGCGCAGCACCTGATCCGCGCCGGGGATAAAATCCGCCTGCTGCACGATGCCCTTTTCATCCCGGATCTGGGTGGCCTCATCGATGATGGTATCGCCGGAATCCGTAAAAATGATCAGCTTCTTATTTGTCATAGGTGAACCCCCGCAGCTTCAGCTCCGCAGCCCGGTGGCAGGCCACATAGTGATCCGGCTCCAGCTGCACATATTCCGGTGCTTCCTGACAGCACTTTTCGGTGCAGTAGCGACAGCGGGTGTGGAAATAGCAGCCGCTGGGCGGGTTGGCGGGGTTGGGGATCTCGCCGTTGAGGGGGATGCGCTCCATCTGCACCGTCGGGTCGGCCACGGGCACCGCCGAAAGCAATGCCTCCGTGTAAGGATGCAGGGGCTTTTCGAACAGATCCTCCGTCTTGCCGAATTCCACCATTTTTCCAAGGTACATCACGCCGACCCGGTCGGAAATGTGTTCCACCACCGACAGGTCATGGCTGATGAAGAGGTAGGTCAGGTTCATATCCTTCTGCAGATCCCGCAGCAGATTGATCACCTGCGCCTGAATGGACACGTCCAGCGCGGAAACGGCTTCATCGCAGACGATGATCTGCGGCTCCACCACCAGCGCTCTGGCAATGCCGATACGCTGACGCTGGCCACCGGAGAAGGCATGGGGATAGCGCATCAGGTAGGTGGGGTTCAGGCCCACCTTCTGGGCCATATCCCTGGCTTTTTGATCCATCTCCGCCTTGGACATATGGGGGTAATTGGCCTTGAGCGGCTCTTTGATAATGTCCAGAACGGTCATACGGGGATCCAGTGAGGAATAAGGATCCTGAAAAATCATCTGTATTTCCTTGCGGATCTTTTTCAGCTTTTTGCGGTCTACCGTCAGGAAATTGACCTGTTCCCCTTCCCGGGTGCGGTAAAAGACCTCGCCTTCGGAGGCGCGGTAGGCCCGGACGATGCAGCGGCCCAGCGTCGTCTTGCCGCAGCCGGACTCGCCCACGATGCCGATGGTCTCGCCGGGCTTCACGTCAAAACTCACATCGGACACGGCCCGCACGGTGATACCCTTCGAAGTGAAGCGCTTATGCAGATGTCTTACTTCCAGAATGCTGTCATTATGCATTGTCCGCACCATCCTTTTCCTTCAGGCGGGCTTCCACCTCGGCTCTGTGTGCCTGGCACGCCGCATGGGGGCAGTTGAAGCAGGCGATCTTATGCCCCGGGGCAACCTCTACCAGCTCCGGCTCCGCCCGGTTGCACAAGCCCTCGATGCGGGCATCGCATCTGTCATAGAAGCCGCAGGCCTCCGGTAAATTCATGGCCAGCGGCACGGTGCCCTCGATGGAGAACAGGCGCTCTTCCTTCTTGGAGCCGATCTTATGCACGGAGCCGATCAGGCCACGGGTGTAAGGGTGCTGGGGATTGGCATAGATCTCTTTGGAATCCGCGCTTTCCACGATTTTGCCCAGATACATGACCGCCACACGGTCACACATTCTTGCCACAACGCCCAGGTCATGGGTGATGAACAAAATGGCGGTGCCGAAGTCCTGCTGAAGCTGCTTCATCAGCTCCAGAATCTGGGCCTGAATGGTCACGTCCAGCGCCGTGGTGGGTTCGTCCGCGATCAGAAGCTTGGGGTTGCACACCAGCGCCATGGCGATCAGCGCCCGCTGGAGCATACCGCCGGAAAACTCATGGGGATACTGGTGATAGCGCTTTTCGGCATTGGCGATACCCACCTTTTTCATGACACTGATGGAGATTTCCTTTGCCTTTTTCTTATCCTTCGTAATGTGCAGCAGGGTTGCCTCGTTGATCTGGTTGCCGATGGTGTACATAGGAGAGAAGGCGACCATGGGCTCCTGAAAGATCATGGAGATCTCCTTGCCCCGGATGGAACGGATCTTATCATTTTTCTTTTCGTTGGCCAGGGAGATCAGCTCCACCTCCCCCAGCTGTTCGGAGTCGAAACAGATCTGGCCACTGGAGACGCATTTTTTCTCGTTGATGCCGAGAATGGCCTTGCAGGTCAGGGATTTGCCACAGCCGGACTCGCCGACCAGGCCCAGTGTCTCTCCTTTTTTCATTTCAAAGTTGACACCGCGCACGGCCGTCAGCAACCCCTCGGACATGTGAATGTCCACATGGAGGTCTTTTACTTCAAGAATATTGTCCTTATGCATAAAACTACCTCCGCTTCTTATTTATAGGGATCCGCCGCGTCTCTCAGGCCATCGCCCAGGAAGTTATACGCGAGAACGGTAACGGTGACGAAAATGATGGGGATCAGCTTATGGGGATTGCTGGCGATCTCCGTAACGGCACTGGCCTCCTGCAGCAGCACGCCCCAGCTGGTGGCGGGAGATTTGATTCCCAGCCCGAGGTAGCTCATAGAGGTCTCACCGACGATGGAGCCGGGGATGCTCAGGGTCATGGACACGATCAGATAGCTCATGAAGCCCGGCACAAGATGCTTCCAGATGATGCTCCACGTGGAAACACCGGCCAGTCTGGCGGCCATCACATAGTCCTCATTTTTCAGTGACAGCATCTTGCCGCGCACCACCCGGGCCATGCCCGTCCAGTTGATGAAGGACAAAATCAACGTCATGTAGAAATACATTTTAACGGTGGAAATTCCGGCGGGAATTGCCACGGAAAGAGCCATCCACAGCGGGATCTGGGGCACGGCGCCGATAACCTCGATGATGCGCTGGACAATGATATCAAAGGTGCCGCCGAAATAGCCGGAAAGGGAACCGATCAGGATGCCCAGGAAGAAGCTGATGATGGCACTGGCGAAGGGGATCGTCAGCGATACCTGACTGCCGAAGAGCACCCGGGAGAACAGGTCACGCCCCAGAGAGTCCGCGCCGAAGAGCATCACCTTGGCACCCGTGCCGCCGTTGCTCCCCTCCCCAACACCGAACAGGTGCAGGTCTGTCGGAATCAGACCGAGAAATTTATATTCTGTCCCATGGGTAAAAAACTCGATGGGATAATATTCGGAAGTATCTTCTGTGATCGTAACGGAGAAATCCGTCCGGTCAATTGTCTTCTGGAGCTTGTAGACGAAGGGGCCGACATATTCCCCCTCGTGGACAAAGTGGATTTTTGTGGGGGCGCTGTTGCGGTACAGGCCGTCAAATTCATCCAGCCCATAGGGGGCAAGGAACTGGCCGAACAGGGCACCGAAATACAGCAGGCCCAGAATCACCATGGAAATACGGGCCAGTCTGTGCTTTTTCAGCTTGCGGCCCATGAGCGTCCACTGGGAAGCGAGATAATAATCTTCCTGTGACCGCTGCTTTTTTTTGAAAAGCTTCATTATCTTCCACCTCCTGAGTAGCGAATTCTGGGATCCAGAAACGCCAGCGCGATATCAGACAGCAAAATGCCGATCACCACGAGGATGGCCTGTGTCATGACGATGCCACCGGCCAGATACACATCTCCCGTCTGGAGAGATTTGAGCAGCTCCGGGCCCTGAATGTCGATCATCAGAACCATGGCCGTGACCGTGGAGCCGGAGAACAGGCTGGACAGCACGCCGCCCAGTCCGGAAACGGTGGGGTTGATCGCCGCGCGGAAGCAGTATTTCATAACAATGGTACGCTCCGAAACGCCCTTGGCCCGGGCGGTCAGGGTGTACTGTTTGCCCACCTCATCGAGCATCTGGGCACGCACAGAACGGATGATGCCGCAGGTGCCGGAGGTGCCGATCACGAGGAAGGGGATGATCATACTTTTCAGGAACGGGAAAAAGCCACTCAGATCCAGACCGACATTGGCGTTGCCCGTCCATTTGTATGACAAGTACATCAACATAAAGGCGAGTATGAAGTTTGGCACCGCCGCACCAATGAAGCCAAAGAAGGAGGATATGTAGTCCCCCACGGAATACTGGTGGGTGGAGGCGTAAATGGCAATGGGAAGGGAGATACCATACTGGAACAGCATGATCAGAGCCGACACCAGCACGGTCAGCCCCAGGCGCTCATCGATCACGTCCCAGACGTTTTTGCCGTAGGCAAAGGAGTACTTCCAGTCGTGATGGGAGCCGTAGAGCCGATAGTAGGCAGAGTCGGTGGGTGTCCAGATGATGCCGGAGATCCATTTAAGGTATCTCTCGTGCATCGGCAGGTCAAGGCCGTACTCCGCGCGCAGGGCATCCGCCTCCGCCTGGCTCATAAATTCGCCCTCAGCGGCCAGCTTTGCCACTTCTCTGTCCACATAGTCCGCCTCCGGCAGCTGGATCACGAAGAAGGCCAGCACCGAAATCAGGAACAATGTAGGGATGAACATCAAAAGACGCTTTACAATGTACCGCACCAGATCCTTCTGAAAAAATTCTTTCAGCGATACAAGAAATGGCCTCTTTTCGTTTAACATTGTATCTTCCATGCGAGTATAACGCTCCTTCTTATAGATTTGCGTGATCCGCGGCGGATCGTTTCTCAGCCGATCAGGCGCAGCTGTTCGGCAATCAGTTGGGGAATTTTGGCCAGCAAGGCAGGCCACAAAAGGAACTGCTCCGGGTCAATATCCTCCGGGACAAATTCCATACCGGGTTCAAAGGTGTAGTGGGCGCGGATGTGGGAAGCGATCTTCCCATCGAGCGCATTGTCTGTTTTCACGGTGTCCGCAAGGAAGGCGGGCAGCAGCAGGCCACCGCCGGCTTCGGCCATGCAGGCACTGTAGAGCTGGGGATAGAGGGCGAACAGGGAAGGATCCGGCAGCATGGCGTGCTTTCCCGGTTGGGCGTACAGCACCGGATGGGTGCCTTCCACCCGAAAGGCCGCCGAGCCGGCCGCCCTCAGCCGCATACCGTGAAAGCTGCACCAGCAGTCCGCCACCGCGCCGGCCGCGTCAACCGCCACCCAGATATGTTCCAGATCGTAAAGATGCTGGATATCGTAATCATAATAGATCGCGTATTCAATGATGGCCTGTGCCCCGGCCGCCGCCGGATCCGGCACCCATTTGGGAAAGCTTTCGGAGCGGGCCTTTTCCGTAAAGACGGTGCAACCCACATAGCGGATGGGAAACGGCTCCCGGCAGTCCTTATAAATATGGGGCCGGTAGCGCAGGATCATTTCTCTTTGCCGATCATCCACGGAAATTCATCTCCTTCCACCATATGTGCCATACCGCAATGAAGCGGGGGCAGGGAAACTGGTTCCCCGCCCCCCAAAGGTTTACAGGTTATGCGCCTTTCAAAGCTCAGGCAGCCTTGAACAGGTTCTCGTAGTGAACGATGTTGGCGTACATGTACAGGTCAGCATGGACCAGATTGTCGGGATAGTTGTGCAGATTGGAGCTGACCAGATTGTAGATACCCTCGCTCTGCAGGTAAGCGATCGTCCACAGGTTGTTCTTGTGGATCTCGTAGATCTCCAGGTTGTAGTTGTCTCTTTCCTCAGCGATGGGAGTGGCTTCCCACTTCTTCCAGATCTCTACCAGCTTGGCCATGTCGCCGGTGGGCTCCACGCCGCTGGCACCGTTCGTACCGACCCAGGTGCCGAACTCGCCGTACCACTCAGCAGCCTGCTGCACGGGCACGAAGGGAGCGACACGGTCCTTCATGGACAGACCGCCGATGGAGGTGTGGGGTCCCAGAATGGCAGTCCAGTTGTTGTTGTCGATCTCCATGTCGAAAGCGGCAACTTCGTATTCCTTCCAGGCAGTCTTGATGCCGACGGCATTGTAGTACTGCTCCAGAACGGGATACTCGTTGGCAGCGCCGGAGTCCAGATAGCCGTAGAAGGTCAGCAGGAAGTCGGAGCCGTCCGCGAAGTCATAGAAGCCATCGCTGCCCTTGACCAGGCCGCACTCTTCCAGCAGCTTCTTGGCGCCGTCCACATCATAGTTCGTCCACTTTTTCATCCACTCAGCGTCATAGCCGAAGTTGCCCTCCTGCGGGGCGCACTGGCCGGGCAGCAGGAAGCCATCGGACAGCAGCTGGGAAACCTGCTCGCGGTCAACGGCGATGGAGATGGCCTGACGGAACTTGATATTGTTGAACAGATCCGCGTAGTTCTTATCGGTGTGGGTGTAGTTGAAGGTGACCTTCACTCCGCCCCAGTCCACGCTGGCGAAGGTGCGCAGCACGGCCTTGTCGCCCATATCGCTCAGAATGGAGGCGATATCCTGCATGGCCACGCCGATCAGATCCACTTCGCCGGAACGGAACAGAAGCTGATCCTGACCGTCCGCGGAGGTCTTGGTGAATACGATACCGTCGCAGTAGGGCAGCTGCTGGCCCTTGGCATCGACTTTCCAGTAGTAGATGTTACGGTCCATGTGGACGACAGAGTCGTTTCTGGACTCGCCGGCTCTCAGGCTGAAGGAGTTGACAGTGGGCATACCGCCAACGTTCCAGGCGTTATAGGCAACTTCCTTGCCCAGATCCTTGATGGTAGCCTTGTCGATACCCTTGCTCTGTGCGTTCTTCAGAACATCCTCATCGGACAGGCCGGTATCCTTCCAGTATTCGTTCTCCACATAGCAGCTGGAGGGGATCAGATCGTTCAGCCAGTGAGAAGGTGCCCAGCACCACTTGAAGTCGCCGTTCTCGATGAAGTCGGCGGGATACTTGGAGCTGGTGAAGGTCCAGGTCACGGTGTAGTCGTCAACCTTGGTCAGTTTGGCAAAGCCGTCGCCGTCCTTCAGGGCGGCCCAGCTGGCCTTGGTGTCGAAGTTGTTGATATGGCACATATAGTACCAGAAGGTGATGTCGTCGGCATTGAAGTCATCGCCGTCGGACCACTTCATGCCCTCTCTGAGGTGGAAGGTCCAGAGGGTGTAGTCTTCGTTATACTCGTAGCTCTTGATCACATTGGGAACATAGGAGCCGTCGGTATTGCGGCGAATGATGGTCTCCAGCGTGGGTCTGGACAGATCCCAGGAACCGCCGCCGCCAACCAGATTGATGGTGCCGCCGTAGGTGCCGATCTCCAGAGCGGCGCCGGTGGCATCGATCTGGGAAACAAAGATGTCGTCCTTGACGGGCAGACGATCTTCGACCTTGCCATAGGTACCCAGATTGGTGATGTAGGGGGCCTCAGAGAAGCTGGTCAGATCCGCAGGCTCCGTGACCGACGGAGTGGTGGGCTTGGTCTGCGAGGGCTGGGGGTCGGTGCCCTTGGTGTCATCGGGTGTAGAGACACAGCCGGCGAACATGCAGGCACACATGACGATGGCCAGTACGAGGGCCATCCACTTGGTGAATTTCTTCATTGTTATCCTCCCGTTCATGATTATTACCCGGATGCTTTCATCCCTGGTAGCTGAAACCATGATACCACATCTCCCCCTTTTTGCTACGCATAAATTGCCTTTTTTCTCTTTGCATATCGCAGATTTTGTTTTTTTGTGTCCGCACTGCGCAAACATTTTGTGCATATTGCACAGTATTTCGGGCGCATTTTTTACTTCCGGCAAACATTTACAATACTTTCTGGCAAATAAAATACAATGTTCTATTGCATTGGCAAGCATTTTATGCTATACTGCGAAATGACCACAGGGGGACGCTTCCTTTCGCCGCATCCGTGGCGGAAGGGGCTTTCCCGTAGATTCGGAGGAACCCATGCTGCTGCAAAATCTGGTGCTGTACGAAGACCGGTATTACATCCGTGTCCACACGGAAAGCGACCCGCTGTTCTACTTTTTCGATTATGATGTGCGCTCGGCCGATATCAACATGCAGTTTCAGCACTTCCACACCTTTTATGAGCTGTGTGTGATGCTTTGCCCCGCAGCCACCCATTTTCTGGAGGGACAGCCCTACGCGCTGCAGGCTTTTGATATCATCGGCATTGCGCCCAATGTGCTGCACCGCACCCAGTATCCGGCGGGCGACCCGTGCCGGCGGCTGATCATCCGCTTCAACCTGCCGGACAATGTCACGGGGCTGGGGAGCGAATACCGGCTTCTGTTGCAGCTTTTCCACAGGGATGTGCCCATTTTCCGCTTTGAACCGGAGCTGCAGCAGAAGATCTACCGCAAGCTCAATGACATTTTCCTGCTGGCCCCAAGGACGGATGCCATGCGCAATCTGATGATCCACCAGAAATTCATTGAATTTCTCGCCCTGCTTTATCTGAATCAGGAAGAAAATCAGTACGCCAACGTCTCCGCCATGAGCCCCATGGCCCAGAAAATCTATTCCATCACCGGCTACATCCACTCCCACTATGCCGAGGATCTGTCGCTGGATACGCTGGCGCAGAAATTTTACATCAGCAGCTGCTACCTGTCCCACCAGTTTAAGGATGTGACCGGCTTTACCCTGACCGACTATATTCAGATGACCCGGGTGCGCAATGTACAGCTGCTGCTTGTGGGCACCCGCATTCCCATTACGGAAGCCAGCGCCCGCTGCGGCTTTACCAGCTTCTCCCAGTTCAACCGGGTTTTCCAGAAGCACATCGGCATGTCCCCCTCCCAGTTCCGCCGGGAGCGGCGCAGCACCCCGGAACCATCGGATATGTGACGGGATCCGGACAAAAACCGGTGGGAAAATTTGTGAAAAACTGCCGTTGCATTCCGCCCCCGGGACGTGGTATCATGATAATGCGATGTTATGGAATTTCGGGAGGATATGACTATGGCAGAATACGAGATCGTTGCCACCATGCGCAACGCCTGTGCCGGTTCCGGCCGCCCACAAACCTTTTTCGAGGAGGCAGAGCTTGCCGACCCCGCCGATTTCGTCCGGCAGAAACACAGCCGGGATTTTTCCAAATTCCAGCGGGAAGTTCCTCCCGACGGCCGGGTCGTATTCAGCTACGATAGCGGCAGTGTATCCTATCGATACGAATTTACTCCGCTGTGACCTTTCCCGCAGCGCTTCACTTTTGCAAAGGAGGCATGAATATGCCGGATTATGACGTAATTATTATTGGCGCAGGCCCCGGCGGCATTTTTGCCGCGTATGAGCTGATGCTGCAAAAGCCCCAGCTGCGTGTTGCGGTGCTGGAGGCCGGGCATCCTCTGTCCAAGCGCCACTGCCCCATCAACGGTGACACGGTGAAAACCTGTATCGGCTGCAAAAGCTGCTCGATCATGAGCGGTTTCGGCGGGGCCGGTGCGTTTTCCGACGGAAAATACAACATCACCAACGATTTTGGCGGTACCTTATATGAATACATCGGCAAAAAGCATGCGCTGGAGCTGATGCAGTATGTCGACGAAATCAATCTGCGCTTCGGCGGGCAGGGCACCCGGCTCTACTCCACCGCCGGGACCCGATTCAAGACCCTGTGCATTCAGAACGATCTGCATCTTCTGGACGCTTCCGTGCGCCATCTGGGCACGGATATCAACTACATCGTGCTGGAAAACCTGTACCGGGAGCTGAAAGAAAAGGTCACCTTCTTCTTTGACACCCCGGTGGAGCAGGTTCGCGCCGAGGCCGACGGCTATACCCTGCAATGCAGACAGCGCAGCTTTACCTGCCGCAGATGCATCATTTCCGTGGGCCGCAGCGGCAGCAAATGGATGGAGCAGGTCTGCCGGGATCTGGAAATCCCCACCCGCTCCAACCGGGTGGATATCGGTGTGCGGGTGGAGCTTCCGGCAGAAGTGTTTGCCCATGTGACGGATGAGCTGTATGAAAGCAAGATCGTCTACCGCACCCGGCAGTACGGCGATCTGGTGCGCACCTTCTGCATGAACCCCAAGGGGGCCGTGGTCAACGAAAACACCAACGGCATCATCACCGTCA
>CAZMBL010000022.1:0-24472 GCA_964564605.1 uncultured Oscillospiraceae bacterium
TAAACTCCGAATTTGTGGGCTTGCCCTTGGTGTTGGAAACCGTATAGCCGAAGAAGCGTTGGAGGGTATCGAGGTCGCCTCTGTCCCAGGCTACCTCGATGGCGTGGCGGATGGCCCGCTCTACCCGACTGGGGGTGGTCTGGAAGGTCTTGGCCACCTGCGGATACAGCACCTTCGTGATGGCGTTGATCACGTCCATATCGTTGACGGCGATGATAATGGCCTCCCGCAGGTACTGATAGCCCTTGATGTGGGCCGGAACACCGATCTCATGGATGATGCCCGTGACCATGGTCTCGATCCCGGCCTTTTCATTCCGGCCCGATGCCGGACGCTGCGCCGCGCCCCGGATCTCCTCCAGCCGCTCCACCAGCGCGGCCATATCGCAGGGCTTGAGCATCAGATATCGCGCACCCAGATTGGCGGCGGCCCCCGCCACATATTCTGTAATAAAACCGGATGTAGCAAGGGTGACGGGCCTGCGCTCCATGGCGTTCAGGCTTTTGAGAATGCTGATGCCGTCCCGCTTGGAAAGCATCATATCCAGCACAAGGATCTGGGGCTTCAGCTCCGTGACACGGCGCAGGGTCTGCTCGCCGTCCGTGGCGCAGCCCAGCACCTGAAAGCCGTCCGCCTGCTGCAATGCTGCTGTCAGATTGGCGCAGAAATCCTCCGCGCTGTCGGCAATGAATACTGTGGTATATTTGTCCATTGGTTCCTCTCCTGTCGTAATAGTTTTTTACTCCCCCGCCCGGGGCGGAGCCATCCGCCTTGGTGCGACACCAATAATCTAGCATAATCTACGGTTTTTTGCAAGGAATTTCCAAAACAATCGCTCGTCAAAATTAGACACTTTCGACGCATTCTCATGCTTTATCTGAACTTTTCGACAACATTCGACGCATCTCGTCCAAAAATATATTCCCGGAACACCGCAGTTGACGCGGCGGCAGTTCTGGTGTAGAATAAAAGACACCTGTTTTTGGAAAGGAGCAGCAATCTTATGAATGATGTATGGAACCTTGATCCTCTTTACCACGGCTTTGACGATCCCGCCTTTGCCGATGACATGCTGCAGTTGCAGGAGCTTGCCCGGCAGCTGGAGGAATTCGCCGCCACATTGCCCCCGGCCGATGCCGTAGAGGGCCTGCGCCGGGGCATCGCCCTGCGGGAGCAGCTTTCACTTCTGGTGGGCAAGCTGGCAGGCTACGCCTCTCTGCGCCAGTCCGCCAACACCCGCGACAGCGAGGCCGTCTCCCGGATGGGCCGCATCATGGCCATTTACAGCACCATGGCCGCCCCGCTGGCTGCCTTCCGGGGCTGGGCCGGGAAGCTGCCGGAGCTGGAGTCACTGGTCAGTGGCGATGAACAGCTGCGCCCTTACGGCTACCTGTTCCACAACATGGCAGACAACGCCCGCTATCTGCTGCCGGGCATCGGAGAATCGGTGATGGCCATGCTCTCCCGCTCCGGCGGCGATGCCTGGGGCGATATGCAGCAGTATCTGACCTCCACCGTACCGGTAAGCTACCGGGGCAGCACCATCAATCTGAGTGCCGTGCGCAATCTGGCTTACGATCCGGATCCTTCGGTGCGCCGGGATGCGTATGAAGCGGAGCTTGCCTGCTACGAGCGCATTGCCGACCCCATTGCCTACGCCCTCAACTCCATCAAGCTGGAGACCCTCTCCGATTGCCAGCTGCGCGGCTATGCCTCCCCGCTGGAGCGCACGTTGCATCACAATGACATGAAGCGGGAAACGCTGGATGCCATGCTGGGCGCCATGGACGAATTTGCCCCGGTTTTTGCCCGGTATCTGAACGCCAAGGCCCGGGCATTGGGTCACGAAAACGGCCTGCCGTGGTACGATCTGTTTGCCCCCATGGGGGCCGCCACCACAAAATTCACCACGGAAAGCGCCCGGGATTATCTGGTTGACCTGTTTGCCGGTTTCGATCAGGAGCTGAGCGACATGGTGCGCCGGGCCTTTGACGAGGCGTGGATCGATTTCTATCCCCGGGACGGCAAGGCGGGCGGTGCCTTCTGCGCCGAAGTGGGGCACCTGAAGCAGAGCCGGATCCTGACGAATTTTGACGGTATGTTCACCGATGTGGTCACGCTGGCCCATGAGCTGGGACATGCTTTCCACAATCAGTGCATCTTCTCCCATCTGCCCCTGAACCGGGATTATTCCATGCCGCTGGCGGAAACCGCCTCCACCTTCAACGAGTGTGTGGTCATGGCCTCCGCCATCAGCCGCGCGGCGGACAAGCAGGAGAAGATCGCCCTGATCGAAAGCCAGCTGCAGGATGCCACCCAGATCATCTGCGATATCTATTCCCGCTACCGCTTTGAGAGCATGGTGTTCGAGCATCGCCCGGAGGAATTCATGAACGCTGAGACCCTGTGCCGGTTCATGACCGAGGCGCAGAAGCAGTCCTACGCCGGCGGGCTGGACGAAAACTTCCTGCACCCGTACATGTGGGTCTGCAAGAGCCATTACTATGGCCCCACCTTCTACAATTTCCCCTATGCCTTCGGCGGTCTTTTCGCCCGTGGTCTGTACGCCCAGTACGAAAAGGAAGGCGCCGCCTTCGTTCCGAAGTACAAAAAGCTGCTTTACACCACCACCATCGCCACCGCCGAGGATACCGCCCGGGTGGCCGGTATCGATCTGACGGATCGGGCCTTCTGGCGTGGTGCCCTGCAGACCATTGCAGATCAGATCTCACTGCTGTGCAGCCTGCTGGAACAGTGAGAACACCCGAAAAGGAGCAAATATGGAGCAGAGAATTTCTGCGCTGAGGGAATTTCTGGATGGTTCCGTCAGCGTCTATCACGCGGCAGACCGGCTGTGCCGTCTGCTGCAGGAAAACGGTTATCAGCGCCTGCAGGAGCAGGACAGCTGGGTCCTTGTGCCCGGTGGCAAATACTACCTCTGCCGTGGCGGCAGCGCCGTGGTGGCCTTCCGCATTCCGGCTGGCACCCCCAGGGGCTTCCTTATGAGTGCCAGCCACAGTGACCGGCCCACCTTCAAGCTGAAGGAAAACGGCGAACTGGCCGGCGCCTACACCCGTCTGGCCGTAGAGCGCTACGGCGGTATGCTGATGCACACATGGCTCGATCGCCCCCTGTCTCTGGCCGGCCGGGTGCTGGTGGAAACGGAGGACGGCGTACAGAGCAGGCTTGTAAACCTCGATCGGGATCTGCTGCTGATTCCCAATGTGGCCATCCACATGAACCGGCAGGCCAACGATGGCTACAAGTGGAGCCCCGTGTCCGACACCGTGCCGCTTCTGGGCGGCAAGGATGCGGCCGGAAAGCTTTCCTCCCTGCTGGAGCAGGCGGCGGGAGGCAAAATACTGGGGCACGATCTGTATCTGTACGTCCGGCAGGGTGCCACCGTCTGGGGGCTGGAGGAGGAATTCATTTCCGCCCCGGCGCTGGACGACCTGCAATGCGCATGGGGCTGCACCCAGGGCTTCCTGCGGGCATCTGACAGTGACAGCATCCCGGTGCTTTGTGTCTTTGACAGCGAAGAAGTCGGCTCCAACTCCGTGCAGGGTGCGGCCTCCACCTTGCTGAGCGACGTGCTCAGCCGGGTTTGCCAGTCTCTGGGGCTTTCCCTGCCCCGGCTGCTGGCGCAGTCGTTCATGATCTCCGCCGACAATGCCCATGCCCTGCATCCCAACCATCCGGAGCTGGCGGACGGCGCCAACGCACCGGTGGTCAACGGCGGCATCGTCCTCAAATTCAACGCCGCCCAGCGCTACACCACCGATGGCGTTTCCGCCGCCGTGCTGCGTGCCGTGTGCCGCAAGGCGCAGGTGCCGGTGCAGACCTACTGCAACCGGGCGGACATTCCCGGCGGCTCCACACTGGGGCACATCTCTCTGGGGCACATTTCCGTTCCCACGGCCGACATCGGCTTGCCGCAGCTGGCCATGCACTCCTGCTACGAAACCGCCGGTGTCCGGGACTCCCTGTGGCTGGAAGACGCGCTGACCGCTTACTACAGCGCAACCCTGCAGGTAAACGGCAATAACTACACCCTCAACTGAGAAAACGGGTCAGGCGACTTGCCTGACCCGTTTTTGTGTCTTTTTACATGAACCGGTGGAAAATCCGGGGGGTTCTACACCCGCAGGGGCTGATTGAGGCACATCGGCCTGCATTGTTTTGCTAAAAAAGGTGTGCGCTCGATGGAACACACACCTTTTTATTCTGTTTTCTGCCGCTTACACCATCAGCTTGCACACCAAATCGGTATAGGCGCTGGGGTCTTCGATGGGCAGATCTGCCAGCAGCATGGCCTGATACATCAGAAGCTGGGCATAATCCTTCGCCTTCAGCGGATCCTCTGTCACGGCGTGAAGCAGGGACTTGACCGCCTCATGCTCCGCATTCAGTTCCAGAATGCGGCCCACAGGCATGGCCATTTCGGGGTTGACCCGCTTCATATACTTCTCCATTTCGAAGCTCACGCCCCCCTCCGGCACCATGGCCACGGGATGGCTGCCCAGATTGGCAGACAGGCGGACATCGCTGACCTGCTCGCCCAGCGTCTCCTTGACAAAGGTGATGAAGCCCTTGAGCTCCTCCGCCTTTTCCTCGGCTGCCTTCTTTTCCTCCTCCGTCTGCAGGCCCAGATCATCGGCAGATGCATTGCAGAAGGACTTTTCGCTGTAGGTCATGAGAGTCTGGGGAATAAACTCGTCCACATCTTCGGTAAACAGCAGGGTATCGAAGCCCCGGGCGGCCAGCGTCTCCACCTGCGGCAGCTTGCTCAGGCGATCCACGCTCTCACCGGCCACATAGTAGATCTTCTCCTGCCCTTCGGGCATATCCGCCACATATTCTCCAAGGGAGACCAGCTTCTTTTGCCGGTTGGAATAGAACAGCAGCAGATCCTGCACCGCATCCTTGTGCATGCCGTACTGGGCGACGGTGCCATACTTCAGCTGACGGCCGAAGGCGGCATAGAACTGCTCATACTTCTCCCGCTCGTTTTCCAGCATGGACTTGAGCTCGGATTTGATCTTCTTTTC
The DNA here is from genome assembly GCA_964564605.1 of uncultured Oscillospiraceae bacterium. Lineage (GTDB taxonomy): Bacteria > Bacillota > Clostridia > Oscillospirales > Oscillospiraceae > Faecousia. Next base: position 5,049 of record CAZMBL010000022.1, read on the forward strand.
AATATTGCGGGCGATGATGGTCAGCTGGCGGTTATGCTGCAGCATTTCCCGGCTGATGTTCAGGGACAGATCCTGACTGTCCACAATGCCCCGCACGAAGCGGAAATGATCCGGCAGCAGATCCTCGCAGTTTTCCATGATCATCACGCCGGAGGAATACAGCTGCAAACCCGGCTTGAACTCCCGGGAATAGAAGTCAAAGGGTGCCTTGGAGGGGATATACAGCAGTGCCTTGAAGGAAACGCTGCCCTCGGCGCTGGTGTGGATAACCCGGGCGGGCTTGTTGTAATCGAAGAAACGCTCCCGATAGAACGCGTCATACTCCTCTTCGGTCACGTCCTTCTTGGCCCGCTGCCACAGGGGCACCATGGAGTTGAGGGTCTCCTCCTCCATGTAGGACTCGTAGCCGTCCTCGTCCTCCTTCTTGCGGGACTTGGACACCTCCATGCGGATGGGGTAGCGAATATAATCGGAATACTTCTTCACCAGAGAACGGATCTCATATTCCTCCAGATAATTGGAGAACTTCTCATCCTCCGTATCTTCCTTGATGGTCATGATCACGTCCGTGCCGGGGTTTTCCCGCTGAGCCGGCTCGATGGTGTAGCCGTCCGTGCCGCTGGAGACCCACTTCCACGCCGTATCCTGCCCGTACTTTCTGGAGATGACCGTCACGGAGGAGGCTACCATAAACGCGGAATAGAAGCCCACGCCAAACTGGCCGATGATGTCGATATCCTCCTGCTTTTCCATGGCCTGCTTGAAGCCAAGGGAGCCGGATTTGGCAATGGTGCCCAGATTTTCTTCCATCTCCGCCCGATCCATGCCGATGCCGTTGTCGGAAACGGTCAGGATCCGGCTGGACGGATCGCGGGTAATGGTGATGGCAAAATCGTCCCGGTTCAGGCCGACCTTGTCATCGGTCAGGGCCGTGTAGGCCAGCTTGTCCATGGCATCGGAGGCATTGGAGATGATCTCCCGCAGGAAGATCTCCTTGTGGGTGTAGATGGCGTTGATCATCAGATCCAGCAGCCGCTGGGACTCCGCCTTGAATTGCATTTTTTCCATAATGTGTTGACACATCCTTTGTATTGTTTTAGCACTCGAGGTGTTTGAGTGCTAATATTATATCGCAGTTGTGGGAAAATGCAAGTCCTTTTTCGAAAAGTTCTTCTTTTGTTCACATTTTTTCCCGCGCGGCCAAAAAATCCGGGCGAAATCGCCAAAATTTTCATTGATTATTTAGGAAAATGTGATATGATTAAACTGTAAGATTATGCGAAAATGACGTTTGATATGAAGGAGTATGAAATGATCACTGTATCGAATCTGGGCATGCAGTTTGGCGGCCAATGGCTGTTCCAGCATGTGGATCTGCAATTTCTGCCCGGCAACTGCTACGGCATCATCGGTGCCAACGGCGCAGGGAAATCCACTTTCCTGCGCATTCTGACCGGGGAGCTGGACTCCACCACCGGCCATATTGCCATTGACCCGGACAAGCGGGTCTCCGTTCTGAAGCAGAATCAGAACGCCTACGATGCTTTCACTGTTCTGGACACCGTTATCATGGGCAACCAGCACCTGTACGATGTGATGAAGGAGCGGGAGGCCATCTATGAAAAAGAGGACTTTTCCGATGAGGACGGCCTGCGTGCCGCCGATCTGGAAACGGAGTTTGCCGAGCTGGGTGGCTGGGAGGCCGAGTCGGACGCTTCCCGCCTGCTGCAGGGTCTTGGCATCGCCACGGAGCTGCACTATGATCTGATGGGCACTACCGACCCCCGGCTGAAGGTGAAGGTGCTGCTGGCGCAGGCACTGTTCGGCAATCCGGACATCGTCATGCTGGACGAACCCACCAACAACCTGGATATCGAAGCCATTAACTGGCTGGAGGATTTCCTGCTGGATTTCCCCGGCATGGTCATCGCCGTCTCCCACGACCGCCACTTTCTGAACACCGTGTGTACCCACACCGTGGACATTGACTACGGCAAGATCAAAATGTATGTGGGCAACTACGATTTCTGGTACGAGTCGTCCCAGATGGTGCAGGCCATGCTGCGCAACAAGAACAAGAAAAATCAGGAAAAGATCGAGGAACTGCAGCTGTTCATCCAGCGCTTCTCCGCCAACAAGAGCAAGGCCAAGCAGGCTACCGCCCGCCGCAAGCTGCTGGACAAGCTGACCGTGGAGGAAATGCCCTGCTCCACCCGGCGCTATCCCTTCGTGGGCTTTATGCCGGAACGGGAGCTGGGCAAGGATGTGCTGACGGTGAAGGATGTTTCCCTGACGGTGGACGGCGTGAAGCTGCTGGACAAGGTCTATTTCAGCGTTGGCCGGGAGGATAAGATCGCCTTTGTCGGTGAAAACGAGCTGGCCCAGACGGCCCTGTTCCAGATCCTGATGGGCGAGCTGGAGCCGGACGAGGGCAGTGTCAAGTGGGGTGTCTCCACCGTGCGCAGCTACCTGCCCAAGGACAATTCCGCCTATTTTGACGGCAACAAAATGGAGCTGGTGGACTGGCTGCGGCAGTATTCCCTGAAAAAAGACGATGTGTACCTGCGTGGCTTCCTTGGCCGGATGCTTTTCAGTAACGAAGACGTGTTCAAGCATGTGGATGTGCTCTCCGGCGGCGAGAAGGTGCGCTGTATGCTCTCGAAAATGATGCTCAGCGGTGCCAACGTGGTGCTGCTGGATCAGCCCACCAACCATCTGGACATGGAGTCCATTCAGGCCGTCAACAAGGGACTGGAGGCTTTCTCCGGCGTGGTGCTGCTGGCCTCCCACGACCATGAAATGCTGACCTCCACCTGTAACCGGGTCATCGCCTTCCAGCCGGACGGCACCATCATCGATAAATACGGCACCTACGATGATTATCTGGCATGGATGGCGGAAAACAAGAAGCAGTAATCCTTTTCTGGGAGAATTGTAATATGGAAAAAATTCTGAATATCATCACAAAAAACATGCAGCAGGCTTTCACTGATGCCGGCTATGACGCCGCCTTCGGCAAGGTGACGGTCTCCAACCGGCCTGACCTGTGCGAATATCAGTGCAACGGCGCGCTGGCTGCCGCCAGACAGTATAAATGCGCCCCCATTCAGATCGCCAAAGCCGTGGTGGAAAAGCTGAACGCCGCCGACTATTCCCTGATCGAGGCAGTGGCCCCCGGCTTTATCAACCTGAAACTGTCCGGCCGGTTCCTGCAGCAGTATCTGGAGCAGATGCGCACCGCTCCGGATCTGGGCGTGGAGAAAATCGGCGCGGGCAAGACCATTGTGGTGGACTACGGCGGTGCCAACGTGGCCAAGCCGCTGCACATCGGCCATCTGCGCCCGGCCATCATCGGTGAGGCGCTGAAGCGGCTGCACAGCTTCCTGGGCTACGAGGCCATCGGTGATGTCCATCTGGGCGACTGGGGCCTGCAAATGGGACTGATCATTGCCGAGCTTGCCGACCGACAGCCGGAGCTTCCCTACTTTGACCCGGACTTCACCGGGGACTATCCGGCGCGGGCCCCCTTTACCGTGGACGAGCTGGAAGAGATCTATCCCACCGCCTCCGCCAGAAAGACCGATCCCGAATTCTCCCACCGGGCCCATCAGGCCACGCTGGAGCTGCAGCAGGGCCGCCGGGGCTACCGGGCACTGTGGCAGCATATCATGAACGTCTCCGTGGCGGATCTTCGGAAAAACTATGATGCGCTGGATGTCCATTTTGAAAAATGGCTGGGTGAAAGCGATGCCGATCCCTATATCCCTGCCATGGTAGAGGATCTGAAGGCCCGGGGCATTGCCGTGCAATCTGAGGGCGCATGGGTCATCCCCGTGGCGCAGGAGGACGACCGGAAGGAAATGCCTCCCTGCATTCTGGTCAAATCCGACGGTTCCTCCATCTATGCCACCACGGATCTGGCCACGCTGGTACAGCGGATGCGCGACTGGCACCCGGATAAGGTGCTTTACGTCACCGACAAGCGGCAGAATCTCCACTTTGAGCAGGTATTCCGTGCCGCCCGGAAGGCCGGAATCGTCCCGCCGGAGACCCAGCTGGAGCATGTCGGCTTCGGCACCATGAACGGCGCGGACGGCCGCCCCTTCAAGACAAGAGACGGCGGCGTGCTGCGGCTGGAACAGCTGATTCGGGATATGACGGATTTCGTCCGGGTCAAGGTGGTGGAAAACCGGATCGTGGATGCCTGCGATGTGGAGGATACCACCGCCAAGATCGCCATGGGTGCCCTGAAATACGGCGATTTGAGCAACCAGCCCACCAAGGACTACAATTTCGACATGGAGCGCTTCGCGGCCTTTGAAGGCAATACGGGGCCGTACATCCTCTACACCATCGTGCGGGTCAAGTCCATCCTGTCCCGCTACGGGCAGTGGCAGGAGCTTCCCATCTGTCTGCCGGCCAACGACAGCGCCAAGGATCTGATGCTCTCCATCACCGGATTTGCCCCTGCGCTGGAGCAGGCGCTGGCCAATTCCGCCCCCAACCTGATCTGCTCGTATATGTACGATCTTGCCGCCGCCGTCAACCGCTTCTACCATGAAACCCCCATCCTCAAGGAAGAGAACACCGCCCTGCGGGACGGCCATATCGCCCTGATTGCCCTCGCCCGCCGGGTACTGGAAACCTGTATCCACATTCTCGGCTTCTCCGCCCCGGAAAAAATGTAAAACATTACCCCCTGCCCGTGCCCAACCGCACCCCGGCAGGGGGTGATTTTCATATTTCATAAAGAAATGTCATCGCAAACCGGTGCGCACACCGGTGTGGCAATCTCCCGGGTTATAGAAACACATGAGCCCGGCGCAGAGGCCGTAGCCGATCATGGGGATCCCGGCAAAGCACCAGCGGAAGAAATCCTGCACCGCCTGCGGCTGGGTCACCACCTGCGATGTAGCCTCCGGCGGGATATAGCCCAGCAGCTGAATGCCAGCCAGCAGCAGTGTCTGGGTCAGTCCCACTACAACGGTCTGGCTCATGCTGTTGACGGAGGCGGAGAATCCATCGACCCGCAGCCCCTTGGTCTGCTGCACATGATCCAGTGCCTCCGCCAGCAGCGCCGCCATCACATAGGTTGGCAGACTCCCGGTGGAGCGGATCACCAGCCCCGCCAGCACGGCGGGCATACTGCTGCCCCCCAGCAGCACCAGAAGATTTCCCGCCACCGCCACGGTAAATCCCGCCACCGTGACCTGGCGCTTGCCGAATTTGCGCACCAGCGGCCAAAGTGCCACCACGCCGATACCCAGCGGGGCCTGCCCCACCATGTTCACCAGAATTTGCCGGGCCGCCCCGCTTTCCACGGAGTTTCCCAGCACCCAGTTGCAGTAATAGAGCATACTGCCGGTACTCAGTCCATTGCACAGGTTCACAATCAGAGTAAAGGCTACAACCATGATCCAATATCTGTCCCGGAAGCAGGCTGCAACCTGCTGTCGAAAGGAGGGTGCATCCGGCTGTCGCTGCTCCGCTTCTCCGGTGACACGCTCGCAGGTGAAGCAGTATTCCAGCACGGTAGCGGGGAGCGCCACCGCCGACAGCAGCCCCATCACCGTCAGCCAGCCGTGCTGCGCCTGCTCACCAACGCCGATGCGGTTGACCAGCAGCGGCATAATGATGGTGGAGAGCATGCCGGGGATCATGGCCGTGCCGGTAGATGTCAGCATGGCCAGCTCATCGCGCTGGCGGCTGTCCCGGGTGGACAGAGGCACCATCAGACTGTGGCTGAGGGAATAAGTGGAAAAGGCCAGACTGAAGAACAGATTGTAGCTGATCACCACCCAGGCCAGCCGAAAAGCCAGCCCCGCCCGTGGCACGGCGTACAGCAGCACGCCGCAAAGCGCCAGCAGGGGGCCGGACAGCAAAATCCACGGCCGCGCCTTGCCCTGCGCAGTGCGGGTGCGATCGATCATGCGGCCGATCAGCAGGCTTATCGCACTGCTGAGCAGCTTCGACAGCAGGGGCATCATGGTCAGAAAGCCCCCGGCCAGCCCCAGCACATCGGTGTAGAACTGGGTCAGGTAGGTACCTGCAATACCGGTGTACATGGTATACACCAGACACGGGCCGAGAAAATAGCCCAGCACCCGCTCCGCTTTTCCCACCCGCTGGGTCTGCACCCGGGTTCGGAGCCGGGGAGAGGAAAAAATATCGTGTTTCATAGCCGCCTCCTGTTTTTTCTTCCAGCATAACAGCAATATGTTTTCACTGTGTTCCGGTTATGATTCCGTTTTGTTAACGCATTGAAATTTGTTATACAGCTGTTGCTTTTCTTCCAAAATGCATTATAATATGGTTAAAGGCGATTGCAACCATCAACTTTGCCCGAACCGAAAGATAAGCGACAACCGCGAAAAAACTGTTGACGGAGGCCAATATGAACCATAACGATGCCCGCGTGCGCTATACCCGCATGATGATCGAGCAGAGCTTTCTGGAACTGCTGAAGCAGAAGCACCACTCCCGGGTGACGGTGACAGAGCTGTGCGAAAAGGCCGGGATCAACCGCGCCACCTTTTACAAACACTATCTGGATGTACCTGACCTGCTTGAGCAGATCGAAGCAGAGCTGTTCCGCCAGATCCGGCTGGCCTTCCAGACAAGGCCAACGGAAATGCAGGCGTTTCTTACGGAGATGCTGCAATACACCTACCAGGAACGGGAGCGGTTTTACGCTCTTGGCGGCGAAAACGGCGACCAGGAGCTGATGACAAAAACCTTTCTCATCTGCTATGAAAGCGCCTATCCCCTGCTGAAAGAAAATCTGCCCCAGATCCCGGAGGATCAGCGGCAGATGCTGTATCAGTTCCTGTCACAGGGGGCCGGAGGGGTACTCAACTGGTGGGTGCGTGACGGCATGCGTGTCCCGGTGGAGGAGGTCGCCCAGTTTGTTCTGGGCCTGAGCAGCGCCGCCGCCACCAGCGTCGAAGCGGGTACCTGGCGCACCGCCTATCATGACGCATAATCACAGTTTCACCCTTCGTATAGGGGCGATTGCGGCAATCCTCCGGATAGACTTACACCCCCTGTTTTTCCGACAACCCGGAAAAACAGGGGGGATTGCCACACCAGGGGCGCGGACTGGTTCGCAATGACACTCCTATCGGCCACACCAGTATGCGCCATGGTGGCTTTACTGTTCACCGAATTCCCGGATAGCCAGGTGGCAGTAGTGGCCCAGTCTGTCCAGACGCATGGCCAGGGCCCCGGTGGACACGTTTCCTTCGTCTTCGATCCAGCTGAGGATCAGCTCCATGGAGCCGGCGAACACAAAATCATACACATAATCCAGATCCTCCCGCCGGTATTCCGGAAACTCCCGGCACCAGCCATCAATAATGCGGGGGCGGATCATCTGCTTCATCCGCTCAATGAAACGGGGATTTCCGTTTTTGCCCATGATGATCCGGCACAGCTCCCGGTTTTTCAGGATGCCGGAGAAAAGATCGTCCATATGGATGGTCTTGTAGCCGCCGCGAAAATACGGGTCAAATCTGACCATATGCTCATCGATAAACTGCTGCTCGATCTCCCGCAGCAGATCATTGGGGGTGGAATAGTGCAGATAGAAGGTACCCCGGTTTACACCGGCCTTTTCACACAGTTCCTTGACCGTGACACGGTCGATGTTCTTGCCGGGCAGAATCTGCAGCAGGGCCTGCTGCAAAACCATTTTGGTATAGCGCACCCGGTTGTCCAAATTATCCATAGAAGTCGCTCCACTCTTCAACAGTTTGTAAAAATGTGTTCAAAAACGAACAAAGAAAAATTCTTTGTATATTGCCACATCTTCCTCTGTTCATTATAATGAAAACCGGCGAGAAAATCAACACCGTGCTTGTGAATTGTCACCATGTTTTTGCATGAATTGTGGCACGGCATATGAAAGGAAGAGACAACATGAGAAAAATGCTGAAATCGCAAAAAGCAAAAGACCCCATGCGCCTGCGTGGCACGGATTATCTGGGCGTGACCATGATGAGCCTGACCGACTGCCTCGCGGCAGGACTGATGACCTCCTGGTTCATGACCTATCTGACGGACTACGCCGGTCTCGGTGCGTGGGCCGCGCTGCTTGGTTCCATTCTGCTGATCGTCATGCGTCTGTTTGACGCGGTCAACGATCCGCTGGAGGGCTGGATCATGGACCGTGCCAAAGTCGGCAAGTACGGCAAGTATAAGCCCTTTATCATTCTTTCCATTCTGTGCGAAATGGTGGGTCTGTCCGCTCTGTTCTTCATCCCCGGCGGCATCACCTCCAGCCCCGCGCTGGTGATCATCTGGGTCGTGCTGGCTTACCTGATCTATGATGTGGGCGCCTCCTTCTACGCCCCCAATCTGGTCTACCGCACCCTGACGCTAGACAGTGCCAAGCGTGGCAAGCTGATGATCGCACCGCGCATGATGAACATGATCATGGGCATGGTCTGCAGCTCCATCATCAACGTTGTCAACTCCGTCAACGCCGGCATCGGCAACTTCCATACCGCCTTTGGCCTGACCGTGCTGGTCGGGGCCGCCATCTGCACCGTGATATCCCTGATCGGCATTTCCATGGTGAAGGAAAAGCACCATGCCGAGCGGGCTGAAGACGATCCTCCTGTCAAGATCACCGACATCTTCTCCATGTTCCGGGAGAACAAGGCCCTGCGGGTCAAGTTCTGCGCCACCATTTTCAGCGGTTTTATCTGGACATTCCTGTTTGCCACCATGCTCTACTATATTAAATGGGCTTACTGTGCCGATCTGACCACCGGCGCGGTGGACGATGACCGGTTCGGTATGCTCAGCATGATCGGCTCCATGATGATGCTGCTGCCCCTGCTGCTGGGCACCGCCATCGCCATGCCCATTATGAAGGCATTCAAAACTCCCGCCCGCACCCACCGGTTCGTGCTGGCCATGGAGGCCATCCCCTGTGGTATTCTGTTCGTGCTGCAGCTGCTGGGCCTTCTGCAGAACTCCCCCGCCCTGTTCCTGAGCATGATCGCCATTTCCGCCACGGCCATCGGCATCGGCTACATCCCCGGCGAGGCGCTGAACATCGAGGTCATGGACTACCAGATCTACAAGTACGGCAAGGATCGCTCCGCGCAGGTCAACGCCACCGCCAAATTCCTGGACAAGGCCCAGAACGCCATCTCCAGCGGCATGGTGGGCGTGATTCTCGTGGCCGTGGGCTATGTGGTGGACTCCACCACCGGCAATTATGTGGGTGATCTGGCCAAGATCCCCGGCATGCTCAACTGGTTCATCGTGATCATGGGTCTGGTTCCCTGCATTCTGGGCATTATCGCGCTGCTCATCTTCCGCAGCTACCCCATCACGCCGGAGCTGGCTTCCGAAATGAAGCAGAAGCTCAACGAGCAGGAAACCCCGGCGAATTGACAATCCTACCACCATCATTTCAAGGGCGGCGGCGTGTGCCGTCGCCCCTGTGCATTACCGGATAATCGGCATTTTCCCCGAAAATGTTGCGCATTTTTCAATTTGCGCCACATTGCGGGTTGATATGCCGAAAAAATCTGCTATTGTAACAGTAGCTTTTCGTATTCTCTGAAAGGAGACATTCTTCATGGATCATTTTCTGATCGGCGCGGCCACTGCGGCTCATCAGGTGGAGGGCAACAACCTTCACAGTGACTATTGGATCATGGAGCATCTGAAGCACAGTGATTTTGTCGAGCCCAGCGGCGATGCCGTTGACCACTATCATCGTTACGAACAGGATATCCGCCTTCTGGCGCAGGCCGGCTGCAACGCCTACCGGTTCAGCATCGAGTGGGCCCGCATCGAACCCCGGGAGGGTTTTTTCGATGAAGCCGAGATCGAGCATTACCGGCAGGTGCTGCTATGCTGCCGGGAAAACGGCCTGACCCCGGTGGTGACCTTGCAGCACTTTTCCAGCCCCGCATGGCTGATCGCCAAGGGCGGCTGGGGCAAAAGTCATGTCGTCAGTGCCTTTGCCCGCTATGCCGGAAAAATCACGGCGGAGCTGGGTGATCTGATTCCCTACATCTGCACCATCAACGAGGCCAACATGGGTCTGCAGCTGAACAAAATCGCCGCAGACATGATGAAGGCCGGGAAAAAGCAGGAGGGCGGCGTGCAGGTGGGCCAGAATGTGGGTCTTGACCTGAAAGCCATTGTGCTGGGCATGTTCGAAAAAGGAAAGGCCTTCCATTGCAGCCCCTTCGCCGTCAACACCTTCCTGATGCCCAGAAACGAAAAGAAGGAAAACATCGTCATGCTGGCGCATCAGGCGGCCGTCGGAGCCATCCGGGCCATCAATCCGGAAATCCGGGTGGGACTGACCCTGAGCCTGTTTGATTATCAGGCGCTTCCAGGTGGCGAAGCTGCCGCCGCCCGGCTGTGGCAGGAGGATTTCGGGTGGTATCTGCCCTTCATACTGGAAGACGATTTCCTCGGTGTGCAGAATTATTCCCGCAAGATCGTGGACGCGTCCGGTGCCAGAGAACCGGCCGAGGGCGCGCCGGTGTCCCAGATGGGCTACGAGGACTACCCCGCCGCCATCGGACATGTACTGCGCAAGGTCGCACAGGAATTCCCCGGGGAGCTGCTGGTCACCGAAAACGGCATTGCCACCAATAACGATGCCCGCCGCTGCCAGTTTATCCGGGAAGCCTTTGCCGGTGTGCTGGCGGCAAAGAAAGACGGTGTTCCCGTGACGGGCTATTTGCACTGGAGCCTGCTGGACAATTTTGAGTGGCAGGCCGGCTACAGCAAAACCTTCGGCCTGATCGCGGTTGACCGGAAGACACAGACACGCTTTCCCAAGCAGAGCCTGCAGGTTCTGGGAGAGCTGCATAAGGATGGGATATAACATGAAAAAAATCAGTTTTAACGACAACTGGCGCTGCAACGGCAGCCCGGTTACCCTGCCCCATGACGCGCAGATTCTGGAAAAGCGCTCTCAGGAGGCTTCTGACGGTGGTCACGGCTATTTCCCCGGCGGAATTTATACCTACGAAAAGACCTTCACCGCTCCCGCCGACTGGGAAGGAAAGAAAATTCTGGTAGAATTTGAAGGCGTTTACAAAAACAGCACCGTTTCTCTCAATGGGAAAGTGATCGGCGGTCATAAATACGGCTACACTACCTTCACTGTGGAGCTTACCGGCCTGAATTACGGCGGTGAAAACACCCTGACGGTGGTGGCCGACAATTCTCAGCTGCCCAACTCCCGGTGGTACTCCGGCTCCGGCCTTTACCGCCCTGTGTGGCTGCACATCGGCGGGGAAAAGCGCATCGAATATCAGGGCGTGAAAATCACCACCGTGTCCATTTCGCCCGCCATCGTCCGGGTAGAAACTCTGGCCACCGGCGATGTGACCGTGGAAATTCTGGATGGCGACAAGGTCATTACTACCGGCTCTGGCGCTGCCTGCGAGATTCTGGTTCCCGATGCAAAGCTGTGGAGCGACGAAACTTCCAACCTCTATACCGCCCGGGTCACCTGCGGCAGTGACGTGGTGGAGGAAAAGTTCGGCATCCGCATGATCGAGTGGAGCAATCAGGGGCTGCTGATCAATGGCCGCAAAACTTTGCTGCGGGGCGGCTGCGTTCACCACGACAATGGCATTCTCGGTGCCGCCACCTATGACGAGAGCGAATGGCGGCGTGTGCGCATTCTGAAAGAAGCGGGCTTCAATGCCATCCGCTCCGCCCACAACCCTACCTCACGGGCCATGCTGGAGGCCTGTGACCACTACGGCATGTACATGATGGACGAGACCTTCGATATGTGGTACAACCGGAAGACAAAGTTCGACTACGGCTGCGATTTTGAAGAAAACTGGCGCGATGACACCGCTGCCATGGTGCGCCGGGACTACAACCATCCCAGCGTGATCCTCTACTCCATCGGCAACGAGGTGGCCGAGCCCGCCGAGGAAAAGGGCGTGGAGTATGGGAAAAAGCAGATCGAGCTGATCCGCAGTCTCGATACCACCCGCCCTGTCACCTGCGGCCTGAACCTGATGATTATTGGCCGTGCCGCCAAGGGACAGGGTATCTATCAGGACGGCGAGCAGAAAACGGGTACGAAGGAGCAGAAAGGGAAGAAGGACGATGAGGTGCAGAATGCCAGCCTTGCCTTCAATATTATGGCTTCCCTGATTGGCGGCGGCATGAACAAGGGCGGCAATTCCCCCAAGGTGGACGCACTGGCCTCTCCCATCATTGACGCGCTGGATATTGCGGGTTACAACTACGGCTCGGGCCGTTATCCTCTGGAAGAGAAGCAGCACCCGGAGCGGATCATTTTCGGCAGTGAGACCTTCCCCCAGGACATTTATAAAAACTGGCAGCAGGTGAAGAAGTATCCCTATATTCTGGGTGACTTCATGTGGACAAGCTGGGACTATCTGGGCGAAGCGGGCATCGGCGCATGGAGCTACACCGGTGGTATGCCCTTCAACCGGCCCTATCCGTGGGTGCTGGCCGGGGCCGGCGTGATCGACATTCTGGGCAATCCCGATGCATCCTGCCGATACGCCTCCACGGTGTGGGGGCTGGAAAAGGCGCCCCGCATCGGCGTCAAGCCTGTCAATCACCCCGGCGTGCGGGTGAGCAAATCCGTCTGGCGTGGCACCAACGCCATCGAAAGCTGGGCATGGCACGGCTGTGACGGCAACAAGGCAGAAATCGAAGTCTACAGCGATGCCGCTTCTGTGGATCTTCTGCTCAACGGAAAGAGCCTTGGCAGGAAGAAGCTGAGGGAAATGAAGGCCATCTTCCGCACCCGCTATGCCTCCGGCACCCTGACGGCGGTGGCCTACGATGCCATGGGCCGGGAAATTTCCCGGAGAAATCTGGAATCTGCCACCGGAAAAGCAAAGGTAACCCTGAAGCCTGAGGTCACCACCGCAAAGCCCGGCGAAATTCTCTATGTCCCCGTGGAAATCGTGGGCGAAAACGGTGTGGTGGAATCCAACGCGGACAAGCGTCTGACTGTTTCTGTGGAAGGCGGCGAACTGCTGGCCTTCGGCTCTGCCAATCCCTGCCACGAGGAGCAGTACCACACCGGTTCTTTCACCACTTACTATGGCCGCGCGCTGACCATCATCCGGGCCGGCCAAAGCGGCAGCGTGAGTGTCTGTGTGGACGGCGCGCCCGCCGGAGTCCAGATCCCCATCGAATAAGCCAGTCTCTTATAAGGAGTGACTTTCATGCAGGCTACCCGCCTGAAAACCGAATATCTGACCCGTCCGCTGGGGCTGGGCATCGAAAAGCCCCGGTTCTACTGGAACTGCGAGGGTGGCCGGAAGCAGACGGCCTACCGCATCGTGTGTCGGCGCGACGGCAAAACCATCTGGGACAGCAGCAAGGTTTCTTCCTCTTCCATGACCCATATTCCCTACGGCGGCGCGCCGCTGCAGAGCCGTGACCGGGTCTGCTGGACGGTCACGCTGTGGGATGAAAACGACCAGCCCGGCCCGGAAACCGAAACGGATTTCGAAATGGGGCTGCTGGAAAGCACTTCCTGGCAGGCCAACTGGATCAGCGGCAGCTACCGTCCGCAAAAGTCTGAGCGCCGCCCCGTGGACTGCTTCCGCAAAAGCTTCCGCGTCAACGGCAAGATCGTCCGGGCCCGGCTGTACGCCAGTGCCCGGGGTATCTACGATGTGGCGATCAACGGCCGGCGCATGGAGGATTTCATTCTGGCCCCCGGCATGACCGATTACCGCAAGCGTATTCAGTACCAGAGCTATGATGTGACAAGCCTGCTCGCAGCGGACAACACGCTGGAGCTTCGGCTGGCAGACGGCTGGTATCGGGGCAGCACGGCGGCCTATGGCGTGACCGGCGTTTACGGCTGGCAGACCAGTGTGCTGGCGCAGCTGGAAATCACACTTTCCGACGGCTCCCGGCAGACGGTCTCCACCGATGACAGCTGGTGCTGGAGCTGCGACGGCCCACTCCGCTTTGCCGACCTGAAAGACGGCGAGGTTTACAACGCCACCATGGCCCCCTCCTACAGCGGGAAGGCCGTCATCGTGCCGCCCCCTGCCGCGCTACTGGCGGCATCGGACAATGTGCCCGTGCGGGAGCAGGAGCGCTTTCACCCCACACGGCTGACCGCGCGGGACGGCACACAGGTGCTGGATTTCGGCCAGAACATTGCCGGCTATCTGGAATTTACCGTCCGTGGCAAGCCCGGGCAGACCTTCCGGCTGTTCTGCGGCGAAATTCTGGACGGGGACGGCCATGTGGACATGGGTAACATTCAGGAAGCCGTCAGCGCCCGGCGCTATGACAACATAGCCATGATGCTGAAACTGATAACCGGAAAAGCCACCGGCACCCCCACCATGACCCCCCTGCAGGAGATCCGCTTCACCTGCTCCGGCGGTGTGGATCACTACAAAACCAGCTTCGCCGTGTTTGGCTTCCGCTATGCCGAACTGGATGGAGATGTGGAATTTGACACGATCGATTCCATCGCCGTCTACTCCGACATGAAACAAACAGGCACCTTTTCCTGCTCCAACGATCTTGTGAACCGCCTGTTTCACAACACCCTGTGGAGCATGAAGGGCAACTTCCTCGATCTTCCCACCGACTGCCCCACCCGGGAGCGGCTGGGCTGGACGGGAGATGCCCAAATCTTCTTCGATACCGGTGCCTATCTTATGGACACCGCCCCCTTCTTCCGCAAATGGCTACGGGATATGGACGATGCCCAGCTGAAAAGCGGGCTTCTGCCCGCCGTTTTGCCGTATCAGGGTCTGGATGTCATGTACAACAGCACCGGTTCTTCCGTGGGCTGGGCAGATGCGATATATCTGATTCCCTACCGCTACTACCTGCGCTACGGTGACCGGAGCATTCTCCAGCGCTGCTGGCCCATGATGGAAAAATACGCCCGGTATGTCCTGACCCATCTGGGCCTGAAGGACAAGAAAGCGGCGAAAGACAATCCTTTCAACGCCTGCACCTATGAAAAGGGTATGCATCTGGGCGAGTGGCTGGAGCCGGAGGCATTTCAGGAGAAGATCTCGGCGGGCAACCGCCCCAGCCATCCGGAGGAGGCCACGGCCTACCTGCATCTGACCATGAAAACAATGGCGCAGATCGCCTCGATTCTGGGAAGGGAGGATGCGGCAAAAACCTATCGGGAATACGCCGACGGGGCCAAGAAAGCCTATGACCACCTGTTCGTCCGCACCGGCACACTGGATACCGACCGTCAGGCCAAGCTGGTGCGCCCGCTGGCGCTGGGTCTGCTGGAGGGTGAGGGCGCCGGCTATGCCCGCAAGCGTCTGGTAAAGGCCGTCAAGGACTACCGTTACCATGTGGGCACCGGCTTTCTGTCCACACCCTTCCTGTTAGGGGTGCTGACCGAGGCCGGCGAAGTGGAAACCGCCTACAAAATGCTGGAAAACACGGAAAAGCCCGGCTGGCTGGCCGAGGTGCTGGAAGGCGCCACCACCGTCTGGGAGACCTGGGAGGGCAATGTCAGCCGCAACCACTATTCTCCCGGTGCCGTGTGCCAGTGGCTGTTCGACACGGTGTGCGGCATCCGCCCGGACGGTGAAAACCGCTTCATCCTCGCCCCGGTTCCCGGCGGCAGCCTGCAGCACGCCGGTGCCGTCTGGCAGAGCCTGTACGGCCGGGTGGAAAGCCGCTGGGAAAAGCGGGACGGCAAAACCATTTTCACCGTCACCATCCCCACCAACACTACGGCCCGGCTCCTGCTGCCGGATGGCAGCAGCGCAGAGCTTTTGCCCGGCTGCAGCAGCTTCATCCTGTAACGCCTACAGCAAATTCCACCATGTCAGGTGATGGTTTTCCGCCATCCCCTCCACCAGCCGTGCCAGATGGCGGCACAGGGCGCAGAAATGGGGCGTTTCCTCCTGCCGTCCGTACTCCAAAAGCTCGGCAAACAGGCCATCGATGTCATCCATAGGCGAATGGTCTGCCAAAATCGCCACAAGGCGGCGGTTGTCCTCCCAGAGGGCGGCCGCCGCTTCCGCTTCGGCCCGCGCTTCCTGCCACCGGCCATGGGCAGCCTCCCCGGCCGCCGCCTGCAGCTGCTGCGCCACCGGGGCGTGGAGCCGCTCCATTTCCCCTCCGGCCAGCAGGGAAATCACCAGCAGCGCCGTAACAATGCAGCAGCCCCAAATGATCCGCTTCAAGGCCCTCACTCCTTTCCCTGCCAGAGAATGCTGTCCGACGCGTCCACTGTCAGCAGCCAGGTGGTGGCCACGGTGGCGTGATGCTGAGCTAACACCCGCTCCAGCCATCGGCCGTCCTTGCGGGCCAGGGGCAGATTTCGCCGCAGCAGCACGCCGTCTTCAATGATGGTCACGGGCAGATGCTGCCGTTTAACCTGAATCCCCGCCTCCGCGGCGCTGGCCGGTTTCGCTGCGGGATAGGGAAACACGGACAGATTGCCGTTGGTTTCCAGAATGGCATACTGTACACTGCGCGGATCCAGCACATCCTTTTCTCGCAGGTGGCTGGTCAGCTCGTCCAGTGTCACGCCGGTGCGGCGCAGATTGTTTTGCAGAATATGGCCGTTTTCGATGAGAATGACCGGTTTGCCGCACAGCCAGCGCCGCAACCGGACACTGCGCAGTGAAAGTCCCGACAGCAGCAGCTCCAGCCCCAGCACGATCAGCACCGGCAGGAGACCGGCGTACAGCGGAATGCCCCCGTCCTGCATGGGCACAGCGATCAGATTGGCCAGCAGCATGGTCACCACAAATTCCGATGGCTCCATCTGCCCGATCTGCCGCTTTCCCATCAGCCGCACGGCGCAGATCAGCACGATATACAATACCGTTGCCCGAAAGTACGATGTGATCAACGAAAAACCCCTCTCCGGATGTAATTTTCCCGGTTGCTCACCACCAGTGTTTCCGAAAAAAGCAAAAAAATACAGAACCTGCGGCCGATACCGCAGGTTCTGCATAAGAAGAGGAGAGGAAAAATGAAAAAGAAGAAAATGATCAGTGATTTGATTTGTCTATATCATAAAACAGAATTGTGAAAAATGTAAGGGATAAATTGTTAAGATTGTTTGAAGTTATGTGAAAGAATTGTGTTTCTCCGGCGCATACACTTTCTTCATTTCGCGCCTCTTTGCCCGCCGCAGGTGTACATCCGGCGGCTATCGGTATTTTCACCAAAAACACTGGGCAAAAACTGGCGGATTGATGCATTGTTTTTGCCGTTGACATATGATAGAATTACGCTATCCGGGTGGAATGTGGCTACTCCACAATAATAGCTTCATATCCGCTAAATTAAAGGAGGAATTAACCGTCAGACTCACGGTGCGGCAGTGTGGAGACCTGTCGTAATGCCTGCGAAATTTTGCTTTTCGCAGTGCGAGAACGCACGCGACATTCAGGTGCGTTTAGAGTCAGAAAACAATGGCAACTTTGACCCTGAAAAACATCAAGAAGATCTACCCCCACAGCCAGGACGAGGCCAAGAAAACAAAGAAGAAAAAGAAGAACGATGAGCCCGAGAAGGAAAGACCCAATCTGCAGATCACAGAGCAGGGTGTCGTGGCGGTTCAGGAGTTCAATCTGGACGTCAAGGACAATGAATTTATCGTTCTGGTCGGCCCCTCCGGCTGCGGCAAATCCACCACACTGCGTATGATCGCCGGTCTGGAAGAGATCACCGAGGGCGAGCTGTACATCGGCACAAGACTTGTCAACGATGTAGCCCCCAAGGATCGTGACATTGCCATGGTTTTCCAGAACTATGCTCTGTACCCCCACATGACCGTGTATGACAACATGGCCTTTGCCCTGAAGCTGCGCCATACCCCCAAGGACGAAATCGACCGTGCCGTGAAGCACGCCGCCGAAATTCTGGGCATCACCGAGCTGCTCAACCGTAAGCCCAAGGCTCTGTCCGGCGGCCAGCGGCAGCGTGTGGCCATCGGCCGTGCCATCGTCCGTGAGCCCTCCGTCATGCTGATGGACGAGCCTCTGTCCAACCTGGACGCGAAGCTGCGTAACCAGATGCGTGCTGAAATCATCAAGCTGCGTGAGCGCATCCACACCACCTTCATCTATGTTACCCACGACCAGACCGAGGCTATGACGCTGGGCGACCGGATCGTGATCATGAAGGATGGCTTCATCCAGCAGATCGGCACCCCGCAGGAGGTCTTCAACCATCCGTATAACCTGTTCGTTGCGGAGTTCATCGGTTCTCCCAAGATGAACATTTTCGATGCCAATCTGGTCAAGAGCAACGGCAAGTACGCTGTTGAACTGGGCGGCATCACCGTCGAGCTGTCCGAGGATAAGCAGAAGAAGCTGTCCGACAATGGTATTGCCCCGCAGAAGGTGGTTCTGGGCGTTCGTCCCGAGCATATCGAGCTGGGCAGCGAAGGTATCTCCGCCAAGGTGGACGTGTCCGAAATGATGGGCTCCTCCGTCCACCTGCACGTCACCGCCATGGAGCAGGACGTGGTTCTGGTGGTCTCCACCATGAACATGACCGGTGCGGAAGTCGCCGCCTTGACCATGGGGGCCGATGTCCACTTCCACTTCCCCGGCCACGTCTGCCACGTCTTCAGCAAGGAGACCGGTGTCAATCTGGAAGCTTGATCGCCAATCCATTTTCAAAAAACCGAAGGGTGCGCATTGCGCACCCTTCTTTTTGCCCCACAATGCCAAATTGCCCCCCACCGGTTGCCGATTGCTTTAATGTTCCTGATATAGACATTCAATAACCATTTCAGAAGGTTTTCCAATCCGCAATGAACCGGTTGCTCCTTGGCTCACCCAAGTAGCAAGCGGTTCTTTTTATACGCGCTTTCTTTCCCGTAAACTTAATCCATTTCCCTTAAAATTCAATTTTTTAAGGGAAAGATGATTATGCCCTCACTTCAGTCGAATATAACAGGTCGATTTACCGGCTCCCTCGCGCTTCAGTTCTCCTGCAGCCACCAGCTTGCGTATAGCGCCTTCAACAGAACTGAGGCTCAAGGAAGGACATTGCTCTCTGATATCCTGCTTCGTAAAGCGGCCTATCCTATTCAGCGTATAGCCATCAAAATTCGCAAGTTCCTTCTTTTTAGTTTCACTCATGACATCCACATAAATATCCATTGTAGTGGAAATATCCACATGGCCTAAGACAGCCTGAATTACCTTGATATTAATACCGGACTCGCACAAGCGTGTTGCGAATGTGTGTCTCAGCACATGGCAAGAGAAGTTCGGCAAGAGCACCGGATCTGTTTCGTAATCATGCTCAAGTAACACTGCGTCATTGCAGTCTCGCATGATGCGCTTCAACGCCTTGTTGAGCGTTCCTTGATGCTGGATTTTTCCGTTATGATTCCTTCGTGGCTTCAATAAAGAACAGTATATGGTAATTGGTGGGTTTGCTTGTGATCTGCTTATGACAGA
>CAZMBL010000023.1:0-23807 GCA_964564605.1 uncultured Oscillospiraceae bacterium
GGAGTAGGCGTCTAAACAGCGCGCGA
The DNA here is from genome assembly GCA_964564605.1 of uncultured Oscillospiraceae bacterium. Lineage (GTDB taxonomy): Bacteria > Bacillota > Clostridia > Oscillospirales > Oscillospiraceae > Faecousia. The sequence continues at coordinate 27 of CAZMBL010000023.1, forward strand.
GGGTTCAAATCCCTCTCACTCCGCCAAAATGGACACCTTTTGTCTACGGACAAAAGGTGTTTCGCTTTACCGCCCCCCGCGGGGCACAGATGCTGAAAGGTGGAATGATCATGTTTGACGCGCGGAAGGTCACGGGCGATTGTGTCGCGTGGATCCGGAAATTCTTTGCGGAAAATGGCCCCGGTTGCAATGCCGTGATCGGGATTTCCGGCGGGAAGGACAGCTCCGTGGTGGCGGCGCTGTGCGTGGAGGCGCTGGGCGCGGATCGTGTTGTGGGCGTGCTGATGCCCAACGGGGAGCAGGCGGATATCGCCATGTCCTACCGCCTTGTGGAGCATTTGGGCATCCTGCACTATGTGGTGAATATCCACGATGCGGTGGAGGGGCTGACGAAGGCCATCCCCATGGAACTGACGGCTCAGAGCCGCACCAATCTGCAGCCGCGCATCCGCATGTCGGCACTGTACGCGGTCAGCCAGTGCTGCAATGGCCGGGTGGCCAACACCTGCAACCTCAGCGAGGATTGGGTGGGTTATTCCACCCGTTACGGTGACTCCGTGGGCGATTTCAGCCCGCTGTCCCGGCTGACGGTGGACGAGGTCAAGCAGGTCGGCCGGGTGCTGGGACTGCCGGCAGAGCTGGTGGACAAGGTTCCCTCCGACGGCCTGTGCGGCAAGACGGATGAGGACAATCTCGGCTTTACCTATGCCGAGCTGGATCGTTACATCCGCACCGGACAGATCGAGGATCCGCAGAAAAAGGCGCGAATCGATGATCTGCACCGGAAAAATCTGTTCAAGCTGCAGCTGATGCCGGTATTCGAGCCGGAAATCGGCTAAGTGCTGCCGTGCCCGTGCGCGGTTTATGTGGATAACGGAATTGCTTCCAGACAGGCGATATGCAACAAAGCGTTGGATACCGCCTGTTTCTGCGTTTTTTTCGATGAATTTCGGCGGTTGGCTGATTGAGAGGAAAAACATCTGCATTTTGAGGAGGAGCTGTATGGAAATGAATAAGCAGGAGCTGCTGTGGCTTTCCCCCGGAGAGCTGACGGATCTTGGCATCTGTCCGACCTGCTTTAACCGGGAAAACGGCGGCGTGTTCTACGGAGACAATTCCGACAAGCTGCTCTACGAGGATGAAAAGATCGAGTGTTTTCTGGTGGGCCATCCGAGAGCCGATGGTCACATGTGCATTTCGACCATCCGGCATTATCACGATATGAGCGAAGCACCTGATCGGATTAACGAAAAGATCATCCGTTTTGCAAAGCAGTTCATGCGGATCATTTGTCAGGTTTATGACTGCGAACGCGTCTATCGTAAAGACGGCGATTTTACCAATCTGCCCCTTTACCTTGCCCGAAAAACCAAAGAGCTGCTATAAGCATTTTCAGACAGATAGAAAAAGAACAGGCATGACAGAAATCGTGCCTGTTCTTTTTGACTTTTTACAGGGGCGGATATTGGCTGACTTTCCAGCCCAGAAGGCGCATGATTTCCAGCTCGTCCAGCGCGTCGAAGAAGGCGTTGTGGCTTTCGTGGTATGCATGGTTATCGCTGAGCAGGCGGAGCATGGCCTCCACGCCGTAGCCCCGCTTCATTCGACCGGTGGAGAAGCACTCGGCCGTGGCCGGAATGCGGGGGTTGTGCTGCCGGTAGGCGGCGAGGCGCATAATATCATGCCAGCAAAGCAGGCGAAGCTCCGGAAGATGGTTGCGGTCAAAGCTGGCGTTGTAGGCGAAAATGGAGCGGACACCGTGACTCTCAAACCAGCTTTGCAGATCGGCAATGGCTTCGGCACGAGTACACAGGATGGGCTGCACCGGGGTTTTGATAAAGAGGGTGCTTTCGTACATGCCGCCGATTTGGCATTCGATGGGAAGAATGTGGTATTTCGCATCCAGCAGGGAAAAGGTCGCCACGTCCGCAATGCAGCAGCCGATGCTCATGACCTGATCGGCCCAGTTGGTTTCCGTATCGATCACAGCAAATTTCCCCATAAAATCCCTCCCTTCGCCGGGTGTGAGAACAGTATAGCGGAAAAGAGGGAAATAAGCAAGAGAAAGTGGAAAAATGGGAGAAAAACGTGGGATTGCTAGACCGATCGTGCGGACTGGTTCGGAAGAAAGGGGGGGCCACACCAGTGTGCGCACTTATTTCGCAATGACACATGGTTTTTGCCCCCTACGACATATCGGGAAGACTGTGTATTATTGTGCACCGGTTTGCAACGGCAGCACCGCTTTTATCAGGAATCTTCCGGTATCGGTACCGGGGTGGTTGTGGAATCCAATGCCGTATCCTCTTCGAATGCCTCCGGCTCGGTGGGTGGGGCCTCGGGGAGGGGAATGTCTGCGACATCGTCGCATTCATCCATCCCAAGCTCGGCCCGGGTGGCGAGGCGGAACAGCACGGCCTGCGCATCCGCCTGCCCGAACAGTTCCAGCGTATCCGCCGCGAATGCCGCAAATTGCCCCGCCGGGAGAATGATGGCATAGGTGTAGCCGCGTTTTACCACATAGTAGCCCTTTTTCATTTGCAGCCGTTCCAGCTCCGGCAAGGCCGCGCATTCGGCATACCAGTCCCGCCAGCAGGCTTCCAAATCGTTTTCCAGCTGCGCTTTTTCTGTTTCGCAGGCGTTCAGGTCATTGGAAATGGCGGTCGTATCGAAATGGCCGCTGATCTTTTCTCCCGAAAAATACTTTGCAACCAGCTCTTCGCCCACAGCATCATATAGCTTTTCCCAGAAGGTGAAGACATCGTCCTCCGACTTGAAGGACTCAGACTGGTAGCGGCCGGATAAGCGCTTCAATTCGGTAAGTTTATCGCAGAGCGCACGGCTTTGCTGAAAATCCTGCTGAATTCCCTGATAGCTTCTGCCCTGATATACATGCTCCGCCAGCGTGTGGGAGGGCTTCTCCAGCCGGCTCACTCCGATGGCAACCGGCGTGTCCGGGGAGAGCTGGGAAAGCCGGTCGCACAGAGAAAGGGAGACAAGCAGCCCATCTTTCTGCACGGTGGGGTCTACTATGCAGCTGCCCCCGTTTCCTTCGGGATCTTCCACCGGCACATTGGGCGCAGGGGTATCGGCATCGTCTCGCTGCTGCCCCCAGACGATTTGTTGGAAGTCCGAGCGAAGATACAGATCCCCCACCTGATAATAGCTGATGAGAGGTTCTTCCGCATCCGGATGAACACCGGGGCTCAGCAACCCGGAAGCGAACAGTACTCCTGCCGCAAGACACAGACAGGCCGCGGCTGCTGCCCACATCTGCGGACGGCGGAAAATGGGCTTTCTTTTTCGCTCCTGCAGGCCGTTTTTTTCAAACACCCTGCGCCGGACGGCCTCGAGGGTGTCCCGCCGGATGGTCGGTGCGCCGTTGCGCCGGAGAAAGGGCGCCAGCTCGGCGGCATCGGCTTCGTCAAAGGCTTGGTATATGGTCGTTTTCATGGTTCATTTCCCCCAAATTGTTTTTTCAGCTTCCGCAGAGCCCGGTGGGTTCTGGTGTCCACGCCGGACACACTCAGACCGAGGTCGCGGGCGATTTCTCTGGAGGTGCTGCCATAGTAGAATTTGCGAAACAGAATGCTCCGATCCGGCTCTCCCAGTTCCGTCACGGCCTGCAGCACCTCGCGGCGCAATGCATCCCGCTCGAGGCTGCTTTCGATGCAGATGTCGTCCGATATCCGCAAAAGTGCCTGTTCATCGTCCAGAGAGACTGCACCTCGCAGCATGCCCCGCTTTTTGGCCAGATTGACGGCCTGATTGCGGGCCATAACGCAGAGGTAGGACTTGATGCTGCACTTTTCCGGGTCGAAATCCGCAAGGCCCGCGTAAAAGCCGCTGAACACATCTGCAACGCAGTCCTCAGCATCGGAGGACAGACAGCAGCTGCCTGCCAGCCGGCTGCGCACCACGGTGTAAACGAGTCCCGTGTATTGCCTGAGCAGCTGCTCCATCCCGGCGTTGGGGTCACGCTGCAAAAGCTGCAGCAATTTGCCATCTTCCATGGTCTCACCTCAATTTCTTGAATCGATTCACAGTTACATACAATTCGGAAAGGAAAATCTTACACACTGCCCCAATTTCTTTCCCAAAACCAACACCCCGGTTCAAAAACCGGGGTGTATATGTTGACATGACTTCCGACTCAGCACAAAATGGGGTGCAGGGCGGTGGAGAGGGTGTGCTGGGTGGCCTGGGCTTCGGCGAGGTTACGGCCGAGGGTGGTGTAGTAGGCTTTGACCTTCGGCTCGGTGCCGGAGGGGCGGACGATCACGGTGGAGCCGCCCTCCAGCCGGTACAGCAGCACATTGGAGGCGGGCAGCCCCGTCCGGGCCGTGTCACGATAATCCGTCACCGCCGTGACGGCAAGGCCGCCCAGCTCCGCCGGGGGCGTGGCGCGCAGCCCTTCCATGATGGCATTCATCCGGTCCATGCCGGAGAGGCCGGGGAACTCGAAGGACTCTACCCGGTTCAGATACCGGCCATACTGGCTGTAGAGCTGCTCCAGCCGCTGCTGGATGGAAGAGCCGATGGAGCGGTAATAGGCCGCCATTTCGCAGATGAGCATGGAGGCGACAATGGCATCCTTGTCCCGCACATATGGCCCGGCGAGGTAGCCGTAGCTCTCTTCAAACCCCAGAATGAACCGCTCCGGATGGCCCTGCTGCTCCAGCTGGGCGATTTGGTCACCGATCCACTTGAAGCCCGTCAGGACACTGCGCATCTGCACACCGTAATGCTCGGCCACGGCATCGGCCAGCGGGGTGGACACAAGACTCTTGACGGCCACGGGGTTTTCCGGCATGGTGCCGTTTTCGATCCGCCCGGCGCAGATATAGTCCAGCAGCAGTACGCCCACTTCGTTGCCGGAGACCAGCCGGTAGCTGCCGTCCGGGCAGCGCACCGCAATGCCGACCCGGTCGGCATCGGGATCTGTAGCCAGCATCAGATCCGCACCGGAGCTTTCTGCCAGTGCCAAACCCAGCTGCAGAGCTTCGAAAATCTCCGGATTGGGGTAGGGACAGGTGGGGAAATTGCCGTCCGGCTGCGCCTGCTCCGGTACAACGGTGATATCCGTGATACCGATATCCTTCAGGACATGCATGACGGGCACAAGCCCGGAGCCGTTGAGGGGAGAGTAGACCAGTTTCAGCCCGGCGCTGCGGCACAGTCCCGGCCGCACCTGACACGCTTCGATGGCGGCGTAGAGAGCCTCCAGACAGTCTTCACCCACATACTCGATCAGCCCACGGGACAGACCATCCGCAAAAGCCATGTTTTTTGCACCGGTCAGGACATCGGTGTTCTGAATTTCGGCGTAGACGGCAGCGGCGGCATCGTCCGTCATCTGGCAACCGTCGGGGCCGTAGGCCTTGTAGCCATTGTACCGGGCGGGGTTGTGGGAGGCGGTGATCATAATGCCCGCATTGGCACCATAGAACCGGGTGGCAAAGCTCAGCGCCGGGACGGGCATCAGCGCGCTGTAGATGCGCACACGGATGCCGTTGGCCGCCAGCACGGCGGCAGCCGCCCGGGCGAACACATCGGAATTGATGCGGCTGTCATAGGAAATGGCCACCAGCTGATTGCCACCCTGGGTTTTGACCCAGTTGGCCAGACCCTGTGTCGCCTGCCGGACAACGTAGATGTTCATCCGGTTGGTGCCGGCGCCCAGCACACCCCGCAGACCGGCGGTGCCGAATTTCAGCGATACGGCAAAACGCTCCCGGATCTCGCCGTCCTGCCCCGCGATTTCCTGCAGCTCCCGGGTCAAAGCGGGATCCTCCAGCCGGGTGGAAAGCCAGCGCTCGTATTCCAGTTGATACATTCTGATCACCGTTCCTTTTTCTTAATTATCATGCTTTCATAATACGGCATCGGAGCCGGTTTGTCAACTGCGCTGCGGCTTGCCTTTTTGGAAAGTTTGTGGTATGATGAAGCAAAATACTGAAAGCCAAGGAGAAAAGCTATGTCTGAAATTGCCGCGCTTGTGGCCCGGGAGCTGGGGCAGAAGCAGGAATATGTGCAAAATGTGATCGATCTGCTGGATGCGGGCAACACCATCCCCTTCATTGCCCGCTACCGCAAGGAGCTGCACGGCGCTATGGATGATACCACCCTGCGGACACTGGAAAGCCGCCTGAGCTACCTGCGAAATCTGCAGACCCGGCGCGAGGAAGTGCTGTCTGCAATCGAAGGGCAGGGGAAGATGACACCGGAGCTGTCACAGGCCATTGCCGCCGCCGGAACGCTTGCGGAGGTGGAGGATCTGTACCGGCCTTATAAGCAGAAGCGCCGCACCCGTGGTTCCATCGCCCGGGAGAAGGGGCTGGAGCCGCTGGCAGCGGCGATCTTCGCCCAGGACGGCCGGAATCCGGAGGAGCTGGCACATGATTATGTGTGCCCGGAAAAGGGCGTTGCCACCGTGGAGGAGGCACTGGCCGGCGCGGCGGATATCATTGCCGAAGACCTGTCGGACGATCCGGCCATCCGCAAATCCCTGCGGGAGCTGATCGCGCGCCGCGGCACACTGGTGGCAAAGGCGGCAGACCCGGAGGAGGATACCGTCTATCGCCTGTACTATGATTTTTCCGCTCCCATCAGCCGCCTGCTGGATCACCAGATTCTGGCCATCAACCGGGGCGAAAAAGAGGAAAAGCTGAAAGTTACCGTCACTCTGCCCGGCAACGAGGGTGCGGCGGTGGTCTGCCGGGCGGCTCTGAAGCCCCGGGCGGCAGTGTCTTCCTTCGTGCGTGCTGCGGCGGAGGACTCCTTCGAGCGGCTGATTTTCCCCTCCGTGCAGCGGGAGACCAGAAGTGAGCTGTCCCAGCGGGCCTGCACCGGTGCCATCCACAATTTCGCGCTGAATTTGAAGCCGCTGCTGATGCAGCCGCCGGTTAAGGGCTTTGTGACCATGGGGCTGGATCCGGGCTACCGCAACGGCTGTAAGGTGGCGGTGGTGGATGCCACGGGCAAAGTTCTCGATACCACGGTGGTGTATCCGACCTTCAGCGAGCGGAAAAAGCAGGAGGCCATCGACCAGCTCTCCCGCATGATGCGCAAGTGGCACGTCAGCCATATCGCCATCGGCAACGGCACCGCCTCCCGGGAGACGGAGGCCATGGCGGTGGAGCTGCTGCGCGCTTTCCCGGATGCGGCCTATGCCATCGTCAATGAGGCGGGGGCTTCCGTGTACTCCGCATCGCCGCTGGCGGCGGAGGAATTTCCGGAGTATGATGTCAATCTGCGCTCTGCCGTGTCCATCGCCCGCAGATTGCAGGATCCGCTGGCGGAGCTGGTGAAGATTGACCCCAAGGCCATCGGCGTGGGACAGTACCAGCATGACTGCCCCCAGAAGGAGCTGGACAGCGCCCTCGGGGCTGTGGTGGAGGATTGCGTCAATGCCGTGGGGGTGGATGTGAACACCGCCTCCCGGAGCCTTTTGCAGCAGGTCTCCGGACTGAATGCCACAACGGCCCGGAATATCGTGGCCTACCGGGAGGAAAACGGCGCCTTTACCAGCCGCAGTCAGCTTAAAAAGGTACCCAAGCTGGGGGCCCGTGCATTTGAACAATCGGCGGGTTTCCTGCGGGTGCCGGAAAGCAGTGAGCTTCTCGACCATACCGGTGTGCATCCGGAATCTTACGCCGCGGCCAGAGCGCTGCTGCGTCTGCTGGGCAGCGATGATCTGGCCACTCTGCCGACCCGGCTGGAGCAGTATGGCCTTGCCAATGCGGCACAGCAGTGCGGGGCCGGGGAGATGACCCTCCAGGATATCGCCCGGGAGCTGGCGAAGCCGGGGCGGGACCCCCGGGACGAGCTGCCCGCGCCGGTGCTTCGCAAGGATGTGCTGGAAATGAAGGATCTGGTGCCAGGTATGGAGCTGACCGGCACGGTGCGCAATGTGATCGATTTTGGCGTGTTTGTGGATATCGGCGTGCATCAGGACGGTCTTGTGCATATCAGCGAGGTGAGCAATCGCCGCCTGCGCCATCCCAGCGAGCTGGTGAAGGTGGGCGATGTGGTGCATGTGACGGTGCTTTCCGTAGATGAAAAGCGCCACCGCATCAGCCTGTCCATGAAGCAGGCGAAGCAGGGCAAGACACCGGGGGAGAAGAGCCTGTAAAGACACAGAAGAAAGGGCGCACAATCCCCGCGTGTTTCCGCCCGGCCATTGCAGAAGGTGCCACCCCCTACAACAGGAGGTGCGCCGGAGACCGTGGCAAAGGGGCGTCAGGGATGCCGCCCCCTACGGTATGAACCGTGTGCCGAGGCATTGTCACCTTCGGTGACGCTTCCCTTCGGGAAGCCCTCTTCCGACCCGGCGGACCGCCGGGCGCTGCTATGCATATATCACGCATGACGCGTTTTTTGTGGATTTTCACTGGGGCAGACCGCGCAGCAGCTGCAGCGCGCCTTACCCTGATCCGCGCGTTGCAGGCCGGAAAACAGGTGCTTCTGCTGGATGAGCCGACTGCCGCGCTGGATGAAGAAAACAAGCGACAGGTGTTTTTCCTGCTGGCACAGCTGAGCCGGGAATATTCCGATGCGGTGATCGGCTTTTCCAAGGGGGAAACTGGTGCGCTGCCGGAACGGCCATCGTCACTGGCTCGCTGCTCTATCCCAATATTCCGGCCACGCTGGCAGTGATCGTCCTCCTGTCGGCAATTTACATGGCCTGCGCCCGCCGGGGCATCAACCGCGCCCTGAAAAAAAGTGTAGGCCGGCTGATCGCCTGAAAACCCGTACACCGGTGGTAACTTCTTCACAGTTCTTTAGTGAAAAGAGAAGAGGGAAGAGAACCAAAGAAGGCGACGATTTTCGAAAGAAAATCGTCGCCTTCTTGGAGCTGCTATCCAGATTTGAACTGTAGACCGATCTCCCGGAAAGCCGGCTTTCCGGGAGCCCTAACAGACCTTGAATTGAATCTTCCCTTCGGGCATGGGATGAGGTCTCCAGTTTGTTTGGCAAGAAAATAAAACACCCGAGCAAATTGCCTCGGGTGTTCTTTGGAGCTGCTATCCAGATTTGAACTGGAGACCTCATCCTTACCAAGGATGCGCTCTACCGGCTGAGCTATAGCAGCGTTTCGCAGACAGCTTCGCCATTATAGCGCACACTTGGCAGAATGTCAAGAGGAATTTTTGAAAATTTCGGATTTTTTCGACGGCAGTTTTATGCCTTACGAAAAACGGCCTCGGAGGCGGGGCCGTTCTTCCGGTTGGGCATCACTGGCGGTGACAAGAAGGTACTGGAAAAGCCCTTGCAGCCGTTCCGGGGAAACTTTCTGCCAGCCGTGAGATATGTCCCACAGGCAGGCGGTGCCGATCAGGATCAGATCCTCCCGGCTTCCATCGGAAAAATGCAGGGTGAAGCGGATCCGGAAGGTATCCGGCAGCGCCGAACCCCGGGCCATGGGGGTGCGGCGGCTGATATGGTTGAGCCGGTACAGCAGCTGCCGCAGCACCGTCTCCGAGGTGTAGAAACGTTCCAGCTCCATGCCCCGGCTGCGGCCGGTGACGGAGATTTGGGTTACAACCCGTGGCCGCCACACGGTTTCTCCCAAACGGGAGCAGCCGCAGCAGATCACCAGCGCCAGCAGCGCGGCCAGCATCGCCCTGTATGGTCTCATAGCGCCCCTCCAAACCCCTTTGCCCATAGTGTATACCGCCGCCGTGGGAATATGACGGGCAAAAATCGCAAACAATGGCAAATCCTTGCAATTGCCGCCGTCCCATGGTAAGATAATGAAAAAGGAGGGGATTTGCCATGAAAATCGTGGTCAGCGCCTGCCTGCTGGGGGAAAACTGCAAATATAGTGGCGGCAACAATTATAGTCCTGCCGTGGTTGCCCGGGTGGCGTGCCGGGAAGTTATTGCCGTCTGCCCGGAGGTGGCGGCCGGGCTGGGCATTCCCCGGATGCCGATTGAGATCCGGGACGGGGAAGTGGTGCGCCGGGATGGCGTGAGCGTGGATGCCGCCGTGCGTGGCGCGGTGGAGCAGCTGTTTTCCCAGCTGAAAGAAGAGCAGATCGAGCTTTGCATTCTCAAGGCCCGCAGCCCCACCTGCGGCGTTCACCGGATCTATGACGGAAGCTTCACCGGTACCCTGACGGACGGTGCCGGGGTGCTGGCCCGGGCGCTGATGGAAGCGGGCTATCCGGTTCTGGATGAAGAGGATGTGGCGAAATTGTAAGATTTACCGGAAAACTGCGTGAAACACCAAACTTTTTCGTTTATTTGCTTTCTTGACTTCCGGCGTGAAAAACAATATACTATTTGTAATTTGGAGGCTTTCGGCGCTTTGCGCCCCTTCACTCCATGGTATTATGCAGCTTTTCCGGAGGGTTTATGATTAAAACATGGCAGATCACCATCCCGGCCCTGTCCGGAGAAAAAACACGCCGCGCTTATATCTACCTGCCGGAGGGCTGGGATTGCTCCGGGCGGCGTTATCCCGTGATGTACATGTTTGACGGGCACAATGTCTTTTTTGACGAGGACTCCACCTATGGCAAGTCCTGGGGCATGGGGCAATATATGGATTCCACCGGCAAACAGATGATCATTGTGGCGGTGGAATGCAACCATGAAGATCACAGGCGACTGGCGGAGTATTCCCCGGTGGAGCTGTATTTCCCTGACACCGGCACCGTACCCGGCGACGGCGGCATATACATGGACTGGCTTGTGGGTACCCTGAAGCCGGAGATCGATTCCCAGTATCCCACGCTGGCGGATCGGGACAATACCATTATCTGCGGCTCCTCCATGGGTGGCCTGATGGCGCTGTATGCCGCCTGCGACTATAACCATGTATTTAAGAAGGCGGCCTGTCTGTCTCCCAGCTTCTGGGTTGCGAAGGATAAAATTCTGGAGATCGTGACCCGGGCTCAGATGGACACGGACACCTGCATCTATATGGACTATGGCAGTGTGGAGCTTCCCAGCCACGCTTCCAGCTCCGAGGCTCTGATCAGTGTGGCCCGGGCGCTGCTGACCAAGCGGGTCAATGTGGCGCTGCGGATCGTGCCCGGCGGCACACATTCGGAGGGATCGTGGGAAAAGCAGATCCCGCAGTTTATGGAATATCTGGGATTGTAAATACAGCAAAAGGACGTGCCACGGCACGTCCTTTTTCGTTTGGTCACAGCCGGAGTGGGGTGGCCGCTCCCTGCAGGGGCATCGAGGGCGCCACCCCCTACGATGGCCTGATGGAACCATCCGGGGGATTGCCACAGCAGTGGCGCGCTGGTTTGCGATGACATGGGAATTACAGCACTTTGGACAGAAATTCCTGAAGTCTGGGATGCCGGGGGTGGTCGAAAATTTCACTGGGGGTGCCTTCTTCCAGCAGCTTGCCGTCTGCCATGAACAGCACCCGGTTGCCTACCTCCCGGGCAAAGCCCATTTCGTGGGTCACGACCACCATGGTCATGCCGGTGTCGGCCAGCTCCTTCATAACCTCCAGCACTTCGCCCACCATTTCCGGGTCCAGGGCGGAGGTGGGTTCGTCAAAGAGCATGACCTCCGGCTCCATCATCAGCGCCCGCACAATGGCCACACGCTGCTTCTGGCCGCCGGAGAGCTGGATGGGGTAGGCATTGGCCCGATCCTCCAGCCCGACACGGCGCAGCAGACCCATGGCCTTTTCCTTCGCGGCGGTCTTGTCCATATGCAGCACCATGATAGGGGCCAGCGTCATGTTCTCCAGAATGGTTTTGTGGGGGAAAAGATTGAAATGCTGAAACACCATGCCCATTTTCTGTCGGTGCAGGTCAATGTTCACCTTTTTGTCGGTGATGTCTACGCCGTCAAAGATAATGTGGCCGCCGGTGGGCTTTTCCAGTAAATTCAGACTCCGAAGAAAGGTGGATTTGCCGGAGCCGGAGGGGCCGATGACCACCATCACATCGCCCTTGTTGATGTCCACGCTGACACCGTCCAGCGCATGCAGAGTGCCCCTGTTATAGTGCTTTTCCAGGTCCACGACGCGGATCAGCTTATCGCTTGTCGCCACGGCTCATTCTCCTTTCGAAATATGCAATGATTTTGCTGGTGGGGAAGGTCAGGCAGAAGTACAGCACCGCCGCGATGATCAGCGGCTCCGCAATCTGGTAGGTACTCTGGGCGGCCTTGACGGCGGACATGATCTCCTGCACGCCGATGGTATAGCAGATGGAGGACTCTTTGATAATGGTAACGAACTCGTTGGCAATGGCGGGCAGAATGTTCTTAATGGCCTGCGGCAGCACAACATGGAACATATTCTGCATCTGGCTCATGCCCAGACTCCGGGCGGCTTCCGTCTGGCCGTGGTCGATGGACTGAATGCCGGAGCGGATGATCTCACTGAGATAGGCGGCAGAGTTCAGGGAAAGGGCTACCACACCAGGCAGCATCCGTTCAAAGCGGATGAAACCGAAAATGAGGATATGGGGCAGCTGTACATCGCCCATCACCACATAGTAAATGACAAAAAGCTGCACCACCATGGGGGTTGCTCGCATGACTTCCACATAGATGGTAGCCAGCCACTTGAGCGGGTGGATGCGGGACATTTTGGCCCAGGTCAGCAGCAGCGCCAGCAAAAAGCCGAACAGAACCGTCAGCGCCGACAGCAGAACCGTACAGGCCAGACCTTCCCAGAACAGGTTCATGTAGGTTAAGGTTTTTTCAAACCCCTGAATTGTGATCATGTTTTCTCCTTCCGAAACAGAACGCTTCCCGGCAAGGGTCAACCTGCCGGGAAAGACGTATATTTAGTTGCCGGTCTCGCCGGTGGCAGGCTGGGAGTCATCAAGGACACCCTCGTAGATTTTGCCCGTGGCGGCTTCAAAGGCTTCCTTGACGAAGGTGTTGAAGGTTCCGTCGTCCAGCGCCTTCTGCATGGCCTCGTTGACATACTTGAGAAGATCCGCATTGTCCTTGTAGACACCGATGATATTGCCGTTGTCCTCTTCCGCAATGGCACACACAATGCCCAGACCCTCATACTGAGACTTGTAAGCGTTGACCACGGGGGTCTCAATGAAAGCGGCATCCAGCTTGCCGGAGACCAGCTCGGCAATGATGTCCGTTACCTTTGCCAGCGGGATAATATCGGCATTGGGGGTGTTCTCCTTGGCCAGACCCTCCTGAATGGAGCCGATCTGCACACCGATCTTGACGGACTTGTCGTTGGCCTGCTCCAGAGAGGTGATCTTGCCGTTGTAGGTCACGAGGCTCTGCTCGGAGGTGTAGTAGATGATGGAGAAATCCATGATGTCCGCCCGGTCGGCTCTGGGGGACAGACCCGCCATGGCCAGATCACATTTCTTGTTCTGGATCTCCATGAGAACGCCGTCAAAATCCATGGGCACCAGCTCCAGCGTCAGACCCAGATAGTCGGCAATGTAACCGGCCATGGCAATGTCGAAGCCGGCCAGCTCCGCCTTGCCGGAGTTCATGTCGTAAAACTCATAGGGAGCGTAGTCGGGAGAGGTGGCCACGGTCAGATAGCCTTCCTTCACGGTTTTCAGGTTGTAGGGGTTCTTGCCGGGGCCTTCGTTTTCTACCACCTGGCATCCGGCCAGACAGCTGAGCACCATGGCAATGGCGAACATAACAGCAAGCAGTTTTTTCATAATGACGATCTCCTTTTCGGCTCCCGGGGGAGCTGTGATTTATGTTTGCATTATAGCGCGTATATTATTCATCGTCAATTGGATAAAAATCCAAATGTGCAGGGAAAAACCAGGAAAAATCATGGCAATATTCCACATAAATATGTGAATATTCAAAATCTGAATGAATAATCCACGAAAAAGTGAATATCAGAAGTGAATATTATGCACACCGAGGACATCAGGTTGACAACTTTCGACATTTCTTTTATAATGAATGCGAAGAACCCGCGGATTTTTATGCAGGAAAGGAACTCGCCCTATGAAAACCACGGTCAAAACCGCAGACTACAGCGAAGTGATTTCCAGACCCCGCCCGGCGCGGGAGAACCCGATCCGTCCCAATCTTTTCTGGCGCTGCCTGATCCGCCTTGTCACGGTGTTCGGTATGCTGGGCACCAGCTTCACCCTGAAAAAGGAGGGCATGGAGCAGCTGGGTCGGGAGCCCTGCCTGATTTTGATGAACCACTCCTGCTTTCTGGATCTGCAGATTGCCTACCGGGCTCTGTTCCCACGTCCCTTCTGCATTGTATGCACCAGTGACGGCTTTGTTGGGATGGGCGGGCTGATGAACTGGCTGATGCGCCACATCGGCTGTATCCCCACCTGCAAATTCGTCACGGATGTGGGGCTGATCCGGAATATGCAGTATGCCCTGCGGGAAAAGCACGCCAGCGTGCTGATGTTTCCCGAGGCCAGCTACAGCTTTGACGGCCGGGCAACGGCCCTGCCACGGAAAATGGGTGTGCTGCTGAAAAAGCTGGATGTGCCGGTGGTGATGATCGAGACCTTCGGGGCCTTTTCCCGCAATCCGCTGTATAATGAGCTGCAGATCCGCAAACGGGTGAAGGTGTCGGCCACCATGCGCTGCCTGTATACCCGGCAGCAGGTGCGGCAGCTGAGCGTGCAGGAGCTGTCGGATGGGCTGGACGAGGCGTTCTCCTTTGATCATTTCCGCTGGCAGAAGGAGCAGGGACTTCTGATCGAGGATCCCTTCCGGGCGGACGGCCTGAGCCGGATCCTGTTCCAGTGTGCCCACTGCGGCACGTTGGGTCACATGCACGGCCGGGGCACGCGGTTGACCTGCGACCACTGCGGCAAGGGCTACACCCTCATGCCGCTGGGCGAGCTGCGGGCGGACGATGGGCAGACGGAGTTTCCCCACATTCCGGACTGGTCCGCGTGGGAGCGGCAGTGCGTCCGGCAGGAAATTCTGGATGGCAGCTACCGGCTGGATGTGCCGGTGGACATTGCCATGATGGTCGATTACAGCGCCATTTACCGTGTGGGCAGCGGACGGCTTGTCCACGATCTGACAGGCTTTCATCTGACCGGCTGCGATGGCAGGCTGGAATATCACCAGAAGCCCCAGAGCTGCTATGGCCTGTATGCGGACTACTACTGGTATGAAATTGCGGATGTGATCTGCATCGGCACCAATGATACCCTGTATTACTGCTTCCCCAGGGGCGGGGATGTGGTAGCCAGAACCCGCATGGCCGCCGAGGAAATGTACAAGCTGTATAAAGCCCGCCGCCTGTCACCCCCGGCAGAGGCGGTGTAGCAAAAAGCCGTGCCTGCAATGAAGGTGCGGCTTTTTGCGTCGGAGTAAAGGGAAAAATCGCCTTTGCCGGTTTCTTCCCGTAAAAAACCGGGAAAAACGGGCTTGAAAATGGAAGCAATCCTGTTATAATAGGGAAGAGTATTTCTGGGAGTATCCCTTTCCGGCCATCGGAAACAAAGGAGTGGGCATGGAAGAGTATATCACATCACGGAAAAATCCCCTGATCGCGCAGGTGCGCCGCCTGCTGGCCTCCCGCCGGGAGCGGGAGAGTGAAGGACTGTTCGTGGCAGACGGCACCAAGCTGCTGCAGGAGGCGGTTTCCTACTGCCCCGGGCTGCGCACGGTGATCATGACCGAGGATGTACACTGCCAGCTGCCACCCCGGGTGCGCCGGGTGTATGTGCCGCAGGATGTGATGGCCTCCGTTTCCCCCATGGCATCGCCACAGGGGGCACTGTTTGTGTGCGAAATGCCGCCGAAGCAGCCATTTTCCCCGTCAGCGCCCATGTTGCTGCTGGACGGCATTCAGGATCCCGGCAATCTGGGCACCATTTTGCGTACGGCGGATGCCATGGAAATACCGGTAGCCCTGCTGGAGGGATGCGCCGATCCCTACAGCCACAAAACAGTGCGTGCTTCCATGGGGGCGGTGTTCCGCACGCCGGTGGTGCAGGTGGACTGGGATACGGCCCGACAGGCTTTGTCGCAGGCCAGGATCCCCGTGGGGGTGACGGCCCTGTCCGACCGGGCGGAGGATATCCGCCATGCCCGGCCGGAGGAGATGGCCGTGGTCATCGGCAGCGAAGGCCAGGGGGTAAGACCCGAAATTTTGCAGCAGGCAGACCGTGCCCTGATCATTCCCATGAGCGCGCGTTGCGAGTCGCTCAATGCCGCGGTTGCGGCATCGATCGTGGCGTGGCAGATGCGCTGTGGCAGGCTGTGAGCTGCCGATTTGCATGCATCGGTTACCGTACAGAAACAGAGGTGACAGCCCATGCTGATACATTGGATATGGCTTGCGACCCGCAGCGGTCTGGGCGACCGCGGGCGGATGACCCTTTTGCAGAAATATGGGGACGCGGAGGATATTTTCTTCGCTTCCGATGATGCTTTTGCGGCGGTGCCCGGCCTTTCGGAGGATGCGGCGCAATCCCTGCGGGATCGGCAGCTGGATGGGGCGGAGCGAATTCTGGCCGACTGTGCCCGGAAAAACATCCGCATTCTCTGCTGGCCGGATGCGGCTTATCCCGCCAGACTGCGCAGCATTGCCGATCCGCCGGTGGTGCTGTATTTTAAGGGGAGACTGCCGGAATTTGACCGCAATCCCCTGATCGGCGTGGTGGGTACCCGCCGAGCCTCGGCCTATGGGCTGACCGTTGCCAAGCGAATGGGTTATCAGATCGCCGCCTGCGGCGGCCTCGTGGTGTCGGGCATGGCTTTCGGCATTGACGGCATGGCCATGCGTGGCGCGCTGACGGCCGGCGGCAGTGTGGTGGGGGTACTGGGCTGCGGCGCGGATGTGGTGTATCCTGCCTCCAACCGGGCGCTGTTTGCCGATGTGGAGCAGAACGGCTGCCTGCTGACGGAGTTTGCCCCGGGCACACCGCCGGCGGGATGGAATTTTCCCAGACGCAACCGGATCATCAGCGGTTTGAGCTGCGGCGTACTGGTGGTGGAAGCGCCGGAAAAGAGCGGCGCGCTGATCACGGCCCGACAGGCGGCGGATCAGGGGCGGGATGTTTTCGTTGTCCCGGGCAATATCGATGTGGACAGCTGCAGGGGCAGCAATGCTCTGCTGCGGGACGGTGCCATTGCCGTCAGCTCCGGCTGGGATGTGGTGGGTGAATATGAGGCCCGCTTCCCGGGCCGGGTTCACATGCACACCGGAAATGCCACCCAGAGCGCCTATCCCGATGAAGTTGTGAAAGCCGCACAGGAGGAAAAAGAGCTGCCAAAGGTGGCGCAAAAGACTGCAATTCCCCGAAAAAGCGGGCAGAAGCAGGAAAAAGAGAAGAAAAAAGAGATTGACAACAGCCCGTCCACGCCGTATAGTGACGCTGAAGCGCAAATTCCCGGCCTTTCCGCTGCGGAGCAGACGGTTGTGCAGCTGCTGCGGCAGGGGACGGAGCTGGTCGATGATATTCTGGCTGCATCCGGTATGGAGACGGGCAAGGTGCTTGCCGCCCTGACCATGCTGGAGATCCGCGGCCTGATCCGGCGGTTGCCGGGGAAACGCATAGCATGGAAACGATAATACGAACGGAGTAATAAAATGGGAAAACCTTCCAATCTTGTGATCGTGGAGTCACCCTCCAAGGCGAAGACGATCGGTAAATATCTTGGGCCGGACTATGTGGTCAAGGCCAGCATGGGCCATCTGCGTGATCTGCCCAAAAGCACCATGGGCGTGGATATTGCCCATGATTTTGAGCCGGAATATATTCCGGTGCCCGGCAAGGAGACGCTGATCCGGGAACTGCAGGAGGCGGCCGACCGGGCAGACACCGTGTATCTGGCAACGGACCCTGACCGGGAGGGAGAAGCCATTTCCTGGCATTTGAAGGAGCTGTTGCATCTGCCGGAGGAAAAAATCCGCCGTGTTACCTTCAACGCCATCACACAGAAAACTGTCACCGAGTCCATCGGCCAGCCCAGAGCCATCGATTATGATCTGGTGGATGCCCAGCAGGCCCGCCGGGTGCTGGATCGGGTGGTTGGCTATCAGCTTTCACCACTGCTGTGGAAGAAGGTGCGTCGTGGTCTGTCCGCCGGACGGGTGCAGAGCGTGGCCACCCGCATGGTGGTAGACCGGGAAAATGAGATCCGTGATTTCCAGCCAAGAGAATACTGGACACTCGATGTCAGGCTCGACCGCATCGGCAAACCCGGCAGCTTCACCGCCCGCTACTATGGCGACAGCAAAAAGCGGGAGCTGGAAAACCGGCAGCAGGCCGATGCCGTGATCGCGGATGTGACGGGGAAGGATTTTACCGTCACCAATGTGAAAAAAGGAGAGAAAAAGCGCACGGCCGCCCCTCCTTTCACCACCTCCACCTTGCAGCAGGAGGCATCCCGGAAGCTGAATATGTCCCCCAGACGCACCATGAGCATTGCCCAGCAGCTGTATGAAGGTGTGGACGTGGCCGGTGAGGGAACAACGGGTCTGATTACCTATATGCGTACCGACTCGCTGCGCATCGCGCCGGAGGCCCTGGCGGAAGCGGCTGCCTTCATCCGCAGCCGCTATGGGCAGGCGTATTATTACGGTTCAGCCCATGTGTTCAAATCCCGTGGGGACGCGCAGGATGCCCACGAGGCCATCCGCCCGACCCATGTGGAGCTGGATCCGGAGCAGGTTCGCTCCTCGCTGACCACGGATCAGTACCGGCTCTACCGCCTGATCTGGAGCAGGTTTCTGGCCTCCCAGATGGCCAACGCCGTCTTTGATACCGTGTCCATCGATACGGAGTGTGCCGGGCACACCTTCCGCTCCAGCCATCAGAGTATGCGTTTCCCCGGCTTCATTGCCGTGTATGAGGAGGGGAAGGACGAGGAAGAGGAGGCCGCCGGCTCTCCGCTGCCGGATCTGACGGTGGGGGAGCCTGTCCGGGCTTCGGATCTGAAGAAGGAGCAGCATTTTACTCAGCCGCCCGCCCGCTATACCGAGGCCAGCCTCGTCAAGGCCATGGAGGAAAAGGGCGTCGGTCGTCCTTCCACCTATGCCAGTGTTATTTCCACCATTCAGGATCGGGAATATGTCAACCGGGTGGACAAGCGCCTTTGCCCCACACCTCTGGGCGAAGTGGTAACAGGGCTGATGATGGAGCGCTTCCACGATATCATCGATCTGGAATTTACCGCCAATATGGAAAACCGGCTGGACGATGTGGAAGCCGGCAGACGTAAGTGGAGGGAGGTTCTGGGGGATTTCTACGCGGACTTCCATCAGGAGATGCTGGATGCGGAGACGGCACTGGAGGGCGTTCGCCTGAAAGTTCCCGATGAGCAGACCGATGAGATCTGCGAGGTCTGCGGCCGGAACATGGTGATCAAAATGGGCCGCTTCGGCAAATTTCTGGCCTGCCCCGGCTTCCCGGAATGCACCAATACCAGACCCATTGTGGAGCGGATGCCGGGCCGCTGTCCCCGCTGCGGCAGCGGTATGCTCAAGCGCAAGTCCAAAAAGGGCTACGCCTATTATGCCTGTGAGCAGGGGGCAGCCTGCGGCTTCATGAGCTGGGACGTGCCCACGGCGGAGGATTGCCCCGTGTGCGGCAACACCATGTTCAAGCGGGCAGGCAAGGGGCGCAACAAGCCCTTCTGTATCAATGAAAACTGCACGGCTTTCCTGCCGGAGGACAAGCGGGGCTACTATAAAAAGAAGACCGCCGCCGAGCCTGCCGGGGAAGAGCAGAAAAAGCCTGCCGCCAAACCGGCCGGCAGGAAAAAGACGGCAAAGAAAGGGGAGTAACCATGCCTACGGTCAAAGTCATCGGTGCGGGCCTCGCCGGAAGCGAGGCGGCATGGCAGCTGGCACAGCGCGGTTTGCAGGTGCAGCTGTATGAAATGAAGCCCCACAAACGCACCCCGGCCCACCATGCCGACGGATTTGCCGAATTGGTCTGTTCCAACTCTCTGCGGGGCGACCGGCTGGAAAATGCCGTAGGTCTGCTTAAGGAGGAGCTACGGCGGCTGGACAGCCTGATCATCTCCAGCGCGGATGCGACCCGGGTGGAGGCCGGCGGCTGCCTGGCGGTAGACCGGTTCGGCTTTTCGGAGCTGGTGACCCGCCGCATCCGCAGCCATCCCAACATCACCGTGGTGGAGCAGGAGGTCACCCAGGTGCCCGAGGGGCCGGTCATTATCGCCACGGGGCCCCTGACCTCCGATGCCCTGAGCGATGCCATCGGCGCTTATTTCGGTGCGGAATATCTCCACTTTTTCGATGCCGCTGCGCCGTTGGTGACGGCGGATTCGGTGGATATGGACAAGGCGTGGTGGCAGTCCCGCTATGACCGGGGCACCCCGGATTATATCAACTGCGCCATGAGCCGGGAAGAATATGAAGCCTTCGTCCGGGAGCTGCGCGCGGCGGAGGAAGCGCCGGTACACGGCTTTGAGGATGCCAATGTCTTTGAAGGCTGTATGCCCGTGGAGGTTATGGCCCGGCGGGGGCAGGATACCCTGCGCTACGGCCCACTCAAGCCCGTGGGCCTGACCGACCCCAAAACCGGGCAGGAGCCCTATGCCGTGGTGCAGCTGCGGCAGGACAACGCGGAAAAGACGGTGTTCAATCTGGTGGGCTTCCAAACCCATCTGAAATTCGGGGAGCAGAAGCGGGTATTTTCCATGATTCCGGCCCTGCGGGAGGCGGAATTCGTGCGCTACGGCGTGATGCACCGCAATACCTTCCTGCGCAGCCCCGGCCTGCTGGATCGGTATTATGCCGATTTGCGCAATCCGATGGTGGCCTTTGCCGGGCAGATGACCGGCGTGGAGGGCTATGTGGAGTCTGCCGCTTCCGGCTATCTGGCGGCGGTGGCCATGGCGGCGCGGCTGCTGGGTCAGCCTGTGCCGGATTTTCCGAAAACCACGGCCATCGGCGCGCTGGGCCTGTACATCAGCGACACATCGGTGGAGAATTTCCAGCCGATGAATATCAATTTCAGTATCATTGCGCCGCTGGAGCAGCGCATTCGCCGCAAAAGTGAGAAAAATCTGGCCATTGCCATGCGTTCTCTGGCGGTGATCGATGCCATGAACCAAGAGAAAGAGGAAACGTTATGAAGATCCTGATCGATGCGATGGGCGGTGATCTTGCGCCGCAGGCACCTGTGCAGGGCGCGCTGGAGGCCAACCGCCTATGGAATGTGCCCGTGGTACTGGTGGGGCACGAGCAGCAGATCCGGGCCGCCGCCCGGGAGGCCGGGTATGAGACCCTGCCGGAGAATGTGCAGATCTGCCATGCCGAGCAGGTGGTGGATATGCACGATGACCCGGCCCGGGTCATCCAGCGCAAGAAGGACTCATCCATGGTGGTGGGACTTCGGATGCTGGCCGAGGGGCAGGGGGATGCCTTCCTGTCTGCCGGTTCTACCGGTGCGCTGCTGTCCGGTGCGACACTGGTGGTCAAGCGGGTCAAGGGTATTCGCCGCGCGGCCATGGGCCCGGCCATGCCCAACAAGGCCGGGGGAAAGACGGTGATCTGCGACTGCGGTGCCAATGCCGAATGCACGGCGGAGTTCCTGCTGCAATTCGGTCTGATGGGCTCGCTTTACGCCAAACACGCCCTCGGGGTTGAGACACCCCGGGTGGGTCTTCTGAACATCGGAACGGAGGACAGCAAGGGTACATCTCTGCAAAAGGAAGCCTATGCGCTGCTGACCGATGCCGACCGGCGGGGGCTTCTCCACTTTGTGGGCAATGTGGAGGCACGGGATGTGCCGCTGGGTGCGGTGGACGTGGTGGTGTGTGACGGATTTTCCGGCAACGTGCTGCTCAAATCCATCGAGGGCACGGCCATGTTCATGGGCAGCCTGATGAAGCATAAGATTTTCAAGCGGAATATTTTCTCCGCATTGGGGTATCTGCTGTGCAGGCGCGGTGTCAGTGAAGTGATGGGAATGCTGGATTACCGCACCATCGGCGGCACCCAGTTTCTGGGCATTAAAAAGCCTGTGATCAAAGCCCATGGCGCATCGGATGCGCTTGCCTTCCGCAATGCAGTGAAGCAGGCCATGGATGCCGCGGGGGCGGATTTTTCCGCAGAGCTGGAGCAGAAGCTGAAAGAGCTGACGGAGGATGCGCAGGATGCTTAAAGATCTGGAAACGGCAATCGGATATCAATTTCAAAATATCACCCTGCTGCAAAACGCGGTGGCCCATTCCTCCTACGCCAACGAGCGTTGGCATGACAGCCTGAAAAGCAACGAACGGCTGGAATTTCTGGGGGACAGCATTCTGGGTATGGTGGTGGCGGAGCATCTGTACCGCACTTTCCCGGATCGGCCGGAGGGTGAGCTGACCAGGATGCGGGCCGATATGGTCTGCGAAAAGGCGCTGGCCCGGATCGCCGTCCAGATCGGTCTCGGGCAGCATCTGTTGCTGGGCCATGGAGAAGAGCAGAGCGGCGGCCGCAGCCGGGAGAGCATTCTGGCCGATGCGGTGGAAAGCGTGCTGGCGGCGTGCTTTCTCGATGGCGGTATGGAGGCGGCCCGCAGCCTGATCCGGCGATTTGTTCTGCCGTCCGTACCGGTACGTCGCCTGCGCAACGCCGATTACAAAACGGCGCTGCAGGAGCTGGTGCAGCAGAACAGAGATCAGAAGCTGAACTATGAACTGCTGGAGCAGAGCGGCCCGGATCACGACCGGCATTTCCGCATGGCGGTGCTGCTCAATGGCAAGCAGGTCGGAACCGGCACCGGCAGCAGCAAAAAGCGAGCGGAGCAGGAGGCCGCCCGGGCAGCCATCGAATCGCTGTTCCCGGAGCAGGTGTAAATACAATGATCTGTGAAGCAGACCTGCATTACCTTTATGGAGATGCAGGTCTGCTTTTTTGAAAAAATGAAGCGAAAACCCTTTGATCGCTGTAAAAAGTATAAGTGAACAACAAAAACTCGTTGTAATTTTTGCAATTATGTGATATACTGTGCATGGATTACGATGATGGAGGTGCGTATATGTACCGGATTGCTATTGAAAAACTGTTAAGATGGAAGCAAAGCAAGCGCCGTAAGCCTTTGATTATCGAAGGCGCGCGTCAGGTCGGCAAGACCTGGCTGATGAAAGAATTTGGCAGACAGGCGTATGCGGATACCGTGTATATCAATTTTGACTCCAATTCCGCCATGGCGGAGTTGTTTGCCTTTGATCTGGATACGGAGCGTCTGATTATGGGCCTGGAGCTGTATGCGGGGCATAAAATTGATCCCGAGAATGCCTTGCTGATTTTTGACGAAGTGCAGGAGGTTCCGAGGGCTCTGTCGTCTCTGAAATATTTCTATGAAAACGCGCCGCAGTATCACATTGTATGCGCCGGATCCCTGCTTGGCATCGCCCTTCATCAAGGCACGTCTTTTCCTGTGGGTCAGGTGGATTTTTTGAAGCTGTACCCCCTCTCTTTCAAGGAGTTTTTGCTGGCAACCGATAAAGAACGGTTTGCCGAACTGCTGGATTCGCGAGATTTTCAGATGATTACAAGCTTTAAGCAGACATATATCGATGCTTTGAAGCACTATTACTTTGTCGGCGGTATGCCGGAGGCTGTGCAAAGCTTCGCGGAGAATAAGGACTTTGGCGAGGTTCGAGAAATTCAGAAGCGAATTTTGGCGGCCTATGAACAAGACTTCTCTAAACACGCTCCCAACGAAATTGTGCCGAGGCTCCGGATGCTGTGGAACAGTATCCCTTTGCAGCTGGCGAAAGAAAACAAAAAGTTTATCTATGGTCTTGTGCGGGAAGGCGCGCGGGCGAAGGACTATGAAACTGCAATTATGTGGCTGAGCGATTGCGGCCTTGTTCACAAGGTCAGCCGTGTCAATGCAGC
>CAZMBL010000024.1:0-23634 GCA_964564605.1 uncultured Oscillospiraceae bacterium
GTCCGGACATCTTTCATATCTTCCCTTCAAGAGTAATTTTCAAAATTCTTATCTATTTTACCATTGCATTGCGGAAAAATCAACCGTTATCAGAAGAATTTCATGCAATCGGCGTGGGTTTTGGAGCAAACAACGGCTATTTCCGGGAAAGCAGCCCCGATTTTCTCCGCCAGAACGGCCACAACCGGGTTTTCCGTGTAGAAATGCCCGGCATCGATCAGGTTGATCCCCAGCTCCCGGGCATCCCAGAACTGGTTGTAGCGCACATCGGATGTAACGAAGGTGTCGCACCCTGCGGCGTATACCTCCCGCAGGGAACCGGCGCAGGCCCCACCGCCCACGGCGACTTTTCGTACGGGTCTGCCGCCATCGCAGTAGCGAAGCCCAGGACAGTCCAGCGCCTGCCGGACGTGAGAAAGAAACTCCGGCAAAGTCGCGCAGTATGTTCCGGATCGCAGCAGCTGCTCCCGCCCAATGACCTCCGGCTGGTTTAACCCCAGCGTCCGGGCCAGCACATCATTGACTCCGCCCGGGGCGCAGTCGAGATTGGTGTGGGCGTTGATGGCGCTGATACCGCTTTGGCACAGAGCCATGACGCACCGACCGACGGAGGTTTCGTCCGTTATAGCCTTCTGAGCGGAGAAAATCAGGGGATGATGGGTCACGATCAGCTCCGCACCCAGCTCCTGCGCCTCCCGGCAGACGTGTTCAAATGGATCCAGCGCCACCAGCACACGGGTGAGGGGGCGGGTTCGGCTGCCGCACAGCAGCCCTACATTGTCCCAGTCCATTTTCAGCTCCGGTGGAGCCAGTGTTTCCAGAAAACGCAGAATGTCACCAACGGTGGTCATAGTTTATCCTCCTTTAGAAAACTCAGCCAAGGCTGGGAAGGCAGCTGTTCCAGCTCCTCTGCGGCGGCACGCAGCTGTGGAGAGGCTGCCGCACCCCGGGCATCGAGGGCCCGGCGCAGGCTGTGGCAGGTGCGGTGATAGAAGTCAATGGTTTCCGGCCCCGGATTTTCCAGCATGCCCGGGGGAAAATACCACTGCCCGGGGGTCAGGGCCGGCCGGTCAGGGCGGTAGGATACATCCATCACGGTGTATAGAAAACGCCCGTCCTGCAGTACCGTTTCTCCTTCTATGCTCCAGCCGTTTTCCGATAAAAAGCGGCGCAGCGCATGGCTCCTGCTCTGACATTGCAGCACGAGATTGCAGCCCTGCTGCGCCAGCCACGGCGCGGCACCGATAATGGAGATCATGGTATCCGCGCCCATCCCGGCGCACACCAGCGTGTCGAAATCCCGGGGGATATTGCGTACCCCATCGGAAAGATGGAAGCTGATTCTGTCCGCCACACCGTACTTTTCCGCGTTTTTCACGGCGCAGGCCAGCGGCCCCGGCCGTACGTCCGAGGCGATCACATGGCGCACCGGTTCGGGGCGTGTCAGCAGGTAAATGCCAAGATAACCGTGGTCACAGCCGACATCCGCAACCCGGCTGCCGGCGGCCACAAGCCCGGCACAGGCCAAAAGCCGGGGGGAAATGGAAATTTCCATGGATGACCTCCAAAAGCAAATGCCATCCCAGCAAACCGGAATGGCATAGCCGGTTATTCAGCGTGGTTGGCCTGATCCGCCTCGTAGGCTTCCAGGAAGTGGTTGAGCTGGTTCAGGAAGGGCTCGCACTCGATGCCGTGAACCATGCAGGCTTCCTCAATGGTCTCGCCCCGGGAAGAGGGGCAGCCGAGGCAGTGCATGCCGATGGCGAAGAACAGGGGAGCGGCATGAGGGGCCAAATCCAGCACATCCCCGATGATGGTATTCTTTTCAAATTTAACAGCCATGATAATGACCTCCTTGTATTTCTGCTGGCTATTATAACCCTGATAGGGGAAAAAAACAAGAGGAAAAATAAAAAAGAAGGGGAAACGGCCATTTTCTGCCGCCCCGGGGTTGCGAAGGTGGGCGGTTTCTGCTATGATATCGGCACTGGGGGGACTTTCTTTGCAGATTGTGTATGAAGATGGGGATATTGTGGTGTGTGTCAAACCGGCCCGGGTGCTTTCCACCGATGAGCCGGGCGGCCTGCCGGAGCTCCTGCGTGAAGTACTGGGGACGGTGGACTTCCGCACGGTGCATCGGCTGGATCGGGTGGTTTCCGGCCTGATGGTGGTGGCGAGAAATGCCGCCGCCGCGTCCGGCCTCTCTGCCCAGATCCGAGAAGGACGGTTTGAAAAGGAATATCTGGCCGTGGTGCATGGATGCCCGGCGGTGCAAAAGGGCCGGTTCTGCGACCTGTTGCTGCGGGATAAGGCCCGGAAAATGACCATGGTGGCGCAGCAGCCGGGGCCGGGGGTACAAAGTGCCGCCCTGCGCTATGAGCTGCTTCACACCACCGGTATACTCAGCCGTGTTCGCATTGCATTGGAGACGGGGCGCACCCATCAGATCCGGGTGCAGTTTGCCTCCCATGGCCTGCCGCTGGTGGGGGAGCGGAAGTACGCGGTGCAGGATGATCCCTGCGAGCTGGCGCTGTGGTCGTACCGGCTGGCTTTTACGCACCCGCGCACAATGCAGGAGATGGATTTTTCACTGGAGCCGCCGGCCGGCTATCCTTGGAGTGAGGTTTGAACAGACCAGGAAGGAGCCAATATGCCAAATTACGATTTTTTTCAGCATAAGCAGTGCGAATTTTTCCCCTGCCACGAGGGGGCAGACCCGGAAACTTTCAGCTGCCTGTTCTGCTATTGCCCGCTGTACGCGCTGGCAGACCGCTGCGGCGGAAACTTTAGCTACACCGAAAGCGGAATCAAAGACTGCTCCGCCTGCCTGCGTCCACACCGGCGGGAAAACTACGGTCAGATCTGCGCCGGGCTGCGGCAGGTGATGGAGCTGGCCGGAAAAAAGCCAACGGCCCCCACGGAAGAGCCGGCGGATGCCCGGAAAAATAAGCCTTGATTTTTCAGCCGCTGACTGCTATAATACGGAAGCTACCCGGAGGAGTACTCAAGTGGCCGAAGAGGCGTGACTCGAAATCTCGTAGGCCGGGGAACCGGTGCAAGGGTTCAAATCCCTTCTCCTCCGCCATAACTGGACACCAGTTTTGATACAATGCGTATCGAAGCGGGTGTCCAGTTTCTTTTTGTAAAACCCTTGATTTACAAGGCTTTTTCGATACTTTTTAACGATAACAGGCTCTATGGCAGTTCATAAAGGACTTCCATAGAGCCTGTTGGCATTTTGGCGATTGTACCTTTTATCGAAAAGTCGGTTAGGGCGTGCAGTAGTTCAGAGGAATAATTAAAAGATGCACACCCATTTTCAGCCCAAGGGGTTGACTTATTTCTATATACAGTGCGCAATGTGCATTGCGAGATGTGCATTACGCAAGTTTAATGCATGAAAGGAGCAGAACATGGCACCGAAGGTAAAGTTTACACGGGAAGAATTTGCACAGGCCGGGTTGAACGTGGTTCGCAGGAAAGGTTTTGCCTCTTTGACAGCACAGGCGTTGGCGGAGGAATTAAAAAGCTCCACCCGACCGATCTTCACCTGCTTTGGAACGATGGAGGAACTCAAAAAAGAGGTGTACGCTGCGGCGGAGACAGTCTATAAGAACTATGAAAGTATCGGTCTAGAGCATCCGATTCCGTTTCTTGGCACCGCACTTCTATATATCCGTTTTGCAAAAGAAGAACCGGAACTTTACCGACTGCTGTTCCTGACAACGGGAACCGGATTCGGCGGAGCTATGTCCTCTATGGCACGTTTGCAGGATATGGTAAGAGAACCATTGATGCGTATCTATAAGTTGGATGCCAAAACGGCAGACTTCTTTTTTCGGGAGCTTTGGCTGTTGGTTCATAGTTTGGCTACCCTGATTGTGACCGGCGATTGCCCTTATTCCGATGAAGAGATCAGCGGGATCCTTGCCGGGTTCAGCATAAGCGTTTACAAGGCCATCAAGGAAATTCCGGGGTTTGTGGACGGAGCTTTTGACCGGGATGCTACCTTTCGTGCGTTGGTCGCTCGGTAAATGGAGGCGCGTTTGAAGGGATGAGACGCATAATGGTACGATGCCGAACAAAACACACGGAACCACAGTACAGCAAACGTTTTATTAAAGCAGACGGATGGGCTGAAATCTATCATATTGTGTACAATTATGCACAGGGAGGGTAAGTATGAATAATTTTGAAGAAAAACTCTGCTGCCCCGCGTTGGCACTGATCGTGCTGGCCGTGTTTTACAGCATCTATTTCGGAAAGATGCTGGTGCAGAAACGGCATGGCATTCGTACCCGCCAGATCGGGCGCAGGAAGGAAAAAGAAATACATACCGTAGAAACGCTCATGAGCATTGCAACGCTTGGTGCGCCCATGACCCAGCTCATGTCCATCGCCTTCGGTTGGAATTATCTGCCTGCTGGCGCTCGTTTTACCGGTTTTCTCGTTGGAATGCTGGGCGATGTCATCTTCCTGCTGTCCGTCCTGTGCATGACAAAGGCGGATTATATCGAGATCACCGGCAAGGGATTACCTCCGTATGAGCATTGTGAACGCTTTTTCCGAGAAACTTAAATACACACACCTTTGAACTTTACACAAAAGGTCGGCGGGTGGTGCATTTCGTATTAAAACAGGTCTCTTTTTATTCTCTTCACCCTTAACTTTTCACGCTTCTCTATGCTCTAAAAAACGTTATTTCCGGCGAGTGAAAAGAAATGCGATTTGCCGCCCAAACCCATTGAAATGTTGTCGGATATTTCAGTCAACATTTCAATGGAAGCTGAAACCGAAAAAAAGCAAGCCGGGCGCACACAGGTGCGCCCGGTGATTTGTGCCTGGTTGTCAGGACTGGGGCTTTTCGTTGAAGGTGACCGACAGCACGATCCGCTGGCCGCTGCGCCAGACGGTGACGGCGGCGGTATCACCGGCCTTGAAGTTGCGCAGGGCCCGGGACAGGCTGTTGATACCCGTCACATCATAGCCGCCAACTTCGATGATGATATCACCGGCCTGCAGTCCGGCCTCTGCCGCGCAGAAGCCCTTGACCACTTCCCGGACATGGGCACCGGCGGGAACACCGTAAGCCTGCGCGGAGGAGTCCACATCGCTGACGCTGATGCCCAGATACGCGCCGGTCACATAACCGAAATCCCGCAGATCGCTGATGATGCCGATCACATCATCCAGCGGGATGGCAAAGCTGATTCCTTCAATGGAGGCACCGGATGAGGTGGTGCCGGAATATTTGGCGGTGGTGATACCCACCACTTCGCCCTGTGAATTGAACAGGGGGCCGCCGGAATTGCCGGAGTTGATGGCGGCGTCGGTCTGGATCATGTTCAGAATCGTGCCGTCCGTGGTGATTTCCCGGTCGATACCGCTGACATAGCCGCCGGTCAGGCTGAAGGACAGTTCTCCCAGCGCATTGCCGATGGCCACCACCGGATCGCCAACCTTCAGCGCGCTGCTGCTGCCGATGGTCACGGGCTTGAGCCCTGTGGCATCCTCTGCTTTCAGCACGGCCACATCGTTGGTTTCGTCATAGCCGCGGACATCGCAGGTATACTCGGTGCCGTCCGACAGCGTAACATGGACGGATACGGCATCTTCCACAACATGGTAGTTGGTGACAATGAAGCCGTCCTCGGAAATGATGAAGCCCGTGCCTGCGGAGGTGCCATAGGTCTGTCCACGGCCGGAGCTGACGGTACAGGTGACGGCAACCACGCTGCCGATGTTCTTTTCATAAATCTCGCTGCTCGACAGACCGTTGACCGTAACGACAACATTGGTGGTGCTGCCGGAGCTGCTGCCCGTGTCGGTGCCGGACAGGACGGCGTTCACCCGCTGATCAA
The DNA here is from genome assembly GCA_964564605.1 of uncultured Oscillospiraceae bacterium. GTDB lineage: Bacteria > Bacillota > Clostridia > Oscillospirales > Oscillospiraceae > Faecousia. The sequence continues at coordinate 5,862 of CAZMBL010000024.1, forward strand.
TATACAGCCTGAGATTGGCACTGTCCTGACTCATCCAGTAGCGGCTGGTCAGATAAGCGGTGGCGGTACAGCAGCCGGCCAGCACCACAAGGGCCAGTACCGCGGCCAGCACCCGGCGGGCCACCTTGCCGCCGCTGCGCTTTTTGGGCGGCTTGGGCTGGGGAGCGGAGCCGCTCTGGTAATAGCCCTGATAGGAAGGCACCTGATAGTAAGGCGGTTGATATCCGCCGTTCTGCGGCGGCGTATGGTAGGCGGTGTAGGTTGCCTGATCCGAGCCCGTTTCCTCCCGGCGGCCGGTGCCGGTGCCGCGGTATTCGGTCTGGGGCTGTGGGGTCTCCTGAGGCGTTTCCTCCGGGGATGTATTCTGATTTTCAAAGGTATCCATGTGCAGATCCTCCCAAACGGTTTATGTTGTCATGATAGGGGAAAAATATGACCAGAATGTGTACAGGACGCTAATTTTTCATAAATTTCCGGTATTTTCCATGGGTTATCATAGCGCATTGCGATCGATTCGTCAAGAGAAACCCTTCCGTTCGTTGCCACTTTCCGGAAAAATCGGGCGGCCATCGGCCGCCCGGTTCATTTTTGCCGGTTACTTTCTGCGGAAGGACTTGCAGTCCGTACACTGGTCCATGGTGGGGTTGGTCTCGTGGGTGCCCACAAGAATGCGATCGAGTGTGCAGAAATTGGAGTCACAGCAGTGATTGGCGCACTGCTGAACGGTGCATTCGATGGATTTGTTGGCATGACAGTTCATATTCTGACCTCCTTTGATCATAAGATACGCCGTTATTTTATACGCCAGAAGAAAAAATATGCGTCCGGGGCAGGGGAAAGTTGCATTTTTTCGTGTACTGTGGTAAAATCAGGAAAAAAAGCACGGAGGTATTCAAAATGGCAAAGATCTCTCCTTCCATTCTGGCGGCTGATTTTGTAAATCTGGAGCGGGATGTGCGCAATATTGCCGAAAACGGCGGAGACTGGGTTCATGTGGACGTGATGGACGGCATTTTTGTCCCCAATCTTTCCTTTGGCATTCCGGTGGTGCAGGCACTGCGCCGGGTGACGGAGCTGCCGCTGGATGTGCATCTGATGATCGACCGTCCGGCCCGCTATGTGGAGGATTTCGTCAAGGCCGGTGCCGACTGGCTGACCATCCATGTGGAGGCGGATCAGCCCCACAACACCCTCGAGGCCCTCGACCGCATCCATGCGCTGGGGTGCAAGGCCGGCATCGTTCTCAAACCCCGCACGCCGGCACAGGTGGCTATCCCGTATCTGGAAAAATGTGATATGATTCTGGTGATGACGGTGGAGCCGGGGTTCGGCGGGCAGAAATTCATGGCCGATCAGATGCCAAAGCTGCGCCGGCTGCGCCGGATGCTCGATGAAGTCAATCCCGGCTGCCTGCTGGAAGTGGACGGCGGCGTGGATGCCCAGACCCAGGCAATCTGCAAGGAAAACGGCGCGCAGGTGCTGGTGGCAGGCTCCGCCTATTTCAAAGCGGCAGACAGAGCATCCTTCGTCCGCCTTGTGCAGGCGTGACCGGTCATTGCAGGGATGAGACAAGGGGCGTCAGAGATGCCGCCCTCTACGCTAAGAACCGGGTGCCGAGGCATTGTCACCTTTTGCGATGCTTCCCTTCGGGAAGCACCTCTTCCGACCCGGCATTCACCGGGCCAATACGGTAAAACATCGAACGTTGCGCAAGGGGGCCGATGTGCCTCAATCGGCCCCTACGGATGGTGCAGAATAAGACACATGTCATTGCTACACCAGTCCGCAGACTGGTGTAGCAATCCCCCGGATTTTTCGGGCGGAACGGCAGATTAAAAAACAGAAAGCGGCACACCGCCCGGTGCGCCGCTTTTTTACAGTTTCTGCACTTCCAGAACTATCAGGCGATTTTCTTCCACCCGGAAACGGAGTTCATACCCGGCAAAGTGGAAACCGTACACCCGTTGGGGGTCGTTCTGGTAGCTGGGGCGGGGGTCGTGGGCCAGAATGCCAATGGCGGCTTCCCGCTTGTCCGGCGGCAAAAGCGTCAGCAGGGGCTCCGGAAAGTCCACATCCAGCACCGTACCCTCCGTGCCACCGGTGAAGCCACCGAGAGCATCGGGACGGCTGTCGGAATAGGCGATGTAGGGCTTGATGTCAAAAATCGGGGTGCCGTCCAGCAGATCGGCGCCACCTACCAGCAGCACGGTACCCTCCTGCTCCCGCCGCTCCATTCCCAGAAGCTCCACACAGGAAAGCCCCAGATGGTTGGGCCGGAAGGGAGAGCGGGTGGCAAACACACCCATGCGGGTGTTGCCGCCGAGTCGGGGCGGGCGAACGGTGGCAGACCAACCGGGGCGCACCGCCTGACTGAACTGCCAGATCAGCCACAGATGGGAAAAACCCTCCAGCCCGCGCAGAGCATCGGCCACACGGTACTCCGGCTCGAATACGATTTCTGCACGAAGCTGGGGCACAATGCCACTCTGCCGTGGAATGCCGAATTTACCGGAAAAGTCGCTGCGGATGTGGGCAATGGGTGTGATGGTAACGTTTTCCATGGTCATCCCCGAACCTTTCGTAAGCAGAAGGTGACGGCAAAGCAGGCTGCCAGCGTCAGAGAAATGGCGGCCCCGGCGGAAGAGCTCAGATAGAAGGAGGCCAGCAACCCGATAATTCCGCTGAACAGGGCAAACAGTACCGACAGCAGGTGATACTGCCGCAGATTTTTTGCCACATTCCGGGCTGCGGCGGCTGGAAGCACCAGCAGAGAATTGAGGATCATCAGCCCCACGCTGGAAATGGTCAGGGTGACCACAACGGCGATGGCGGTGGTGAACAGCGTCTGCGACAGCCGCACCGGTATGCCCCGGGAGGCTGCCAGCTGGGGATGGATGGAGGCCAGCGTCAGCCGGTTGGAGCAAAGCACCCAGAATGCCACTACGGCCGCCAGCACCACGGCCAGTGCAATGAGCTGCCCGGTGGTGACGGAAAGAATGTCACCGATGAGATACTGGTTGTATTTGGTGAAGCTGCCGCCACCAAGGGTGGCCACGAAGATACCCAGCGCCACTGCGGCACTGGAAAACACGCCGATCAGAGTGTCCGCTGCCTGATTGCTGCGCATCCGCACATAGGAAAACAGCAGTGAAAACACGACACTGAAAACCACGGCCACCCACAGCGGCGCGGCCACACCGCAGATACAGCCGATGGCAATGCCTGTGAAAGCAGAATGCCCCAGCGCATCGGAGAAAAAGCTCATGCGGCCGGTAACGATCATTGTGGACAGCAGTCCAAACAGCGGCCCCATGATCACAACGGCCAGCATGGCGTTTCGCATAAACTGATAGGAAAACAGTTCCCCTATGCTCACTGCGGGTCACCTCCTGCCATGCGGAAGATTTCCCGGAACTCCCGGGAGGAAAGAACCTCCTGCGCCGTGCCCTGCCGGACGACCCGGTGGTCAATCAATGTCACCTGATCGGCATAGCGGGGCAGGATGGAAAAATCGTGGGTGGTCATCAAAATGGACAGGTCATAGGTACGGCGGATCTCGTCGAGCATGTCCATCAGACCGGTTTGCCCCTCTACGTCCACACCGGACAGAGGCTCATCCAGAATCAGAATATTGGGTACCGGCTCCAGCGCCAGCGCCAGCAGCACCCGCTGCAGCTCGCCACCGGAGAGGGTGCCGATGCGCTGGTCGATCAGATCGGTTGCGTGAACTCTGTCAAGGCAGTCAAGCACCTGCTCCCGGGTTTTGGAGGACAGCCCCAGAAAGGCCGGGCGGCGGCTATGGCAGCAGGCGAACAGATCCGCAACGGACACCGGGTCGCCCGGGTCGAAGGCCGGACTCTGGGGCACATAGCCGATGCGGGGCCTGCGGGTCCGGGCACCGGGGGAGGAGAAGGCAATCACCCCGTCATACTCCCGCTGGCCGAGGATGGCCTTGAGCAGGGTGCTTTTTCCGGCACCGTTTGGGCCGATCAGAGCCACCATTTCTCCGCAGTGAACGTGCATATTTACATCGGACAGGATGGTTTCGTTTCCGATGGTCACGGAAAGATCCTGCACCCGCAGGCAGCAGGACTCGCCGCATGCGCCGCCGTGAACGGTTGGTTTCATCCCAGCGCCTCCTTCAATACAGCAATGTTTTGATACATGGTATCCAGATAGTTTCCTTCGCCCATGGCCGTGTCCAGCGTGAAAAGCCCGGTGCCTGTTTCTGCGGCAATGATCTGCGCTGCGGCACGGCTTCCGTTTGTCTCGCAGAACACGGCAGGCAGATTGCGCTGCCGCACCTGCCCGATCAGCTCGATCAGCTCCCGGGCGGAGGCTTCGCTGCCGGACTCTTCCTCCACAGTGGCCAGAATGGTCAGATCAAAGGCCTGTGCCAGATAGGAAAAGCCATCGTGGAAGGTGATCAGCTCCCGGCAGGAAAGGGAGCGCAGAGTCTGCTCACCGTACTGCTGCAGATCTTCCAGCTGCTGCAGCAGCCGGGAAAGATTTTCCCGGAAGAGGGAACCCTGGGCAGGATGGGCTTCTTCCAGTGCGGCACAGATATTGTGCGCCATGATCATGGCGTTTTCCGGTGCCAGCCAGATGTGGGGATCGGCCTCATGGTCATGGTCGTGGCCATGGTCGTGGATATCTTCGCATTCGATCAGCGCCACGCCCTCGGCGCAGCTGACCACATGCTCACACCGCTCCAGCAGCTCCTGCTGAAAGCTCTCCAGCCCGGCCCCGGAGGCCAGCACCAGCTCCGCCCGCTCCAGCAGCCTCATCTGTGTGGTGGACAGGGAATAATCGTGCAGGCAGGAGACGTTTTCCTGTATCAGCAGCCCGATTTCCAGCCCGGTGCCCTGACACAGGGCCGTGGCCAGATCGTAAACCGGTCGGGTGGTGGCCACGATGGGCGTGCCTGGCCCGGCCGGGGCGCAGGCGCACAGCATCAACAGACACAACGCCAGACTCAGACAGATTTTTTTCATATTTTTCTCCTTGAGGCTGTCCGGCCCCTGCCGGACATCTTTCATTTCGTATTATAACACAGCTGTCAATTCACTTTTGATAGTTGGCGAAAGTGGCATTTTGCCAAAAAAGATGACAGTAAATCCTGTTTTTTTGGTGACCAAAATCCGGCATTTTCCGGCAAAACCCCTTGCGCATTTCAAATTCCGGGGGTATAATACAAAAAACATTTTTCAATTGAAGGAAATGAGACGCTATGAACAAGAACAGACAGGACATGCTCCACGGGCCGATGTTCCCCAGCATTGTCTCTTATACCATACCCATTATTTTGACGGGACTGCTGCAGCTGCTGTTTAATGCGGCGGATCTTGTGGTTGTTGGCTCCAAGGGCGGTATTTATATGTCCGCCGTGGGTGCGACCAATGCCATCACCAACCTGATTGTCAACCTGTTCATCGGCCTGTCTGCCGGTGCTGGTGTCACGCTGGCCCACGCCATCGGCTGCCGGGATGATGAGGCCGTTCACCGCACCGTTCATACCGCGCTGCCAACGGCCATCATCGGCGGTGTGGTGCTGACCGTGGTTGGGATCACCTGCGCCGGAACCTTCCTGCGCTGGATGGATACCCCGGATACGGTGCTGCCCTATGCCACTACCTATATGCAGATTTATTTCTGCGGCATGGTGTTTAACATGGTCTATAACTTCTGCGGCGCGCTGCTGCGGGCGGCCGGGGATACCCGGGGGCCGCTGGTGTATCTGACCATTGCGGGCACCTGCAATGTGATTTTGAATTTGATTTTTGTGCTGGGTCTCGGTATGAATGTGGACGGCGTTGCGCTGGCGACCATTATTTCGCAGGCCATTTCCGCCGGGCTGGTGGTGCGGGCCCTGATGCGCCGCACGGATGCAGTGAAGCTGCACCTGCAAAAAATGCGCATTTACAAGGCGCAGATTCTGAAAATCGTCCGGCTGGGTTTGCCTGCCGGCATACAGGGCTCTCTGTTTTCCATCTCCAATGTGCTGATCCAGTCTTCGGTCAATTCCTTCGGGGATGTGTTTCTGGAGGGCAGCACCGCCGCTTCCAGCATTGAGGGCTTCGTGTATGTGGTGATGAACGCCTTCCACCAGACGGCTATCAATTTCACCGGCCAGAATATGGGCGCGGGAAAGTTCGACCGGGTTCGCCGCACCATGGGGATCTGCATGGGTTGCGTGGCGGTGCTGGGCATTGTGGCGGGCGGCGGTGTGTATCTTGCACGGGAGCCGCTGCTGCGCATTTATATTTCCGAGTCTGACCATATGGCGAAGTCGCTGGCCGCCGGATCCGAGAAACTGCTGTATGTGTGTCTGCCGTATTTTCTGCTGGGAATCATGGATGTCACCACCGGCGTGCTGCGGGGACTTGGAAGCTCCATCACGCCCATGGTCATATCGGTGCTGGGCATTTGCGGCATGCGAATCGGCTGGATCTACACCGTGTTTGCACAGGACCCCAGACCCAGCACACTGTTCGTGTCCTACCCGATTTCGTGGGTGCTGACCTTCGCTTTCGAATTTGTGGCCTTCATCGTGATCTACCGCCGGCAGGTTCGCCGCGCCGCCGCCCGTCCGGCATGACAAAAGCACCGAAATCGCCATAATGTGAGGCAATCATCTAAAGTCCTGCTGGCATTGCGAAGCGGCGCAGCCGACGTGGCAATCCCACAAAGTCTTGCTGTCACTGGCGTGGCAATCCCCCGGATAGAGGTACAATCCCCCCGTTTTCCGACATTCCGGAAGAACGGGGGGGTTGCCACACCAGTGTGCGCACTGGTTCGCAATGACACATCTTTTTGACGCACCATTCGTAGGGGACGATTGAGGCACATCGGTACGCTGCAAATTCTGCGGCGTGCTTTTTCTTTTTGTGGGTATGGCCTTATACCGGAGGGGGTATACTGGAAGAAAAAGGGAGGGCTTGGCCATGATTAAGGGGATTTCCAGACAGGTGATCGTTGTCAACTCACCGGACAGGAAGCTGTTCGAGCAGGCAATTTTCATTTTACACGACGACGCGGTAGCACAGGGAGTCACGGACGAAATGCTTCTGCGGCAGGCGCAGCAGGCCATTCGTGGCCCAGCACCCCGTAAAAGGCGGAGCATCTGGCTCTACGGAGCGTTCTGGAGCGCTCTTGGCGCGGCCGCTACCGGGGCAATCTGGCTTCTGAGTGTGCTGCTTTGACTTGCGCAATCGATACAGCTGTGCTATAATGAAAGCCCGGGCGCGGCTATGACCGCTTCCGGGCCGTTCAATCGCGGCACAGCCGTGTCGGCGGGACAAACAGGGGAAAGAGAGAGCACATATGTACATTGGAGCGTTGCGGATCGACAATCCGCTGTTTCTTGGGCCCATGGCGGGGGTGACGGATCTGGCCTTTCGGGAGATTTGCGCCGGGTTGGGTGCCGGTGTCACGGTGACGGAGATGGTCTCCTCCCGGGCGCTGGTGTATCAGGATAAAAAAAGCGCGGCGCTGCTGAGCCGTACCGGTACCGGCATCTGCGGCGCGCAGATTTTCGGCAACGATCCGCAGATCATGGCGCAGGCCGCCGCGCTGGCGCTGGAAATTTCCGGTTGTGATTTTATCGATATCAACATGGGCTGTCCCATGCCGAAAATTGCAAATTCCGGCGATGGCTGCGGCCTTATGCGCACGCCGGAGCTGGCCGGGGAGATCGTCAGCGCCGTGCGCAGGGCGGTGGATGTCCCCGTCACCGTCAAGTGTCGCCTAGGCTGGGATCGGGGCAGCATCAATGTGTTGGATTTTACCCGCCGGATGGAACAGTGTGGCGCGGATCTTGTCACGGTGCATGGCCGTACCCGCAGTATGCTCTACTCCGGCACGGCGGACTGGGATACCATTGCGGCGGTCAAGCGGCAGCTGTCCATCCCGGTGATCGCCAACGGCGATGTGGTGGACGCGGACTCGGCGCTCAGGTGTCTGCGGCGCACCGGGGCGGATGGGCTGATGATCGGCCGCGCCGCCTTCGGGGATCCGTGGATTTTCCAGCAGGTTCGGGCTGCAATGGCCGGAGAAGCCGTCCCGGAAAGGCCGCCGCTGGCGCAGCGGATGGCGGTGGCTCTGCGGCAGGCAGAGCTGGCCTATGCCGATAAAGGGGAGAAAATCGCCTGTCTGGAAGCAAGAAAGCACTTGGCATGGTACCTGCGGGGCGTGTCCCACAGCGCCTACTATAAAAATCAGGTTTCGTCCGTCTCCACCATGGCGGATGTCCGCCGCATTGTTGCCGACATCGTCCGGGAGCTGGAGTAAAAACAGATCATGTGTCACTGATGTGATAATCCCCCGGTTTTTCCGAGCTGTGTGTCGGAAAAACCGGGGGATGTTGCGTCTAACAGGGGGGTGTCACACCACAAATGGGTTATTGCAGTGCTGCATGTTTGCTTCTGCGCAAAACGCGGCCAGCGGCCAGCAGCAGGAGAATGCCACAGGCTGCGCCGCAGCAGTCCAGCACCACATCGCTCACGCAGCCGCAGCGCCCGGGAACAAACCGCTGGATGCTCTCATCGATCATGGCAACGCAGGCGCACAGACTCAGCGTCCGCAGAAAGACTCTGCGGCGGCAGAGCATGGATACCAGCCAGCAGGTCTCCAGCCCCAGCAGAAAATGGATGGAAAAATGGGCGCATTTTCGCAATAAATAGTGGCCATTCGGTGCGTCCGGGGAGAGAAAAGGGAGGAACTGCCCAATCCATGCGCTGAAACCGCCACTGATGGATCCGGAGGAGTTGCCGTCCAGCAGGGAATTTCCCCAGATCAGGCACACCGTTGCCACGCACAGGGCGCTGCACAGGATCAGACGAAACCGGCTGCGGCGCATCAGACTAGAACCCCCAGATGCTCCAGCAGGATCTTCAGCCCCAGCAAAATCAGAATGAAACCACCGGCCGCCTGCGCCTTTTTCTCAAACCGGTTGCCAAAGACGCTTCCGATCTTGACGCCCAGCGCGGACATGAGAAAAGTTACCACACCGATCAGGGCGATGGCTATGTAAATATTCACATCGCCGGTCATGGCAAGGGAAATGCCAACCGCCAGTGCATCGATACTGGTGGCAACAGCCATGAGGAACATGGTTTTGACGGATAGATCGCCGTTATCGTTCTCGTCACAGTCTCCGGCGGAAAAAGCCTCCCGCAACATATTGAGTCCGATCAGGGCCAGCAGACCGAAAGCGACCCAGTGGTCAAAGGAAGAGATGGCCTCATAAAACAGCGCCCCGAGAAAATAGCCCAGCAGCGGCATGATGGCCTGAAAGCTGCCGAACCAGCCACCGCAGATGGCCTGGGTTTTCAGCCCTGCATGGCGGACGGACAGCCCCTTGCAGATGGAAACGGCAAAGGCATCCATGCTCAGCCCCAGTGCCAGCAAAACCAGATCCAGAATACTCATATTGTTCCCTCCGGTACAGAAATAGGATAACATTATATCAAATGGGAAAAAGCTTGTCAATTCACACATGGCCCCCTTTGCGCAAAATCCCATAAATTGCTTGCAATTTGTCGCAGGCTATGCTATACTTTCATAACGGGAATGACCGGTGCGGCAGCCCCGAAAGCCGAGCGGAGGGAAGAGGCCCATGAAGAATTGTTGGAGCGCATTTCTGCTCCGGCTGGCGATGCTGATTGCGCTGGGGCTGGTGCTGCTGGTGGCGGTATGGCGTGGTACACCCTGCCTCTTTCGCCGCCTGACGGGAATTCCGTGCCCCTGTTGCGGCATGAGCCGTGCGTGGATTGCGGCACTGCGACTGGATTTCCGGGGGGCATTTTCTTTCCATCCGGTGTTCTGGAGCCTGCCGGTGCTGGCGGCAGGTCTGCTGGGTATTTTTCTGGGCGGTCTTGGTATCCACAACTTCTACCTGGGCTACACGGGTAAGGCTGTTGCACAGCTGATGATCTGTGTGTTCGGATTCTGTGTGCTCGTCGGCCCGGTTGTGGCCGGTATCTGGGGTCTGGTGGAGGGCATCATGATCTTCTGCGACAGGGCTCCGGTGGATGCCAATGGCGTTCCGCTGAGGGATTAAGATGAAACGGTACGGCGGCGTTGTGGCAACGCCGCCGTGTTTTTTTGCAGTTTTGGCAGTGCTTCCACCAAAATCATCCCCCCGGGGGGCTTGCGGAGTCTGCTTCTGCCGGGTATAATCACGGCAGATTGATTTTAGGGGGATTTTGCATGAAAAAGCTCCTTTGCGTGCTGCTTTGCGGTCTGCTGCTGCTCAGCGGCTGCGCCCCGGCCGGGGACGGCGGGACGGAGAATGAAAGACTTTTGACTGATGCGCTGGAGCGGCAGGTCTGGCTGCCGGAGGATGTGAGCCGGGTCGTCTGCGTGGGTGTGGGGGCCCTTCGCTACAGCTGCTATCTGGGCGCGGCGGATCGGATGGTGGGCGTGGAGGATTACGAGATCACTTCCGGCATTTCCCGGCTGTACAACTATGTGAATTTTGAAATATTCCGGGACCTTCCCGTGATTGGCACCAACGGGGTGCCTTATGTGGAGCAGATCATTGCCGCCGCGCCGCAGGTGATCGTCATGAGTACCTCGGCCACGGTGAAGGCGGACGATTTGCAGCAGCGTACGGGCATCCCGGTGGTGGTAGTGCGGGGCAGTGACTCCACACTGGACAATGCGGCTTTTGAGACCATTTCCATTCTGGGGCAGCTGTACGGCACAGAGGAACGGGCGCAGGAGCTGACACAGGGCCTTCTGGCAATCTGCGCTGATTTGGACAGCCGCACCGCCGCCGTACCGGACAGTGAAAAGCCCACCGTGTATGTGGGCGGTGTGTCCTTCAAGGGCGCCAATGGTCTGGAGGGAACGGAGGCGGGTTACGGCCCGCTATCGCTGATCCATGCCCGGAATCTGGCGGACAGCACGGGGCAAAGCGGCGCTTTCAGTATCGACACGGAGAAAATCCTCGACTGGGATCCGGATGTGATTTTTCTGGATTTCAACGGCATGAGCCTGATCGAGGAGGATTACGCAAAGAACCCGGATTTCTATCAGGCTCTGACGGCGGTGCAGGAAGGGCGAGTCTATTCCCAGATTTCCTTCCGTTCCTTTGCCTCGAATCTGGAAACGGCGCTGGCGGATGCGTACTATGCCGCCTGCATTCTCTACCCGGAGCAGTTCCGGGACATTGACCCGGCAGAAAAGGCAGGGGAGATCTTCCGCCTGCTGCTGGGGGAAAATCCCTATGAAGATCTGAAGGAGGCGGGGTATGAATTCCGTCCGATCGACCTTGGAGCATAAGGGCATCGACCCGGCTTACCATAAAAAGAGAGTAAAAAACATATCATTTCTGCTGCTTCTTGGGGTGGTGCTGCTGGGTGCGGTGCTGCTGAGCCTGTGCGCAGGCTCCTATAATACCCCCATTTCGGAGCTGCTGCGGGGCATTTTCGGCCTTTCCTCGGACAATAAAGTCAACCTCGTGGTGCGGCAGAACCGGCTGCCCCGGATTTGCACGGCCATCCTAGCCGGGGCCGGGCTGGGGCTGGCGGGGTGCATTTTGCAGTCGGTACTGCAAAATCCCCTGGCATCGGCCTCCACACTGGGGGTATCCCAGGGGGCCGGCTTCGGTGCAGCCTTTGCCATTGTGGTGCTGGGGCTCAACGGCAGTGCCGGGGTTGGCATTTCCCTGTGCGCCTTTGCCGGTTCCGTGGCGGTGGCGGTGGTGATTTTGTGTCTGTCCGCGTTCCGGCAGGTCAGCCCGGAGGGAATTGTGCTGGCCGGTGTAGCCATCAGCTCCATGTTCTCCGGCGCAACCACCCTGATCCAGTATTTTGCCGATGAAGTGCAGCTTTCCACACTGGTATTCTGGACTTTTGGCGACCTTGGCAGCACCGGCTGGCAGGATCTGCGCCTTATGGCACCGGTGGTGGCGGTGCTGGGCCTCTATGCCATCGCCCACCGCTGGGATTACAATGCTTTGCTCAGCGGCGAGGAGACCGCCGTCAGTCTCGGTATCCACGTCCGGCGGCTGACCCTCGTCAATGTACTGCTGTGCTGCCTGTGCAGTTCGGTGGTGGTGTCCCGGGTGGGACTGATCAGCTTCATCGGGCTGGTGGCCCCCCATGTGGTGCGGCTGGTGGTGGGCAACAACCATGTCTTCCTGATTCCCGGTGCCATGATGGGCGGCGCGGCGGTACTGCTGCTGAGCGATCTGGCGGCGAGAACGGTGATCAGCCCCGTAATTTTGCCCATCGGCGCCATCACTTCCTTTTTGGGCGGGCCGATTTTCCTGTACCTGCTGTTTCGGGGAGGGCGCAGACCATGATGCAGATCGAAAATCTGAGCTATCATTACCGTGGCGGCCCGGATGTGCTGCGGGATGTGTCCTTCCGTGTGGAGCCGGGGCAACTGCTGGCCATTCTGGGTAACAACGGTGTGGGTAAAAGCACTCTGCTCAAATGCTTCAATCATATCCTGCGCCCGGAGGCGGGACGGGTTTTGCTCGATGGGCAGGATCTTCTTGCCATGTCCGCCCGGCAGGTGGCCCGGCAGGTGGCGTTCGTGGGGCAGAGTGTACCTGCCATGGAGATGACCGTCCACGATGTGGTGATGCTGGGGCGGCGGCCCTATATGCGCTGGGGTTTTACGCCGGAGGATCACGCCATTGTCCATGAGGCCATGGACCGGCTGGGGCTGGATGATCTGCGGGGCAGATTTTTAAGCGAGCTGTCCGGCGGCGAACGGCAGAAGGTGATGCTGGCCCGGGCGCTGGCCCAGCAGGCGAAGGTGCTGCTGCTGGATGAACCTACCAGTGCGCTGGATATTCAAAATCAGTATCAGGTGCTGCATCTGGTGCGGCAGATCTGCCGGGAGGATGGCCGCATGGCGGTGATGGTCATTCATGATCTGAATCTGGCGCTGCGCTTTTGCGATGCCTTTGTGCTGATGAAGGACGGCGGGGTATTCCGGCAGGGGGACTGGCGCATTCTCGACAGTGAGGCGCTGCAGGCGGCCTACGGTGTGCGCGCAGAGCCGGTGCAGCTGGGAGACCGGCATCTTGTGCTGGTGGATTAGGAGGATACAATGAAAACATGGGAAGATTGCGTGGCCTTCCACGGCCATGCCTGTGGCGGGCTGGCCATCGGGTATCAGGCCGGCGTGTATGCTTCGCGGCTGCTGGGGCTGACCTTTTCGGCGGACGAACAGGTGGTCTGCATTGCGGAAAACGATGCGTGCAGTGTCGACGCGGTGCAGGTGATGCTCGGTTGCAGCATCGGCAAGGGAAATCTGCTGTTTCACATGCGGGGCAAGCAGGCGTATTCCTTCTACCGCCGCAGTGATGGCCGGAGCGTCCGGCTGGTTCTGAAGCCTCTGCCGGCGGGAATCAAGAAGGAGCAGAGCCTTGACTGGTATCTGCACAGTGAGCCGGAGCAGCTGTTTGATGTGTGCCCCGTGAAGATTGCGTTGCCGGAGCGGGCACGGCTGTTCGGCAGCTGCCGCTGTGACGGCTGCGGGGAAATGACCGGAAGCAACTGGATCCGGCTGGCAGGGGAGAAGAAGCTCTGCCTGGACTGCTATGAGGAGTATGACAGATTTCATGTGTGAACTGGAACAGATCCTGCGCCTGCATACGGCCCGGTATCCCGGGATGGAGCCGCAGGACGCGGTGAAGCTGATCTGGCAGAATGAGTTTGGCTGCGGTCACCTGATTCGCAATGTGGAAAGCTGCATGCGGATGCTGCGGCGGGAATATGAGACGCTGCCCCCCAATGCGGCCAAGCTGCCGCCGGAGCCCATCGGCAACGGTCTTGTGCGGGTGTATCTCGGGGCCGTGCCGCCGGAAAAGCTGGAGATGCTGGGGCAGGTATTTGTGCGCAGTGCGGAGCTGTCCGGTGGCGGCGGGGCGACCCTTTCCCAAAAGCTGGAGCTGCTGCGCAGACTGACAGAGCAGGGGAGCATGTGCTTTACCTCCGATGCGCTGGAGGCGTATCTGGGGCCGTATCTGGCGGCTGGGTGCCCGATGGTGTCCCACAGCCCGACCTATCGGGCGGCCTATGCGCCGGCGTACCGGGTGATCTGCCGGGAACTGGCCGGGCCTTTTATGGAAAAATCAGGCGATGAAGAGACAATCGTGCCATAATCACAATCCAGACATCAAGCCGTGTCCCAATGGGATGCGCAATATCTAAAATGGCCGTGGGATATGCATCCTGCGGCCATTTTTTGCAAAAAGAAAACCGCCCGGCGGCGGCATAAAATTGTCCATCGGAGAAACAATAGAAACGATGAAAAAGGGGCGGTTTTATGTGGAAAAAAGCGGTAAGTCTGCTGCTGGCGTTGCTGCTGATGCCGATAGTGCCTGTAGCGGCGGACGCAATGCCCGAAAGCGGCGGGGTAATCTATCTGACCTTTGACGATGGCCCCGGGCCGGGTACCGAAGCACTGCTGGAGCTGCTGAAGCGGTACGGGGCGAAGGCAACATTCTTTCTGGTCAATACGGGCTATGAGATGGATCGGCTGCTTCCGGCCATGGCCGCGGCGGGGCACAGTATTGGAATCCACTCCTACAGCCACGATTTTGCAGCCATTTACAGCAGTGAAGAAGCCTTCATGGAGGATCTTTATGCCATGCAGGCGCTGATCCGGGATAAAATCGGGGAAACGCCGATGCTGCTGCGCTTTCCCGGCGGCAGCTCCAATACCGTCAGCCGCCACTACTGCGCCGGGATCATGACAAAACTGACCCGCCGGGTGACGGAGGCGGGCTTTGTCTATTTTGACTGGAATGTGGACAGCGGCGATGCCTACGGCTGCGATGATCCGGAGCAAATCAGCCGCAATGTGATCAGCGGCATCCGGGGGCGGGAAAGGGCGGTGGTGCTGCAGCACGATCTGAATGCATGCAGCATCCGTGCGGTGGAGCGGATCTTGCGCTGGGGCAGCCGCAATGGCTACCGATTTCTGCCCCTGACAGAGCAAAGCCCCACCTGCCACCACCGGGTGCAGAACTGAAAAACAGGCGAAAGCTGTGACAGCGGAAAGAGGGAAAGATCGTCGAACCGGACGAAGCAGTCATTGCGAAGCAGTGTGCGCACCGGGTTCTCATATTTACAGCTCAATGTTCTGCGTGGGAAACAGTGGCTGCCCGATCAGCCGGACGGCCATAGCGGCCATCTGCTCCGGAGCGGGGCGATAACCGTCCCGGTGCCAGAACAGAACCATATTCATCAGCCCGCTGACAAAAAACTGCACCGTCTGCCGCCGCAGCTCCGGGTCACCGGCCGGCAGAAACCGGGCGGGAACACCGGAGACGCCCAGTGCATGGCGCATGGAGCGCTCCACCAGAATGCCGTCCATATGGCTGTGGCTCAGAGCGTCCAGAAAAGGCTTCTGTTCCAGCCAGAAGCGGAAAAAACCTGTCAGTTCCCGCTGCAGACTGCGCTTTTCGCCGGAGGACACGAAGGGATTGAACTCTTCGTATCGCAGCAGGGTATGATCGATCAGCGCGTGCAGCGCACCGTCTTTGCCGGAAAAATAGCGGTAGAAGGATTTGCGGGGCACACGCAGTCGGCTGCAAAGGTCGCTGACGCTGATGCTGTCATAGTCGCATTCGCCCATCAGCCGCAGAAGCCCTTCCTCCAGCTGGCGCTGCCGCTGGGTGGATTGTTCGGATTTGCAGATCTTGTACATTAATTCCGTGCCCCCTTTTTATAAAATATAACATAATAATGTTGATTTCGTCAATCATTCTGTGCAGTCTGCCAGAAAAAACAGCGAAAAAACTGGCGGGGGGTGTCACAGAAGTGCCATTCTGGCGCTGGTTTACAAAATGTTCATGATTTATAATAATGGTACACCCGAGCCCGGGCTCCGTGCGCCCGTGAAAAGAAGGAGGATGTTATCATTATGGCGAAAAAACCCGTTCAACTCGATGCCAACGGGCATCGCAAATTCGGCATCCGCGACTCCATTGCCTACGCCGCCGGCGACCTCGGCTGCAACATGAGCTTTGCCCTGAAGAGCACCATGGCCCTGTTCTGGACACAGGTCATGGGCATGAGCGCATGGTATTCCTTGCTGCTGATCATCGTGCAGGTGTGGGATGCAATCAACGATCCGCTGATCGGCTCCATCGTGGACGCGGATAAGCATAAGTACAAGAGAAACAAGTTCCTGACATACATCTGGGCCGGCTCCATCGGCCTGATCGTCGGTGGCGCATGCTGCTTCATACCGGTGCCGCAGGCCCCGCAGATCGCCAAGGCGTTCATTTTCATCGCCGGATATGTGATCTGGGATGCGTTCTACACCGTGGCCAACGTACCCTATGGCTCCCTGCTGTCGCTGATCTCCGATGATCCGGCGGATCGGGCCTCTCTGTCGGCATGGCGCTCCATCGGCTCTATGGTGGGCAATATGCTGCCCATGGTCATTCTGCCCCTGCTGATCTACAATGAGGACGAGTCCCTCAACGGCAACATGGTTTTCCTGGCTGCCTTTGTCATGGGCATTTTGGGCTTCTTCTGCTTCCAGTTTATGATACGCAACACCGTTATCCGTGTGGACACGGAGGTGACCGTCAGCGATGATCAACCCAAGTTCAACGTATTCACCGCAATGGGCAATTTCCTGCGCAACCGTCCTGCCGTGGGCGCGACCATTGCGGCCATGGGTATGTTCATCGGTATGCAGGGCGCTACCACCGCCGTGAGCGTAACCTTCCAGATCTATTTCAAGAATACGGCGATCTCCGGTGTGGTGCAGCTGTTTGCCATGATCCCCATTTTGCTGTTTACCCCGCTGGCCCGCAAAATGGTGACGAAGTACGGCAAGAAGGAGCTGTCCGTTGTCGGTTCCATCTGCTCCATCGTGGGCGGCCTGGGCATGTTCATTATGCTGCCGGACAATACCGGCATGGATCTTGTGGTATACATTCTCTGCCAGCTGGTTTACAGTCTGGGTCTTGGCATTTACTCCACCGTTTCCTGGGCCATGATGGGCGATGCCATTGATTACAATGAATGGAAAACCGGCCGCCGGGAAGAGGGGACTGTATATTCTCTGCATTCCTTCTTCCGCAAGCTGGCACAGGGCATCGGCCCGGCCGTTGCGCTGCTGATCATGCAGGGGATGGGCTATGTGAACAACGCCACCGATCCGGAGACCGGCGCGGCCATCATCGATGTCACCCTGCTCAGCTGGGACTTTGCCGTTTCCCTGCGCAGACTGGTAGCGGTGCTGTTCCTGCTGGCTGCCGTGATGCAGTTCGTGGGTCTGGCGCTGATCTACAATCTGGACAAGAAGACCCTGAACAAAATGAACGAAGAGCTGGCCCAGCGCAAGCACGTCCAGTAAAGATATTTTTCTTTACACCCCCTGCCACCCGGCAGGGGGTGCTTTTTTGCAAAACAATCATTGTGTGTTCGTCTGACCGGGAGATTGCTACAGGGGCTTTGCCGCTTCGCAATGACAGCTGATCGTGGCCCTGCCACCCGGCAGGGTGTATTTTTTGCAAAAACACACCGGTTGCGCTTGCAACTTTTTGCGGGATGTGGTATAATGCCTGCGATTGGAGTGAGAGAAATGAAACAGAAAGATTTCAAAAACCGTTCGCCGCTGCTGATTTTCCTCAGTTATTTCGGTAACCACAAAAAGCTTTTCTGTCTGGACATTGTGTGCGCCTGCACCATCGCCGCCATTGACCTGCTGTTCCCGCTGGTCACCCGGAAGGCACTGTATACCTACCTGCCGCAGCAGATGTACACTACCTTCTTTGCGGTGATGGGCA
>CAZMBL010000025.1:0-23381 GCA_964564605.1 uncultured Oscillospiraceae bacterium
TGCTGAATGTATTCCAGCCCAACCGGCCCACCGTCTCCGAAAGCGAGAACCGGACACTGGCCACATGGCCGGAGTTCCGGCTGGCCGATGTGGTCAGCGGCAAGTATTTCGCGGATATTTCCACCTTCTTCTCCGATACCTTCTACGGCCGGGAGACACTGGTCAACTTCTCCTCGTGGCTCGATCAGTTCAAGGGGATCTATGATGAGGATTTCTCCTTCCTGCTCAACCGCAACCCCGGCATCGCCACGGAGCCGACAGACGATCCGGATGACGACTGGACGCTGCCGCCGCTTCCCCCGACCCAGCCTCCCACAACCGGCCCGTCGCTGCCCCCGGAGCCCACGGATCCTTCCACGCCGCAGCCGACGGTGATCCCCATCTCTCTGTCCGACAGTGCCATCACCCTCACCGCCGGCTCCACCAGTGTGCTAACCGCCACCGTGGGCACCGGCTATGACCGGCTGTGCTGGACGGCGGAAAATCCCGATGTCGCCTATGTGACCGACAATGGGGACGGCACCGCCGTGGTCAAGGGCCTGGCCGCCGGAACCTCCAGCATCAGCGCCACCGTCACCGGCGCGGACGGGCAGCAGTATTCCTGCCTGTGCATCGTGACCGTCAAAACCGTGTCCACGCCGGATCCCAGCGGCGATAACGGCGATTTCCTGCCCAACGGTCTGTTCATCTATAAGGGCGCGGCTTATTCCCAGTCCTATTTCAACAAGACCTACTCTACCCGTCTGGGTGAGATCTACCAGCGTTTTGGCGTTCTGTTCCCCAATTCCCGGGTATCGGTGGTGACCGCGCCGCTGGCTACCATCACCATCAATGATCCCAAGATCAACGATAAGATCTCCGCCCAGGGCCCCATTCTGGACAAGATCGAGGCCGTCATGCCCGATGATGTGAATTTCGTCAATCTGAAAAACGTGTTCCTGGCCCACGCCGATGAATATCTGTTCTTCAAGAGCGACCACCACTGGACACAGCGGGGCGCGTACTACGCCTACTATGAATACGCCCTGTCCGTCGGCCTGACACCCACCCCCATCGATCAGTTCGAGAAGAAAATCCTCAGCACCAATTATATCGGCTCCATGTATAACTACACCAAGGATGACCGGGTCAAGAGCTTCTACGATACGGTGGAGGCCTATATCCCCACCAAGCCCTGCACCATGACCATCCACGCCAACGGGAAAACCAGCACCTACGATTTCTGTATCAACACGTCCAAGACCACCTACCTGTCCTTTATCAACGGCGACAATGGCTATACCGTCATTAACGTGCCGGATAACCCCCAGGATATGACCGCGCTGGTGTTCAAGGACTCTTACGGCAACGCCTTCGTGCCCTACCTGACGGAGCATTACGGCAACATCATCGTCATCGATGCCCGCTATGTCACGATCAAGGCGCTGGAAGAATTCGGGGACATGAATATCACCGATATCATCTTCCTGAATAACACCTCCACCATGACCAAGAGCTGGTATACCAAGTATTATAACATGATCGCCTGATGTACCCCCAAAAGCATGCTGCCATTGCGAGCCAGTGACTGATGTCACTGGCGTGGCAATCCCCCGGTTAGAAGTAACATCCCCCCATTTTTCCGACATTCCGGAAGAACGGGGGGATTGCCATACCAGTGGCGCGCTGGTTCGCAATGACACGATCTTTTTGAGCGCTCTGTAGGGGCCGATTGAGGCACATCGGCCCCCTGTCTTCCCTGCCGGGAACTGTGTCAAAAACTGCGATCTCTGTGGTATTTATCTGATTTCTTCGATGGCTTTTTGCAGGTCTTCGTATTCTACGGCGCTGACGAAAATATGGGTGATGATACCCAGTTCGTCCAGCACTACGGTATAGGGGTAGGTGTCCCGGCCGCCGAGGGCGGTGTAGAACGTGCCGTAGAAGCCTTCGCCTTCGTCTACCGCGAAGCAGATGGCAGAGTCCGGGTAATACTGAGCGATGAAGGCCGGGGCGGTATCGGCCACCATGGCGGTATGGACGGCCACCACCGTGACGGTGTCGGCATAGTCGGCGGCGATCCGGTCAAAGGCGGGCAGCTCCTTGACGCAGGGGCCGCACCATGTTCCCCAGAAATTGATCACGGTGATCCGTCCTGTGGCGGAGGGGTCGATCTTTTCGTCCGGCAACCCGGCCAGGCCGATGCGTTGCAGGGAAAGACTCATGCAGCTGTCGCCCACCTTATGGCCCACCTCCGGGGCGGCCACGGCAGGTGCCTGCTGCCAGTAAAAGGCGATGGCACACACCAGCACCGCCGCCATCACCACGGCGCAGGCCGCCCGGGTGATCCGCCGGGCGCGGGGGTGGTCATCGTGCTGCGCCGCGTTCCGGCGGGGCAGTCCCTTCCAGCCGATGGCCCGGGTGGGGCAGACACCGATGCAGTCGCCGCAGCTGATGCATTCCCGGTCGCCCACATGGCGGATGTCCATTTTGCAGTGGCCGATGCATTTGTCGCAGTGGATGCATTTGCTTTCATCCACCCGGATGCCAAACACACTGATCCGATTAAACAGCCCATACAGCGCCCCCAGTGGGCAGATAAACCGGCAGAACAGCCGGAATACGAACACGCAGCCCACAAGAATGCTGATCATCATCAGAAACTTCCATGTAAAAACCGGGCCCAGCATGGAAAAATAGCTTTCGTTGACCCGATTGGCCAGTAGCGCCAGCCCACCCTCCAGTGTCCCGGCAGGGCAGATGTACTTGCAGAAGGCTGGCAGCGGCACGTCCCGCAGGGCGTATGTAATGGGCACGATTCCCACAAAAAAGACCAGAATGACGTATTTTACCCAGGAAAACGCCCGGGTGACGGGCCCTTTCTTTGCTTTTGGGGTGGGAATTTTGTGCAGCAGCTCCTGCACGAGGCCGAAGGGGCACAGCCAGCCGCAGATAAACCGCCCCAGCAGCACGCAGTACAGCAGCACGATGCCGCCGACATAATAAAGGGTGCTGCGGTCGGCACTGAATGCGCCCTGCAGCGAGCCCAGCGGGCAGGCGGCAATGGCGCCGGGGCAGGAGTAGCAGTTGATGCCCGGCGCGCAGAAGGATTTGGTGTTTCCTTTATAGATGCTGCCGGAGGAGAAGCCCTTCCAGTTGGCGTTGAACAGCAGCGCGGTGTAGAGCTGGATGATCCTGCGCCGGGTGGGCAGCATGGATTTGACGCGCGAGAATAATTTTTTCATGATCTTTTACCCCAGTCCGATGCACTCGGTGCAGATGTTAATGGCTTTGGCCAGCACGTCCGCAATGCCGCCGGTGGCCGCGCCGAAAATCACCAGTCCCGCGCCAAGTGCCAGAAGTACCAGCCGAAGCACGGCGGGCGCGGTGGAGGAGGGGTGGTTTTCTTCGGAAGAAGCGCGGGGAAGTCCCCGCAGCAGCGCCAGCTGCTCCCGGGCGCAGCGCTCCAGCGCAAGGCCGGTTCCCAGCCCGATTCCCAGCGCCGCCGCCAGACAGGGCAGCAGCCGGATCATGGCCCGGATCATGGAGCCGTTGATATCTCCGGAAAAATGGCGGCTATCCAGGGCGTACAGTCCGAAGATGATGCCCGCCGCCGTGCAGACCGTTCCCCGGATCAGACGCAGCAGCCGCTCCCTGCGGGTCAGCTGGGCAAGACGCGCCTGTGTGGCCGGGTCGCAGTTTTCCACGGAAACGCTGCGGCGCAGCCGTGCCAGTGTGACCCGGGCGCGTTTTTGGGGTGCTGTCCGGTCCTTTTCAGCCGGAACGGTGATGTGGTACAGGCAGTCCAACACCGTCAGTCCCAGACAGAGCCAGACGATGGGGGCAATGGGGGCAAAGGCCTCTGCTACGGCCTGCCGGGAGAAGGATATACCGCTCCGGCGATAAATGCCGACGCAGGCGGCCATCAGGCACAGCCCGCACAGCGCAATGGAAATGCCGCAGGCCGCCCCCAGCAGACGCCGAAGCCGATTTTTTAATTCATCATGCATGGAAAAACCTCCAGATTTGGCGATTTGTGACTGAAAAGGCAGTTTTGCGCGGTAAATTGGGAAGCTGTCTGTCATTACAAGGGTCGGATGCCGCCCTCTACAATGGACGGGCGGAAGAACGGGGGGGTGCCACACTGGTGTGCGCACCGGTGTGGCAATGACACCTTTTTCGGCCGTAACGGTGGCGTGGCATAGGGTTTGGGTCATTGTCTGTATTATATCTGCGTTTATTTCAAAAGTCAACCAAGGGGAAATATTGAGTAATTGCAAGAAATAGCTTGCAAAGAGGGTGGCGGATGGGGTATAATAGTCATAACTGTGTCAACTTTGTGACCCGGAATAGCAGAATTTACAAAGAGGGATTATCAATGAAAAGGTTTATGGCATTGCTGCTGGCGATCGTGCTGGTCTGTCAGGCAGCACCGGTATGGACGATTGCGGCAGAAGCCGGCGATGATGGCTCCATCATCAAAAAGCTGGAAAATGTGCTGGAATATTTCGATCTGACGAAATATTTCGACAGCTCCACCGTATATCGTCTGCCGGATGGCATCGCGGACGATGATGAGATATCCGTGATCATTTCGCTGGATACCGCCACGGTGCTCGATGCCTATGAGGCCACGGATAAAACCATGAGCCTCGGCGCATTTGCCCGGGGCGATGGCGCGGCACAGGCCGTGCGGGACAGCATTGCGGCTCAGACGGAGAAAATTCTGGCCGGGCTGGATAAAAAGGGCGTTTCCTATCGGCTGGGCGACAGCTACGATACCGTGCTGGCCGGCTTTGCCCTGACCATCCGGGCGGCGGACTTTGAAAGCACCTGCCGCGCCCTGCCCAAAACGGCTCGGGCCATTCTCGGCGAGCAGTACCACGTTGCCGAGACCAGTCTGGTGGAGAATACCGTCAGCATCAATGCCACCACCGGCATTTTTGACGGCTCCCAGTCCGGCTTTGATGGCTCCGGCATGGTGGTGGCCGTGCTGGACACGGGCATTGACTACAATCACACCGCCTTCTCCACCGACAATTTCACCTCCGGCCGTCTGGCAATGACCTATCAGCAGCTGGGCAGCCTGCTGGGGCAGACCACGGCGGCGAAGCTGCTGCCGGGACTGACGGCGGACAATGTGTACATCAGTGAAAAAATCCCCTTCGGCTTTGACTATGCCGATGGCGATACCGACCCATACTCCACCCACAACGATCACGGCACCCATGTTTCCGGTGTCATCGCCGGAAAGGACGATACCATCACCGGCGTGGCCCCCAATGCCCAGATCGTCTCCATGAAGATCTTCTCCGATACCCAGGATACGGCGAAATCCGAGTGGATTCTCTCCGCACTGGAAGACTGCGTGGTGCTGGGGGTGGATGTGATCAACATGTCCCTGGGCACCTCCTGCGGTTTCAGCCGCCAGTCGGACGAAGAGGCCATCAACGGCGTTTATGACCGGATCCGGGACGCGGGCATCAGTCTGGTGGCCGCCGCCTCCAACAGCTACAGCTCTGCCTACGGCTCCGCGGCCAACGGCAACCTGGGCCTGACCACCAACCCCGATACCGGCACGGTCGGTTCCCCCTCCACCTATGACAGTGCTTTTTCCGTTGCATCCATCAGCGGCACGAAAACACCGTACCTGCTGTATCAGGACACCATCGTCTATTTTGTGGAAGCCACCAACGGCGCCAGCGAGGAAAAGAATTTCTGTGCTGAGCTGCTGGGTGATCAGAAGGAAATGACCCTGGAATATGTGCTGATCCCCGGCGCGGGCCGATCTGCGGACTACAGCGGGCTGGATGTGAAGGGGAAGCTGGTGCTGGTGCGCCGCGGCTCCAACACCTTCGAAGAGAAGGCGATTATCGCCCAGCAGCAGGGCGCGGCGGGTATCATCATATATAATAATGTATCCGGTGAGATCAAAATGAACGTGGCGGATGCCCGGATTCCCGTCTGCTCCATTTCTCAGACGGACGGCGGCATGCTGGCGCAGGCGGGCAGCGGAAAACTGACCATCAGCGTCAGCCAGACCTCCGGCCCCTTCATTTCCGATTTCTCCTCCTGGGGTCCCACCCCCAGTCTGGGAATCAAGCCGGAAATCACTGCCCACGGCGGCAACATTCTCTCTGCCATTACCGGCGGTGGGTATGACAGGATGTCCGGTACCTCCATGGCCTGCCCGAATCTGGCGGGTCTTGTGGTGCTGCTCAAGCAGTATGTCACCCAGACCTATCCCGAGCTGGCGCAGGACAACCGTGCGGTCACGGCCATGATCTATCAGCTGCTCATGTCCACGGCGGATATCGCCCTGAACAAAAATGGTCTGCCCTATGCCGTGCGCAAGCAGGGCGCAGGTCTGGCCAATCTGGCCAGTGCCCTGCAAACCACAGGCTACATCACCACCCTTGCCGCCGATGGCAGCATCATGGATAAAACCAAGCTGGAGCTGGGAGACGACGCGGACAAAACCGGCGTGTATACCATGACCTTCCGGCTACACAACATCGGCACCGGCAGCCTGAGCTATGATGTGGGCGGCTATGTCATGACCGAGGGTGTCAGTGATACCAAGACCAATTCCGGCAAAACCACCGTCACGGAGGAAAGCTATCTTCTGCCCGGGGCGAAGCTGGAGCTGACGCAGGTCTCCGGCGGCACTGCCAAGGGCAACCGGGTCACCGTGGCGGCCGGGCAGACCGCCACCGTCACCGTGACCGTCACCCTCAGCGACAGCGACCGGGAATATCTGGATACCTCCTTCGAAAACGGCATGTATGTGGAGGGCTTTGTGACCCTGACCGCCGCGGCTGGTACCGAGATCGATCTGAACGTGCCCTTCCTTGCCTTCTACGGCGATTGGGAACAGGCTCCCCTGTTTGATCTGGACTATTTTGAGACCGATGCCGATGAGAAGGATAACTCCATCGCCCAGGAGGACAAGCTGCTGCCCGACGCCTACGCCACCCGCCCCATCGGCGGCGTGATGCAGGACTATATCGGCTACCTTGGCTCCTACTATTTCACCCAGAACCCCAAGGATATGACCATTTCCGCCAAGCGGGAATACAGCGCCCTTTCCAATCAGGAGGGCACGGTTCACAGCCTGCGCTATGTGTGGGCGGGTCTGCTGCGCAGCGCGGCCCGGGTGGACACGGTGATCACCAACGATGCCACCGGCGAGGTGGTTTTCGAGACTACGGCGAAGGATGTCCGCAAATCCTTCGGAGAGGGCGGCAGCATTTATCCATCCAGCGTGGAGATCGGCTTTGATCTGTTTGACTACGATCTGCCCAACAACACGGAGCTGACCGTCTCCCTGACGGCCTATCTGGACTACGGCGAGGATGGCGGCGTGGATACCAACCGCAAAAACACCTTCACCTTCCCCCTGACCGTGGACTTTGAGGCTCCCGTGGTGCAGAATGTCCGCTACTACTATGAGTATGACAAAACCCTGAAGAAAAACCGGCTCTATGCCGATGTGGATATTTACGACAACCACTACGCCATGTCCTCCCAGCTGGGTTACATCACCGAGACGCAGGATGAAAACGGCGATCCGGCCATGGAAATTGTCACCTTCGACAATTACCTCACCCCCGTCTATTCCCAGCGCAACAGCACCACCACCGTCACCTATGAGCTGACGGACTACATTTATGAAATGAAGGAGCAGGCCTCCACCGGCAACAGCTTCGTGCTGACGCTGTATGACTATGCCCTCAACTATGCCACCTATGAGATCGACCTGCCGGATCAGATCGAGTCCTTCTCTCTGGGCGAAATGGCCGATGGCCTGACCCTGAGCCTGAACGAGGTCTACACCATGGAGCCGGAGGTAGAGCCGGTGAGCCAGTGGAGCGAATTTTTGAAGGTCGTTTCCTCCCGTCCCGGCGTGGTGCGGGTGGTCAACAACAAGCTGGTGGCCGTGGGCCGCGGCAAGGCGGTCATCCGGGTGGAAAGCCCCATGACAGGCCAGAGCACCACCTTCCCTGTGACCGTACTGGGGGAAGGGGACGAGGGATATGTGGCCTATGACCAGCCCGTGGCCGATGTGTTCAACCTGAAGGGCTACTACACGCTCAAAGCCTACTATATGCTCGACAACGCTGACCGGGATATCGGCAGCGCCGGCTCCACCAATTTCTTCGGCGGGAACTATTCGCTTTCCATGTACCCGTCGGAGTCCGTGGGCGTGCAGCTGACGCTGGCTTCCTACTTCCCCGATGATACGAAGATTGTGCTGGAAAGCAGCAACGAGTCCATCGTCAAAACCGATGGCAGCGGCATCATCACCGCCGTGGCGGAGGGCTATGCCAGCGTCACCGTGCGGCTGACACTGGACGGGAAGAATACCTACTATTCCGAAACCGTGTCCATCGAGGTCAAGGATCCCTACCTGACCACCGGCCCCAGCCTGACCCACTATTTCGGCAACGGCGGCCTCGTCACCATTCCGGAGGATCTGTCCCTGACCCAGATCGGAGATTTCGCTTTCGCCAACTTTGAATATATCGACAAAACCCAGCAGGAGCTGGATGAGGACGACAGGGAAAGCACCAAGCAGTGGTTCATCGGAGACAGCTCCATCACCAAGGTCATCATCCCCGAGGGTGTGGAGAAGATCGGGGCCTATGCCTTTGCCAATCTGACCGCCCTGACGGAGGTCGTGCTGCCGTCCACCCTGACGGCCATCGAGTACGGGGCCTTCTACGGCTGTACCGCACTGGAAAAGCTGACCTTCAGCGGGGAAAACAACCTGAAAATCATCAACCGCAACGCCTTTGAAAACTGCGCCCTCAGCGGCACGCTGGAGCTGGGCTCGGTGTGCATCATTTCCGATTACGCCTTTGCCAACAACCAGAAGCTGACGGGCCTTGTCACCGGGGATTCGCTGATTTCCATCGGCTCCTACGCCTTTGCCGCCTGCGGCAGCCTCGCGGATGTCACCATTACCGCCGGCCGGGTCAAATACGGCACCTACGCCTTCACCGGCTGCAAGGCGCTGCAGGATTTCACCGTCCATTCCGTGGTGCTGCCGGAGGGCATGTTCTACGAGTGCGAGAACCTGACATCGGTCACACTGGGGGCCGAAGTGGCGGACGTGGGGGAATTTGCCTTCCGGGATACCGCCGTTTCCACCATCACGGTGGCGTCGGGGAACAAAACCTACCTTGTCCAAAGCGGGCCCTGCCTGCTCAGTGCGGACGGCAGCACCCTGTGCGCCGTGGCACCGTCCGTCACCGGCACCTTTGACGGGACGCTTCTGGACGGCCACAGCGTTACGGCGCTGGGAGACGGCGCGTTCTCCCATAACCGGGCTGTCACCGCCGTTTCTCTGCCGAGTGTCACAGCCGTGGGGGATTACGCCTTCGGCTCTGCCAAGCAGCTGCGGCAGGTGGAACTGGGCACGCTGGAAAAAATCGGTGATTACGCCTTCTATGAGACGGGCATCACCACCCTTCCCGCTTTCACGGCTCAGACGCAGATGGGCATCTATGCCTTTGCTTTCTCCATGATCACGGAGGTTCGTGTGCCGGCGCACATGCAGGTGCCCGAGGGCGCCTTCAGCGAGTGTGCCGCCCTGACCACCGTGGTGGTGGGCGATGGGGCCACGCTGGGGCTGTACGCCTTCGGCATGAACAAGGACGATGTTTTCTCCGTCCACAGCTACGACGAAAACGGCAAAAAGTATTTCTACTACGATTTTGCCACCGCTCTGACCGATGTGACCATCGGCAGCGATGTGACCATTGGGGAGCGGGCCTTTGCCTGCGCCGCCTCTCTGGAGCGGGTCACATTGGGGGACAACGCAAAAATCGATCGCATGGCCTTCTACAATTGCCGCTCTCTGGCGGAAATTGACCTGTCCGGAGTGCAGTCCATCGGAGAATACGCCTTCTCCGGCGATGTGTACTATGTCTGTCAGGACGAGAATATGGCCACTGCCGCCGTTTCCGCCGATGGCTATTACATCTACACCTATTTCTCCGCGGCCCTGACGCAGGTCAGCCTCCATGCCGCTACACAGCTGGACGGCTATGCCTTCGCCTACTGCCGGAGCCTGAACCGGGTGGAGCTTGGCGCATCTGTCACCGAGCTGAAACCCTACACCTTCGCCGGCTGTGCCGCCCTGACGGAGGTGAACCTGTCCGGAGTGAAGACCATCGGGGAATATGCCCTGATGGAGACGGCTTTGACGAGCGCGGATCTGTCCGCCGCCGAGCAGGTGGGGCAGTACGCCTTTGTGGACAACAAAAAGCTGGAGAGCGTGAAGCTCAATGCCCAGGGCAGTATCATCGAAGAGGGCGCTTTTGCCAACGATGGGGCCCTGACCGAGGCGGAAAACCTTCAGGCCGTGACCGAAATCGGAGACTGGGCCTTTGCCCTGACGGGCCTGACGAAGGCTGATCTGTCCGCCGCTCAGTCCATCGGCAAGCAGGCGTTCCTGAAAGAGGAACTGACCGATTTTGAAGTGACTCTGGGCGAGCGCCTGCAAACGCTGGGGGACAACCCCTTTGCCATGTGCCGTCTGGCCCCCTTCACCCGGGCGGGCACCGCACAGCTGAACGGCCGGGAGCAGACGGTGCTGCTGCTGGATTTTGCCATCAGTGATACCGTGCAGGTCATGGACGGTTCCCTGTACGCCGCCGTGCCCAACGGCTGGGTGCTGATCACCTATACCGGCGGCAATGTCCGGGATGTGAAGGTGCCGGAGGATACGGTGCGTATCGGCTCCATGGCCTTCGCCGGAAGCGATGTGCAGATGATCACCCTGCCCAACACCCTGTCCGCCATCGGCCACAAGGCATTCTATGACTGCCGCGCGCTGCATACCGTCATTTTCGGCAGCCACACCGCCCCCGTGCTGGAGGAGGAGTTCGACGCCACATGGTTTGACAATATGGAGCATATCCCCGGTGCGGGCGACTATGGCACCTACACCGATTACATCGGCGAGCAGGTGCAGATCATCGGCATGGGTCTGGTGCCCTACTATATGTGGAACATCACCGGCGGGCTGTACTCCAATGTCTACTATGGTGCCAGCTTTGTGGACTATGTGGGCTATGTGCAGCAGAAGCTTCTGATGATCCGGCCGGAAAACGGGCAGGGCTATGACAGCTTCGTGCTGGCGCAGTATTTTGACCGGGTGGTGGATGGCCCCACCGCCCCGGATGACATCACCATGGCGGCCATCCGTGCCATTGCGGCCATCCCGGAGCGGGTGGTGTACGCGGATCGGGCCCTGGTGGAAGCGGCCCGGGCGGCCTATGACCGGATCGCCACACTGCCCCAGCAGGCGTTGGTTGGCAATTATGCTGACCTCGTCACGGCGGAGCAGCGCATTCTGGCCCTGACACCGGAGGAGCCGGTGCCGGAGCAGCCGACGGTGGAGGCCAGGCCCTTCCCGTGGGCAGCCGTCTGCGTTGGCGGCGGCATTGTGCTGGTGGCTGCTGCGCTGCTTGTGTTCCGCAATCCGATCAAAACCCGGCTTTGCCGGAAAAACCGGCAGGAAACACCCTGCGTGGAAGAGGAAAACCATGATGAACAGGATGATTAAACCGGCGCTGCTGCTTTTGGCTCTGCTGCTGGCAGTCGCACTGGGCGGCTGCGCTCAGGAGCGTAACGCCTATGAAGAAAATGATATGCTGGGCTACAGCATTTCCGTCCGCTTCGATGCCAACGGCGGCAGCTTTGGCACCAACACCTCGGTGATCGTGGACTCTTTCAAGCCCGATCAGCTGCCCCGCAGTGAGGATGGCCGGCTGCAGCTGGCCCTGCTGGCACCGGACGATGCCGCTCGAGGCAACAGCAACGCCTTCACCGCCACAAAAAGCGGCTGCTTTCTGGCCGGCTGGTACGCCGGGCGCACCGAGGAGCAGGATGAAAACGGTGAAATCGTCTACCGCTACACGGATCCCTGGGATTTTTCCGGCGATACCCTGCTTTTAAGTGCCGACCAGACCCATTCCTCTCAGGAGCCGGTGCTGGTGCTGTACGCCGTGTGGGTGCCGCTGTTCCGGGTGGAATTTTACGACCGGGCGGACGGCACGCTGCTGGACACCTACACCTGCGACCCGACCCAGGGCCAGACCCTGCAAATGCCCGCGTGGAGCGAGAAAACCGGCCGGCTGGATATGTACCACTTCCCCCAGGCGGCGGAGCGCACCTTCATCGCCGCCTATTATGACGAGGAGGGCACCCAGCTGGTCACGGGCACGAGCATTACCCACCCCGGCAGCGTGGATACCCAGACCGGCACCGGCCGGGACGGCACATTGAAGCTGTATCTGGACTACCGGCAGGGGCAGTGGTTCCGCATCCACACGGCAGAGCAGTTTGTGCAGAATGCCGGCGTCACCGGCTGCTATGAGCTGTGCGCCGATCTGGACTTTACCGATCAGATCTGGCCCACCAGCTTCCTCTATGGCAGCTTCGGCGGCACCATTCGGGGCAACGGCCACACCATGCGCGGGATCCATGTGGCCCAGACCAACAATTCCAAGATCAGTGCCGGTCTGTTCGGCTCCCTGACCGGGGAGGCCCGGCTGGAGGATGTGACCTTTGCCGATGTGAGCCTGACACTGCGGGCCGGCACCCGTGTGGCGGGCGCCAGCTTCGGCCTGCTGGCCGGTGTCATTTCCGATGACGCGGTACTGACAGGCGTTTCCATCCGGGACGGTGCCCTGTATATCGATTCCGGGTGCTATTTCGGCACATCGGATTATGCCATTGGCCTGATCTGCGGCATGGGCAATGCCGATGCCGTCACCGCCGAGACCATCCGCTGTGAGGCCACCGGCGCCGCACCGGAGACTGTGCAGATCGAGATTTCCGGCAATCAGGTGACGGTGCAGATCGTTACACCGTAAATTCTTTCCGCAGAAAAGGAGATATTTGTATGAAAAAAATCGGATTTCGTATGCTGTGCCTGCTGCTGAGCGTGGCGCTGGTGCTGTCCTTCGCAGCATGCAGCGGCAGTGGAAAGGCAGATGCCTTCGTCATCATGACGGAGCAGCTGGACGGTCTGTTCAACCCCTTCTTCTACACCGCCGCAGCTGATGGCACCATTGTGGGCATGACCCAGATCGGTATGCTGGGTGCCAATTATTCCAACGGCCAGATCAGCGTGGCCTACGGCGACAACGAGGCCGTGGTCACCAAGGATTATGACATTACGGAAAACCCCGATGGCACAGTGACCTACCGCTTCGTGCTGAAAAACGGGATCGAGTTCTCCGATGGTCACCCCCTGACCATGGAGGATGTGCTGTTTAACTACTATGTGTATCTGGACCCGGTCTACACCGGCTCCAACACCCTCTACAGCACCGACATTCTGGGTCTGAGCGCCTACCGCACCCAGACCATCAGCTCCGGCAGCGGCAGCGAGGATGAAAACATCTCCAGTCAGGCCGCCGCCCGGGCAAATGTGCGTCTGCTGGAGCTGATCAACCTGTTCAACGCCAGCCTGAAAGCCTCCGCCACCAAGGAGGTGGCCTATGCCGAGATGAAAAACGCCATTCTGGCCCACTCTCTCAGCTCCGGCTACAAGTCCGCCATTTCCAACCGACCCGCCGATGTGACCAACCAGAACCTGCTGGATGATTACGAGTATGCCCTCAAGCTCTTCCGGGAGGAGCTGCAGACCGACTATGTCAGCGCGCAGGAGTCCTACACCGAAGCACCCTACAGCCAGCACAGCGAATTTCAGGATGAAGTGTTCTGCTTTATGTACAAGGAAGGCTATGTGGAAGTGGAGTACGCCGAGGGCGCAGACGGCCGGATCGACCGCACCCAGATCAAGAGCATGACCAAAGCCTACGCCGATACCGTCACCACCAAAGAGGCGGCCATCGACTATGTCTACAATGATAAGATCGCGCGGGAGCTGGATGTGATCCTGCTCTACTGGGCCACCGGCACCACCCTGACCACGGAGTATACCGCCAAGGCCAAGGAGGTCATCCTCCACGAAAACGAGTCCGATGACGGCACACTGCGGGTGCAGAACATTTCCGGCATCGTCTCTCTGGGCCATACCGAGGCCGCCGGCAGCACCGTGACCATCAACGGCACCGATTATACCATCGCCTCCGCCCACAATGCCGACGGTACCGTGGCGAAGGAAAATGAGTACGATGTTTTGCAGATCACCATCGATGGCGTGGATCCCAAGGCCATCTGGAACTTCTCTATTACCATCGCCCCCCAGCACTATTACGGCGAAGGCAGCGCTGTTGGGGTGGATATTGCCAACAACCGCTTTGGTGTGGAGTATGCCAGCTATGACTTCATGACCAAGGTCATCCAGTCTCCCCGCAACATCAAGCTGCCCATGGGCGCGGGGGCCTACAAGGCCACCGATGTCCAGAACAGCGATAACCCCGATGAGAGCGGCTTCTACACCGACAACGTGGTCTATTTCAAGGCCAACGAGAAATTTGAGACCGTGGGCGCGCAGCTGAGCAACGCCAAAATCGGCAAGGTGCGCTATCAGATTGTCAGTGCCAACAATGCCATCGATGCCCTGAAAAACGGCAGCGTCCACTATATCTCCCCCCAGCTGACCACCGATAACTACCGCCAGCTGGAGGAGCTGAAGGCCAAAGGCATCAACACCCTCTCCACCGATCAGCTGGGCTACGGCTACATCGGTGTCAACGCGGCGAAAATTCCGGATCTGAACCTGCGCAAGGCCATTATGTGTGCCATGAACACCTCTCTGGCGCTGGACTATTACCGGGCCGGCACCGCCTCCCAGATCTACTGGCCCATGTCCAGAGTCAGCTGGGCCTACCCCACCGGAGCCGACGCCACCGATAACGGCCGGGATTATCCCCAGATCGGCACATGGAGCAAGGACTCCGCCATCACCAACATCGAAAAGTACATGCGCGAAGCCGGTGTCTCTGCCGGAGACAGCCAGCTGAAGGTGACCTTCACCATCGCCGGCTCCACCCTGACCGACCACCCCACCTACAAGGTATTCCGGGATGCCGCTGCCATGCTCAATGAGCTGGGCTGGCAGGTGGATGTGGTGTGCGATACCCAGGCCCTGACCAAGATCAACACCGGCTCTCTGGCAGTGTGGGCCGCCGCATGGAGCTCCGCACTGGATCCGGATCTGTATCAGGTCTATCACAAGGATTCCAGCGCCACCAGCACGCTGGCCTGGGGCTACAACTATATCAAGACCAGCGGTTCCGGCGAAGAGCTGCAGCTGCTCGACAAGCTCAGCGACCTGATCGACCAGGCCCGTGAGACCAACGATCAGTCCGTCCGTTCCGAGCTGTACAAGGATGCCATGGGCTATATTCTGGATCTGGCCATTGAGCTGCCGGTGTACCAGAGAAGCGTGCTGTATTCCTACAATGCCAAGGTCATCGACCCGGCTACCATCTCCTCGGAGGTCAACCCCTATTCCACCCCGCTGGATCGGATCTGGGAAATTGACTTCGTCAAATAACGATCGGAGCGCATATGGTTAAGTATGTATTGAAAAGACTGGCAATGTCGGTGCTGATTTTGCTGGGCGTTTCCCTGATCATCTATTTTCTGGTGCGACTGATGCCCGTGGACTTCATCCAGAGCAAGATCGACGCCATCAATCAGGGGGGCGCCACCGTCAGCCAGGAGACGGTGGATGCCATGTACAAAATGTACGGGCTGGGGGATAACAGCTTCATGGGCATTCTCTCCGGCTATGGCAGCTGGCTGTCCGCCCTGTGCCGGTTCGATCTGGGCACCAGCTTTGTCTACGGTCTTCCGGTGTCGGAGGTCATTTTCAGCCACATGGGCATCTCCTTCGCCATCTCCCTGATCGCCACCATCTTTGAGTTCATGATCGCCATCCCGCTGGGCATTACCGCCGCCACCCATCAGTACAGCCTGCGTGATTACGTTGTCACCATTCTCGTGATGGTGGGACTGTCGCTGCCGTCGTTCTTCTTCGGCAATGTACTCAAGGGCTTTTTCGCCACCTGCTTCGGCCTGCCCACCTCGGGTCTGGTGGATGCCAACTATTCCTATACCGGCCTGGCCCTGCTGGGGGACTATGCGCGCCATGTTTTCGTGCCCATTCTGACCATCGTCATTTTGAGCATCGGCAGCCGGATGCGCATGACCCGCACCAACATGCTGGAAGTCATGAACTCCGATTATATCCGCACCGCCCGGGCCAAGGGCTGCAAGGAGAGCGTTGTGGTCAACCGCCACGCCTTCCGCAACACCCTGATCCCGCTGGTGACCTCGTTGGCCGGGCTGCTGCCGTCATTGTTTTCCGGTGCCATCATCACCGAGCAGGTCTTTGACCTGCCCGGCATCGGCAACAAGGCCCTCGATGCCATGAACCGGGGCGATATTCCATTCATCATGGGCTACAATATGTTTCTGGCGCTGCTGAGCGTGCTGGGGGTACTGCTGGCGGATCTGATGTATGGTCTGGTAGACCCCCGGGTCAAGCTGGAGTAAGGAGGAAGCCATGGACGAGCAATTGCAAACCTCTGCCACTGCGGCGCAGGAAGAAACACCGCTGGATCAGAATGTGCGCCTGATGTCCCCCACCCGGATGGTGGTGCGCCGCTTCTTCCGCTCCCGGCTTAGCATCGTGGGACTGATCATGGTGATCGGCCTGTTCCTGTTCAGCTTTCTGGGGCCGGTGGTGTACACCCGCTGGGGCGAGACGGAGCTGGACGAGAGCGGCCGTTATGAATACGCCGTCGCGGAAACCACCTACACCGTCAACGGCCAGAGCTATACCCTGCGGCAGGTCACGGAAAAGTACCTGAAAGACAATTTTCTGGCAGCCCCCTCCCGGGATCACATTCTGGGCACCGACAATGAGGGCTATGATATTTTCGTCCGGCTGATGTACGGCGGGCGGATCTCCCTGATCGTCAGCTTTCTGGCGGTGTTTCTCATCACCGCTTTCGGCATCGTGCTGGGTGGTCTGGCCGGGTATTTCGGCGGCTGGGTGGACAATGTGATCATGCGCCTTTGCGATGTGTTGATCTGTCTGCCGGGCATTCCCATCCTGCTGATCATCAGCACCATACTGGACGCCTCCGATATCGATGCCCGCTACCGCATTTATCTGATGATGATCTATCTGACCTTCATCTCATGGCCCGGCACCGCCCGGCTGGTGCGTGGACAGATCCTGTCCCTGCGGGAGCAGGAGTATATGCTGGCGGCGGAGGCCATGGGCTATTCCACCGGGCGCAAGATTTTTCGGCACCTGATCCCCAATGTCATGCCTCAGCTGATCGTGCAGATGAGTCTGAGCCTTGGCAGCATGATTATCTATGAGGCCACCCTGTCCTACCTGAATCTGGGCGTGAAGGCCCCCTATGCCGCATGGGGCACCATGATCAACATCATCTCCACCAATCAGGATATCCTGTATAACCACCTGAATGTGTGGGTTCCGGCGGGTGTTTGCATCGTCATCGCGGTGCTGGGCTTCAACTTCATCGGAGACGGCCTGCGGGACGCGCTGGATCCCAAGGCGAGGAGATAGACCATGAAAAAGAAATCCAACAGCCATTACCTGACTGGGCGGGAGGTTCGGGCCATCGCCCGGGAAAACGCCCGCGCGGTTCGCGCGCTGGAGGCGTACAAAAACCGCAAAGCGGATGAGTTGGAATATACGGCGCAAATGCGTGACGAGGGGAACATTCTGGAAATCGAGGATCTGCACACCTTCTTCTTTACGGAGCAGGGGGTGGTCAAGGCGGTCAACGGTGTCTCCTTTGAGGTACCCCGGCACGCGACCGTGGGCATCGTGGGAGAGTCCGGCTGCGGCAAATCCGTCACCAGCATGTCCGTCATGCGGCTGGTGCAGGGCCCGCAGGGGCAGATCTGCTCCGGCGAGATTCGCTTTCAGGCCAAAACCGGCTGCTATGACATTGCGAAAATGCCCATGCGGGATATTCATCGCATCCGTGGCAGCGAAATCGCCATGATCTTTCAGGAGCCCATGACTTCCCTCAACCCGATTTTCACCATCGGTCAGCAGCTCGACGAGGTCACCCAGATCAACGAACCGAAGGCCACCCGGGAGCAGGCGAAGGAAAAATCCATCCGGATGCTCAATCAGGTTGGAATCGCCATGCCGGAGCGGGTCTACCGCTCCTATCCCCATGAACTCTCCGGCGGCATGCGCCAGCGGGTCATGATCGCCATGGCCCTGGCCAGCGACCCCCGGCTGATCATTGCCGATGAGCCTACCACCGCGCTGGATGTGACCATTCAGGCCCAGATTCTGGATCTGCTGCGGGAGCTGAAGGATCGCATTGACGGCTCCATTATGCTCATTACCCATGATCTGGGCATCATTGCGGAAATGGCGGACTATGTGGTGGTGATGTATGCCGGGCGGGTCATTGAGCGGGGCACCGTGGCGGAGATTTTCCACGATCCGCGTCATCCCTACACCATCGGCCTGCAGCGCTCCAAGCCCACGCTGGACTCCGATGGGGAGGAGCTTTACAACATCCCCGGCAATGTTCCCAATCCCATCAACATGCCGGATCACTGCTATTTCAAAGAAAGATGTGCAAAATGCCAGGCCGGCTGCGCCGGTGCTTACCCGGAGATGATCCAGGTCAGCCCGACCCACTATGTCGCCTGCCATCTGTACGATGAGGGGCCGAACCATGCCGAATGAGATCCATACCGCCCCCGTTGACCCGGAGGCGTTGCTGCAGGTGCGGGAGATCCGCAAATGCTTTCCCCTGAAAAAAACCATGACAGGCCGTGTGACCTCCCAGCTGGTGGCGGTGGACAATGTGTCCTTCACCCTGCGCCCCGGCAGGACGCTGGGCATCGTGGGAGAGTCCGGTTGCGGCAAAACAACCCTTGGCCGGACGATTTTGAAACTCCATGAGCCCACCGCCGGGCGCATCATCTTTGACGGGCAGGACATCACCGATTATACCCCCGCCCAGATGCGTTCGATCCGCCGGCAGATGCAGATCATTTTTCAGGATCCATATTCCTCTCTGCCGCCCAGAGATACGGTGGGCGGGATCCTGTCCGAGCCGGTGCTGGTGCATAACATCGTGCCGAAGGAGCAGGCCCGGGATTATGTGCTGGAGCTGATGGAAAAATGCGGCCTGCGGGACTATTATTACGAGCGCTATCCCCACGAATTTTCCGGTGGTCAGCGCCAGCGTATCTGCATCGCCCGGGCGCTGGCGGTCAATCCCCGGCTGGTGGTCTGTGACGAGCCGGTTTCCGCGCTGGATGTGTCCATTCAGGCGCAGATCATCAATCTGCTGCGGCAGCTGCAACAGGATATGGGCCTGACCTATATCTTCATTTCCCATGATCTTTCCGTGGTCAAGTACATTTCCGACCAGATCGGCGTGATGTATCTGGGCTCCATGGTGGAATTTGGAGATAAGAAGGATATTTTCGAGCATCCCCTCCATCCCTACACCCGGGCGCTGTTTTCCGCCATTCCCTACCCCGACCCCGATGTCCGGATGAACCGGATCGTCCTCAGCGGGGATATCCCATCCCCGGCCGACCCGCCCTCCGGCTGCCGGTTCCATACCCGATGCCCCTATGCAAAGGATATCTGCAAAGAGGTGGCCCCGGAATATAAGGACTACGGCGGCCACTGCGCGGCCTGCCATTTCCCCCGGGACTGACGGAGGCACCATGAAGCAAAAAAAGAAAGACACCGTCACCTATGTCGATGACGGCAGAACGGTAGCGGATATGTCTCATGTTCGGGGCGGCTTCGACTGGCTCCGGCGGGGCACCACCTCCACCGTGGGGGAGATCTGGCGCACCTACTGGTCAGCCGTGAAAATGATGTTTCGCCCCATGCTGGTGGTAGTCGGCTTCCTCTGTACCATATTCGCCATTGCCGCCGTACTGCTCTATCTCATGCCCTGAAATTCCAGAAAGCCCCGGAGGGAGGCCAAATTGGCCTTTCTCCGGGGCTTTTCTTCAATCCTGCAGGAGGCTTCGGAAGATGGGGAGGCTGTTGACAATTGTCTCGTGGCGGACGCAGTAACAGATGCGCAGCCAGCCGGGGCAGCCGAAGTCGTCGCCGGGCACCAGCAGCAGATCCCGCTGCTTCGCCCGCTCCGAAAACGCTACCGCGTCACCGCCCGGGGCCTGCACAAACAGGTAAAAGGCCCCATCCGGCCTGGCGACCGTATAGCCCGCATCCACCAGCGCATCGCAGAGCGTCCGGCGGTTGCGCTCGTAGGCCGAAAGATCGGGGCGCACCCCGGCGCAGCGGGCAATGACCTTTTGAAACAGGCTGGGGGCGCAGACATGGCCCACGGCCCGGGCGGCGCCGGCGATGGCCGTCAGCAGTGCGGCACTGTCCGTTGCCCGCCGGGGCACATAGACATAGCCGATCCGCTCCCCGGGCAGGGAAAGAGACTTGGAGTAGGAATAGCAGACGATGGTATCGTCATACACGGCCGGGATGAAGGGCACCTGCACCCCGTCGTACACCAGCTCCCGGTAGGGCTCATCCGCGATCAGGTAAATGGGATGGCCGTACCGGGCCGCCCGTTGCCGCAGCAGTGCCGCCAGCGCCTGCAACGACTCGGCACGATACACGGCCCCGGAGGGGTTGTTGGGCGAATTGACGATCACGGCCACGGTGTTCTTTGTCAACACCGCGTCCACCGCCTCCGGCCGGATCTGAAAATCCGGGATATCCGGCGCGGCCACCCGCAGGTGCAGCCCGGCCTCTTGGGCGAAGGGCGCGTATTCCGGGAAAAACGGGGCAATGGCCACCACTTCCCCCTCCGGCACGGACAGCGCCCGCAGCACGGCCACCAGCTCTGCCGCCGCACCGCAGCCGAGAAACAGATCCTGCGGCTGCACGTCCGCGTCAAAACGCCGGTTCAGATCTGCCGCTATGGCCTGCCGGGCGGCAAAATCTCCGGCGGCGGGGGTGTAGCCGTGGATGGGTACGGGATCCTCCTGTGCCAGAATGTCCAGCAGAGCCTGCCGCACCTGAGGCGGCGTGGGAATGGAAGGGTTGCCAAGGGAATAATCGTAGACCCGGTCGGAGCCAACCTGCGCGGCGCGGCGCAGGCCATACTCGTACAGCTCCCGAATGCAGGAGCGG
Organism: uncultured Oscillospiraceae bacterium; assembly: GCA_964564605.1. GTDB lineage: Bacteria > Bacillota > Clostridia > Oscillospirales > Oscillospiraceae > Faecousia. The sequence goes on from CAZMBL010000025.1 coordinate 21,101, forward strand.
CGGGAACCGAGGGCAATAGCATTTTCGTTGAGCATGGGGTCTCCTTACAGTTCGTACAGCGGCCGTCCGGGCTGATAGCCCTGTGGCCGGTATGTAACGGAGGAAATGGGTTTTCCCTCCAGACCATATTTGCTGCTGTAGCCGAACAGGTTAACATAACGCAGAATGTCGTCCTTTTCCACCACAATGGCCTCCAGCACGGCGGCCGTGGCCAGCACATCATCGATGGCCCGGTGGGAGTTGACCACCTGGCCGGTCAGGCCGTAGGCTTCTATGGCGTTGCTCAGGCGGTGGGGATAGGGGCGGCGATCTTTGTAAACGGTGAGAATGTCCAGCTTGTCCTTTCCCTTCAAAATCCCAACATCGCCGCTTCGCAGCAGCAGATAGAACAGAAAACTCAGATCAAAATGGGCATTGTAGGCCATCAGCAGGGTGTTTCCTGCCAGCATACGGGCCAGATCCCGGCACAGCTGCTCCTTGGGGATGCCCCGTGCCTGTACATCGGCATCGGTGATGCCGGTCAGCTGCTGAATCTTGGGGGGGATGGTGTTGCCGGGGGTCAGGGTCACCAGATTGTCGTATTCCTCCACCGGGACGGCTTGCCCCTGCTTCTGCCGCAGCACCACGGCGGAAAATTCGATGATTTCATCCCGCTTGTAATCCAGACCTGTGGTCTCCGTGTCGAAGAGAACCAGTGAATCGTATCGGGAAAGCAGCTCGCCAAAATTCATAATTGTTCCTCCTGTGCCAGCGCCAGTGCCCGGTGGAATTTGCTGTAGGGCTGGGGCGCCAGACCGTAATGCTCGGCCATTTCAACGCCGAAATAGATCACGGTGCCGCGGTTGCCGCTTTTGTGTTCCACTTCCACTTCGCGCAGAGGGATTTCCCGGCCGCCGCCCAGCAGCACGCCGCTGTCCAGTGCCAGCTCGACTTCGGCATCTTCCAGCACAACCCGGCAGCATCGCCGCTCGAACCGGGCACCGCACACCTCAATCAGCCCGGCCCGGGTCAAAGAAAGCAGCTCTTTCGGGGCTCCGAGTCTACATAACACTGCAATCGCGGCCTCGATTTTGTCGCAATCGCATTCCCATTCGCCCCGGGCCCCATCCGGCCGGGGTGTCTTGACGGTGCAGACGCTCCGGCCGTTTTCCAGTCTGCGGCGCAGGGTCATGTGCCGCGCGGCCAGCGCCCCGTCGGCGGTGTCAAAGTAGGTCGTCTCCATGCCGATGCGCTGCCACGGACCGTATTCCCCGGCAATCGCCGCCTGCTGCGCCTCATCGGCGGAAAATTTCAGTTCAAATTCCTGTCCCATCCGGCCACCTCACCAGTTCTGACTGTTGTGCCCCCATTATACACCACCGCGCGGCTTCATGCAAGAAGTTTGACACATTTCGAACCTGGTATTATGACAACAGACCCGATGCCAGCAGGCCGATGCGCCTCAATCGGCCCCTACGATGGGTGCGGAAAAAGACATATGTTATTGCGAAATAAGTGCGCACGCTGTTGTGGCAATCCCCCGGTTCTTCCACCCGCTCCGTTGTCACCTTCGGTGACGCTTCCCAGCGGGAAGCACCTCTTCCGACCCGGCCTTCGCCGGAGAAGTCTGGGCAGACCAGCAGGTGGAGGATATCTGGCGGTCGGAGGCGGCCATCGTCTATTATCTGGAGGCCGATGCGTTTCGGACCTTTTTGCATTCCAGGGCGTTGACCCGGCTCCCTACTTTAACCCGGAAAAACCGCTGGCGGCGGTGCTTTATCAGAAATGGGAAAATGTGGGCCTGACCGGGGAGGGGATCTACGATTGGATCCCGGTCACTTTCCCGCCGTTCCGGGACGATATGACGGAGCTTTCCATCTCCCCGACGGCACCGGATGTGGAGGAATACACCGCCGGGCAGCTGCGTGCGCAGGGGTATTCCGATGCGATTTTGCAGGGGAAAGCCTTTGACACCCTGCCGGACGGGCGGATTCTCTTCCGTGTCCACGCCCATGGTTGCAGTATTCAGTATAATCCCGATGGGGTCGGGAAGGTCACACCGGAGGGGGAAATGCAGGAATTTGTATTTCTGTCCGTGCCCGGCGTGGGCGAAGGGGGCCAGAGCGAGATCCGCTATTATCCCTTGTAGCATTACAATTGATGTGAGACCAAAGGGATAGAAAAAGGCGACTGAGTTCGTTAGAATAAAGCTACCACACCAAATTCAACGAAACGGTTACAATACATACGGATAGACAAAGGGAGCGTGTTATCAACGCAAATTACATAAAGAAGGGAGGCA
>CAZMBL010000026.1:0-22465 GCA_964564605.1 uncultured Oscillospiraceae bacterium
CTCCTATGTTTCTCAGATGGTCCGCACCATCAAGCACTTCTCCACTCTGCTGTAAGAAGTCAAAGAACGCAGATCCCGGACGGTTCGCCGCCCGGGATCTTTTTTGCCGCAACGAAGGGCCCGGCGCAGTGCGCCGGGCCCGGTGTGTATTTCTTTTGTTACAGGGGAGACTGGCGGATTTTTGCGAAGCGGCGGGGGTAGCAGGCCGGGGTGGGCTTGACCTTTCGCAGCACGATCACGGCGTGATCGGCACCGTCCACAGGGAAATGGTGCATTTTTTCCGGCTTCAGTCCCAGCCGGCGGATGGCATTTTCTGCCTCTTCCAGCTCCTCGCGCGCGGAGGAGCCCTTCATGGCCAGCACCGCGCCGCCCACCTTGACAAAGGGGGCCGTCAGCTCCAGCAGGATATTCAACCGGGCCACCGCACGGCTGGAAGCATAGTCATACCGCTCCCGGCGGGTGGCCACCGCTTCCTCCGCCCGGGCGGTGACACAGGTAGCCTCCACACCAAGCTGGGGCAGCACCGTTTCCAGCCACTGCATCCGCTTGCCCAGACTGTCCAGCAGGGTCAGCTCCATCTGCGGGCAGACAATTTTCAGGGGTACGCCGGGAAAACCGGCACCGCAGCCCACATCGATCAGGCTTTTTCCCGCCAGATCGGCGCAGCGCAGCAGGGTCAGAGAGTCCGCCAGATGCAGCTTCGCCACGGCGGCGGGCTCCGTGATGGCCGTCAGGTTCATGACCTCATTTTGCCGCAGCATGGCCTCGGCAAAGGCACACAGGCGATCGGCCTCCCGGGTGGGAAGCTGCAGCGCTTCCAGCTCCCGCAGCAGTGCCTGCTTCATTTGCGCCCCTCCAGAATGTCGGAAATATCCACCTGATCTTTGTCCAGGGGATCAAAATCGGACTTTCCGTCGTCCGCGTCCGGCTCCACGATCCGCTGGGAATACCAGGCCACCAGCAGGTCACACACCTCGCCGTAGGAGGCGATACCGGACTCGTCGCCGCTGACTTTGATGTAGGTATCGTTGGCCACATCGGCAATATTGCTGGCCAGATCGCTGTGATGCTGCACGAAAAACGCGCTGTAATCGGACATATCCCGCCGCAGCTGATCGTTGACGCCGGAAGCAATACGCACGGCGGCAGCCGCCGCCTCTCCGGTGCCCACACTCTGCATGGCACTCAGGCAGTAACGGTAGGCCATGAAGTAGCCGGAATAGACGAACTGGGGATTGTTGTGATAAATGCAGCCCAGAAAGCCCGCCAGATTGGCATCCCGCTCCGGGGCGATGGCCATGCGGTGAGCCATTTCATGGCACATGGTGAAGGGCAGCCCCACAGCCGGTGTGATGGCATTTACCGCCGCCTCTCCGGTGATGGGCATGGTCACGCCGGTAATGCCCATGGAGGCGTACATCTCTGCCCACGCCAGCTTTTTCACCGGCAGCATGGAACCGGCGAACACGGCCGCCTTGCCGCTGTAGGTCAGAGCCTGAAAGCCACGGCCGGCCATGGCGGAAAGATCGTCAAAATCCTGAAAAATCAGACCGCCCTGCTCGTCCCGGGCCATGGTAGCGGCCAGCTCGTTGGCCTGATCCCGGTAGTAAACGGTGGCCTCCTCCAGCTGGGACAGGGTGTACTGCCCCACTTCCAGCCGCAGATCCTCTGCCAGGGGGCTGGCGTAGTTATTCAGGCCGTAAATGCCGGTGTGCAGGCACCAGACCAGGCTCGCGCCCGTCAGCACCCAGCCAAGCCACTGGAAAAAATTCCATTTCAGCACCACCATCAGCACGATGGTGACCAGCAGACCCACCCCAAGCAGCACCACCAGCACCTGCCACAGGGTAAAATCCACGGTGGACGACCAGCTGGCCAGCGTAGTCAAAATGGTTCGGGAGACATAGGGATACACCATGTCCAGCAGCTGAGAATATTCCCTGGCAAAAGCACTCAGGGCAACGGTAATGACTGCCATAATCGCGGCAACCAGATATCCGCGCCAGTATTTCAAAGAGAACCCCTCCTTAGACGAAAATCATTCCATACGGGTAGTATAACACAGTTTGGGGCGCTTGTCTGCCCCCATTTTTTGAATTTTTTATAAAGAAACGGAAGGCATCAGCGGTACTCCTGCAGTACCTGCTGCAGCAGCACCGGATCATCGGTCATGATGCAGTCGCAGCCCAGCTCGATGAGAAAGCGCATTTCGTCGGGATCGTTGATCGTCCAGTACTGCACGGCGATACCGCGGCGGTGCGCCCGCTCCAGCAGGGTTTTTGCGGTCAGATCGATCTCAATTCCCACATCAAAGGACATGGGAATTTGCAGGCAGGCGAAGCTACTGCGGTCAAACAGATTGACCCGCAGATACTGGGTGATGACGAATTTGGCCGCCGTGCCCGTGGGGGCACCCCGCAGAAGGGCGGGGTAAGCGGTGCGAAGCTCCTGCTCGATTTCATCGTGGAAGGTGCCGATGACGATTCTGTCACGGTAGTTGGGGTATTTCTCCACCGCCTCCCAGAGAATGCGGCAGGCTTCCTTGCCCCAGTCACCGCTGTCTTTGATCTCCACAATGAAAAGAAGTTCCGGCTCCGTCTGATAGAATTCCTCAAACAGCTGCTCCACCGTGGCGATTTGCAGACCCAAAGATGCCGGATCCTGCACGTCCCGGTAGATCCGTTCGCCGTTGGCGTCCTCGAAATAGTAGCCGAAATTGTACTGGCGCAACTGTTCCAGGGTCAGATCCCGGATATAGTGGCGGTTATTCTCGTCCTGACACAGCAGGCGCACCTGCTCCAGCGTCAGATCGCCGTTGATGTTGCAGCTTTCGTCCACATAGTCATCGTGGTGATAGACAAGATAGCCATCCTTCGTCATGTGCAGGTCGCTTTCCAGCACATCCACCCCGATGGTGCGCACCGCTTCCCGGAAGGCCAGCAGGGTGTTTTCCGGGTTGGCCCGTCCGCCGCCGCGATGGGCCGCGATCATGGGCAGGGCACCCTCTTCCTTCAGAAAGGGGTTGACGGGAACATTTTTTGCCGGCGGGATCAGATTGATCACCAGCAGGAACAGGGCAAGGCCGGCCAGAACCAGCCCGAAAATTTTGAGACCTCTGTGTTTTTTCATGGAATACTCCTTATTTCATCAGATATTCGCCCAGATCCACCGTACCGTTGCAAACCGGCACGCCCTCCCGCTCCAGCAGGGCCTGCTGCCCAGCCAGAGCGCCGAAGGCAAAGCTTTTCGACAGCCGCCCCCGGGCATCCACCACCCGGTGGCAGGGGTATCGGGTCGAATCCGGATTGTAGTGGAGAATGGTGCCCACGGCCCGGGCCGCACCGGGATGGCCCACGGCTTCGGCAATTCGGCCATAGGTGGTCACCCGTCCGGCAGGGACGGTGGCAAGGAAGGAAAGAACCGCATCTTTCATGTTCTGTCCCTCCTTTCCGGCGATGCCTATAGTGTAGCAGAAAAAAGCAGAAAAGAAAAGCCCCACGGAGGCGAAAAAATGTGCGAAAATTTTGAAAAAAGGGCTTCCCTTTTTCGCTCAAATGTGCTATAAATATACTATACTATAAATTGGGAGTTGATCTTGATGCCCAGAACCAGCGATAAAGCGGATCTGATTTTGGAATTTGTCAACACGTTTATCTATGAAAACGGCTATGCCCCCTCGGTGCGTGAGATCGGCGCGGCGGTGGGTCTGCGCTCTACCGCCTCCGTCAGCTACCATTTGCAGGCATTGCAGGATCGGGGGTTGCTGCAATCGGCGGGGGCCAAGGGCCGCAAGCGCGCGGTGGTGACCGGCCTGCGACAGGGACAGATTCCGGTGATCGGCGTGGTTACCGCAGGTGTGCCGATTCTGGCGGTGGAAAATCAGGAGGGCTCCCTCAGCTGGGATGGGGAACCCGGCTGCTTTGCCCTGCGTGTTCGGGGCGACAGCATGATCAACGCCGGTATCCTCAGCGGAGACAAGGTGGTGGTTCGCCCCCAGCAGACGGCGGATGATGGCCAGATCGTTGTGGCCATGATTGGGGACGAGGCCACCGTCAAGCGCCTGCGCCGCCGCAACGGAGAGGTCTGGCTCATGCCGGAAAACGAGAATTACGAGCCTATCGATGGTTCCGAAGCCCAGATCCTCGGCCTTGTCCGGGGTGTGGTGCGGGAATATTGACGAAGTTTCCGAATAAACAGAACAGACCCGGGGATTTGACCTCGGGTCTGTTTTTTATGCGGTGGGGAAGAAAACCTGCACGGTGGTGCCCTGACCGGGAGTACTTTGCAGATCGATCAGAGCCCCGAGCTGAAGCGCGGCGTGCTTGACGATGGACAGTCCAAGACCGGTGCCGCCGATCTGGCGGGAATGGCTCTTATCCACCCGGTAGAACCGCTCAAAAACCCGCCCCTGATGCTCCGGCGCGATGCCGATGCCGGTATCGGCTACCGTCAGCACCCCGTCCGATGTGACGCGTAATGTCACGCTGCCACCGGGGATGTTGTATTTGATGGCGTTTTCCGTCAGATTGCGCAGAATTTCCTGCACGAGCCGGGAAACTCCCGGCAGCACACACGGCTGTGTCTCCACCGTCAGGGTAACGTTGCTGCTCTGCGCCATCGGCTGCAGCTGCCCGGCGGTCTCCAGCGCGGCGGCGGCCAGATCCACCTGTTCACTGGGCAGGGCTACTCCCTCGTCCAGCTGAGAAAGACGGAGAATGTCTTCGATCAGGGTCAGTAGCCGGGCGGCCTCCCGGTGGATGTGACCGATGAAGCGTGGCGTATCCTCCGGCTTGACCATACCGGTCTGGAGCATTTCACTGCTGCCAAGAATGGCGGTCAGAGGTGTTTTCAGCTCATGGGAGACGTTGGCCGTAAACTCCCGGCGGGCACGTTCAGCGTCCGCCCGCTGGGTGATGTCGAAAATCAGCAGCACCATGCCGATGGCCACACCGCCGGAACGGATGGTGCTGCCATCGATCTGCAGGACACGGCCGTCGCGCCGGATGGTGATCTCGCTGTGGCCCTGCTCCGTGGCAAGTGTTACGGCTTCTTCCAGTTCACGGCTGCCCTGCATGGCAAGAAGCTTCTGCCCGACGGCCTGTGTGTCCGCCTGCAGCAGCGTCCGTGCTGCCGGATTGATGCTCAGGATTGTGCCGCTGTCGTCCAGCAGAACCAGACCCTCGTTCATGCTGGCGGTGATCTGCTCAAATTCATCCTGTTTGCGCTGCAGCTGGGTCAGCTGCTGCTGAATTTGCCGGTGCTGCCGGTCAAGGCGGCGCAGCAGGGGCGTCAGCTCCTCGTAGACGCAGCTCTGGGGCGGTTGCTCCAGATCCAGTTCGTTCAGCGGGGCCACGATCCGTCCGGCCAGATGCCGTGCCAGCAGGAAGGCCACCAGCAGCGCCAGCGCGATGACGATGCAGATCGGCCGCAGCATCCCCAGCACCAGCAGCGCCATGCCGGCACTGCTGAATGCAATGCGCAGCACCGTGCCGTCTGACAGCCTGCGGGCGCAGTAGACTGTTTTTTCCAGCAGCGTCCGGGAGTGGCGGACGGCATAGCCTTCGCCGGTGCGCAGGGCCTGCTGCACCTCTTCCCGGTCGGCGTGGTTTTCCATATCCTGCCCGGCGGAGTGAGTGTCGCACAGCACTGTTCCATCGGCGGCGATCCATGTCAGGCGGCTGTCGGCATCGCCAAGGGATGTCAGATAATCCGTACCGGCAGCCTCCACCCCGGCGGCAGCCATTTCCAGCTGCACCCACAGCTGATCGGTTTGTACCCGGGTGAAATGCTCGTAGACAACCCCCAGAATGATGACCGTGCAGCACAGCAGCACGATCCACGCGGCGGCCATAATGGACCGGAATATTTTTCCTGTCATGGCTGTGCCTCCAGTCGGTAGCCGATACCCCGCACCGTTTCAATATGCCGCCCGTAGGGCCCCAGCTTCTGCCGCAGGGTGCGGATGTGCATATCCAGCGTGCGGGTCTCGCCCACATAGTCCTCGCCCCAGATGCGGGCAAACAGCTGCTCCCGGGTGAAAGCCACACCGGGATGGGACAAAAACAGCTGCAAAAGTTCATATTCCTTGAAGGTCAGATGCAGCCGCTGCCCGTCACAGCTGACGGTGCGCTCGACCCGGTTCAGGCTCAGCCCGCCCAGACGCAGCTGCGCCGGTTCCTCACTGCGGCAGCGGCGCAGCACCGCCCGCACCCGGGACACCAGCTCCATCACCCCGAAGGGCTTGACCACATAATCATCCGCACCTAGATCCAGACTGCGGATTTTATCGTATTCCGTGCCCCGGGCCGTGGCCATGATCACCGGCAGATCGGCAAAGCGTGGCTCCGAGCGGATGCGCCGCAGCAGCTGCACCCCGTCCGTGCCGGGGAGCATCACATCGAGCACCACCAGCTCCGGCCGCCGGGTTTGCAGCTGTTCCCAGAAGGCATCGCCATCGGCAAAGCCCTGCGCCTCGAAGCCTGTCGATTGCAGGGCGTATACTTCAATATCCCGGATAGCCGCGTCATCCTCTACACACCAGATCATCCTTGCTGTTCCTTTCCGGCCGGGCAGTCATGCCGCCGGCCTCATCCAAATCTGCCGTTGATATAGTCCTCCGTGCGCCGGTCGGCGGGGCTGGAGAACAGACTTTTCGTGTCCGCGTACTCCACCAGCTCTCCGAGCAGGAAAAAGGCCGTCTGATCGGACAGTCTTGCTGCCTGCTGCATGTTGTGAGTCACGGTAACAATAGTATACTTCTCTTTCAGAGAAATGGCAAGCTCTTCTATTCTCGCGGTGGAGATGGGATCCAGCGCGGAGGCGGGTTCGTCCATCAGCAGTACCTGCGGCTCCACTGCCAGGGCCCGGGCGATGCACAGCCGCTGCTGCTGGCCGCCGGACAGACCCAGCGCATTCTTTTTCAGCCGGTCTTTCGTCTCGTCCCAGAGGGCGGCGGCCTGCAGGGAGCGCTCCACGATCCCGTCCAGCTCTGCCCGGGCGGTGATGCCGTGGGTGCGTGGGCCGTAGGCTACGTTGTCGTATATGCTCATGGGGAAGGGGTTCGGCTTCTGAAACACCATGCCCACCTCCCGGCGCAGATCGTTGACATTGACCCCGGGGGCGTAAAGTTCCTGATCACGATAGCGGACACTTCCGGTGACACGCACGCCGTCAATCAGATCGTTCATCCGGTTCAGGGTGCGAAGAAAGGTGGATTTGCCGCAGCCGGAAGGGCCGATCAGGGCCGTGATGCTGTGCTTACGGATATCCATGGTGATTCCCTTCAGGGCGGGGGTATTGCCATACCACAGGCACAGGTCCCGGGTGGTGAGAATATTCATTGGGTTCTTCTCCTTTGAAAATATTTGCTGACCAGCCCGGCACTCAGATTGATCAGCACCGTCAGCACCAGCAGCACGGCGGCGATGGCGAAAGCCGTGTCAAAATCGCCGTCCATTTTGGCGTAGACATACAGCGCCACGGACAATGTCGCCCCCGGACTGGCCATTCCGGAAAAAAAGCCGGTGATCACATGGGCAAAACCGGCGGTGAACAGCAGTGCGGCGCTTTCACCCAGAATGCGGCCTACGGACAGAATGCACCCGGTGACAATGCCCTCCACACACCCCGGCAGTACCACCGTGCGGATGACCCGCCACTTGCCGGCACCGAGGGCGAAGGCACCCTCCCGGTAGCTCTGGGGCACGGTTTTCAGGCTCTCCTGGGTGGTGCGCAGCACCGTGGGCAGGTTCATAATGACCAGTGTCAGACTTCCGGCCAGCAGGCACGAGCCCATCCGGTTGGAAAACAGCAGCATCCCCACAAGACCATAGATGATGGAGGGAATGCCGGATAAAATCTCCGCGGCCTGGCTGATAAGATTTGCAACTCTGGCGTTGGTGGCGTACTCATTGAGATAAACGGCGGCTCCGGCCCCCAGCGGCACCACCATCAGCAGTGTGGCCAGCAGCACATACACCGTGTTGAGAAGATCAGGCAGAATGCCCACCTGCTGCTTCGCGTAGCTGACACCGGTGGTCAGAAACTGCCAGCTGACATGGGGAAATCCCACAATGGCCACATAGCCGATGAGCGCCAGCGCCAGCGCCGCCGTCACGGCGGTGGAAATGCCCATCAGTCCTTTCATCAGCAGGGCGTAACAGCAGCGCCGATCAGGCTTTTTCACGGCGGCAGCCTCCTTTCATAATCCGGTTGAGCGCCACATTCAGCAGCAGAATGAAGAAAAACAGCACCAGTCCCACGCTCAGCAGAGCCTGCCGCTGTAAGCCGGCGGAGTAGGCCATCTCGCTGCCGATGATGGTGGTCAGCAGGTGGACACTCTGGAAAGGGGAGTCCGGCATATTGGCTACACTGCCGCAGACCATCATCACAGCCATGGCTTCCCCGATGGCGCGCCCCGCTCCCAGCACCACGGCGGTGGCAATGCCGCTGCCGGCCGCCGGGACGCAGACCCGGAAACAGGTCTCTACCGGCGTGGCACCCAGGGCAAGGGATGCCTGTACATACTCCTCCGGTACAGCCTCCAGCGCCGTCATGCAGACCCGAATGACCGATGGCAGCACCATCACCGCCAGCACCACGATGGCAGCCAGCAGACATGCTCCGTCCGGCAGGTTAAAGAGCTGCCGGATGCCGGGCACCAGCACCCGCATCCCCACCAGACCGTACACTACCGATGGGATACCGGCCAGCAGACTGACACCATGCTCCACCGGCACCCGCAGGGCCCGGGGGGCCAGCCGCGCCAGATAGACTGCCGTAAAAAAACCGATGGGCACCCCCAGCGCCAGCGCGCCTACGGTGGCGTAGACGCTACTCAGGGCAAGGGCGAGAATGCCGTAGCTGGGCTCGGCGGCGGCCGCGTCCCAGCGGGTACCCAGCAGGAACTCCGTCAGCCCGATCTGTCCAATGGCCGGCAGGCCGGAGACGATCAGATATACCGTGATCACCAGCACGCATCCGACTGTGGTCAGACCCAGCAGCAGGAAAACCGTCTGGATAGCCCGCTCAAAGGCGGCAGCTCTCCGCTTCATGCCGTGGCACCGGCCGGGACGGCTCCGGCGGCGGAGATGACAGCCTCCGCTTCCTCAGAGAGGGCGAAATCCATGAATTTCTGCGCCGCTTCGGAAAGAGGCTCAGCCTCCCGGGTGATCAGGGCGAAGGGACGCCGCAGGGCATAGCTGCCGCTGAGTACCGTGTCCTCCCCGGGAGTGATGCCGTCCACCCGCACTGCCTTTACGCTGTCGCGAACGGCGGAGAGGGAGGCATAGCCGATGGCATTGGGGTTGCCGGCCACGGCCGTGATCACATCTCCGTTGGAGGAAAGCTCCTGCCGGTACTTGCAGACCCCTTGGGTGTCCGTCACGGATTCAAAGCCGTCCCGGGTACCGGAATTGGCTTCCCGGCCGATCAGCACGATTTGCCCCGCTTCGCCGCCCAGCTGGCTCCAGTCGGTGATGGCACCGGTGAAAATATCCCGGATCTGCGCGATGGTCAGATCCGAAACCGGGCACTGGGGGTGGACAATGACGGCGATGGCATCCCATGCCAGTACCGTCTGGTGAAGACCGGCCTCCTTTTCGCTGTCCTTCAGCTCCCGGGAGGACAGGCCGATGTCGCACCGTCCTTCCAGCACGGCCTGAATGCCGGTGCCGGAGCCGGTGGGATTGTAGCTCAAATGCAGTCCTGTTTTGCTTTCAAATGCTTCCCCCAGCGCGCCCATCACCTTGGACATGGAGGTGGAGCCGTCCGTGGAAACGGTGCCGCCCGAGACGGCGCAGCCTGCCGCGCAGGCCAGCCACAGCATCACAAGGGCCATGGCGATCATTCTTTTCTTCATGGTAAATACTCCTTTTCAATCATTTGTGATACCTTTTGCTCACAGCCCCAGCATACCGCCACGGTGTAAAATGCGAAAGGCGGCTTTTGTAAAATCTGTGTCAAGTACACATTGTGCTTGCAAAAGCGGTAAATTTGTACTACAATAAAATCGAATGAACCTGAAGAGGAGGAACCCGAATGAATATCAATTACATCCACCCCGCCGACCAGCTGGTCATGTTCATGCAGCGCATTTACGACAAAGGCCTGACGACCACTTCCGGCGGTAACCTGTCCATTATGGACGATGACGGCAACATCTGGATCACCCCGGCCAGCGTGGACAAGGGCACCCTGACCCGCCATGATATTATCTGCGTCAAGCCGGACGGCACCCGCATCGGGCCCCATAAGCCCTCCTCGGAGCTGCCCTTCCATGAGGCGGTGTACAAAATGCGCCCCGATCTGCGGGCGGTGCTCCATGCCCATCCGCCGGCACTGGTGTCTTTTTCCATCGTACGCAAGTGCCCGGATCTGGATCTGGTGCCCTCCGTGCGCAAAATCTGCCGGGATGTGCGCATTGCCACCTATGCCGTGCCCGGCAGTGAGCAGCTGGGCGACAACATCGGCAAATGCTTTGCCGAGGGCTGCGATATCGTCCTGCTGGAAAACCACGGCGTTTGCATCGGCGCGCAGGATATGTTCACCGCTTTCCAGCGATTTGAAACGCTGGAGTATTCTGCCAATCTGGAAATCCTCGCCAACCGCATCGGCACCATCCACAGCCTGCCGGACGAAGCCTATCTGGTCACGGAGACCCGGGATCACACCAAAATGGACGATTTCATCCCCAACAGCCACTCTTCCGAAGAGCTGGCGGCCCGCCGGGATATGATCACCCTGATTCACCGCTCCTACCGGCAGGGACTCTTCACCGCAACCCACGGCACCTACTCCGTGCGGCTAAGCGATGGAAGCTTTATCATCACCCCCTTCGGCATGGATCGAGCCTATCTGGAAGAGGACGATCTGGTGCGGGTCAAGGCCGGCATGAAGGAACTGGGCAAGACACCCTCACGGGCGGTGATGCTGCACCAGCGGATCTATGAAAAGCACCCGGAGATCCGTGCCATCCTGCTGGCCCACCCGGTACATGCCATGGCCTTTGCCGTGACGGATGCGGCATTTGACCCCCGCACCATCCCCGAAAGCTACATTCTGCTGCGGGATGTCAAGCGCCTGCCCTATGGTGAAATCTACACCCGGCAGGAAGAGACGGCGGAGCAGTTCTCTCAGGCCAACCCGGCCGTCATGGTGGACAATGAGTGCGTCATCGTCACCGGCGAGACGCTGCTGCAGGCCTTCGACCGGCTGGAGGTCATGGAGTCCACCGCCCATTCCATCATCAATTCCATGGCCGTCGGAAAAATCGTCCATATCTCCCAACAGGAAGTAGAAGACCTGAAGGTCGCCTTCCATCTTAAAGACTGAAAGCCTGATAGAAAACCTGCCGCAGACTCAAAAGGTTTGCGGCAGGATTTTTGTAAGCAGGGTTGTGAAGAACCATCCGGGGGGGTTGCCACAACAGTGGCGCGGACTGGTTCGCAATGACAGTTCTTTTTAACTGTACCGAGATACCGGTTCGCAAGGATATGCCTGCGCTGGGCCGGCTTTATGCGGGGTGTTATTTTGGGGTATGGAGGGCGCGGGTGGCGTTCAGGACGGCAAGAACCATGACTCCTACGTCTGCAAAGACGGCCAGACCCATGCCGCCGAGGCCAAGCGCCACCAGCACCAGCGCCAGCAGCTTGACCGCAATGGCGAACACGATATTCTGGTACACAATGCGAATGCACCGGCGGGACAGCTGCACCGCCCGGACGAGCTGCATCGGATCATCCCGCATCAGCACCACATCCGCTGCTTCGATGGCTGCGTCCGAGCCGAGGGCACCCATGGCGATGCCTACATCTGCCCGGGACAGCACCGGCGCATCGTTGATTCCGTCACCGACAAAGGCCAGTCCGGCCTTTTTTTGCTGGTCACCCAGCAGCCGCTCCACCTGCGCAACCTTGTCGCCGGGCAGGAGCCGACAGTAATATTCCTCGATCCCCAGTGCCCGGGCTACCGGGGTGGCAGCCTCCTCCCGGTCGCCGGTGAGCATCACGCAGCGGCTGATCCTGGCATCTTTCAGCTGCCGGATGGCCTGCGCGGCGGTGGGCTTGAGGGTGTCAGACACCACCAGATACCCGGCACAGGCTCCGTTCACCGCCACATACAGCACCGTTCCCGCAGCCTGACAGGGGGGCGCGGCGATTTCCAGCCGGGTCATGAGTTTCTCACTGCCCACGGCCACGGGAACGCCGTCCACCATCGCGGTCACGCCGTAGCCGCTGTGCTCCTGCAGGTCGGTGACCCGGGCCCGGTCGGGAGTCTGGGGGCAGGCGGTCACGATGCTTCTGGCCAGCGGGTGAGACGAGACGCACTCGGCGTGGGCGGCCAGCTCCAGAAGCCGGGCTTTGCCAATTTCGGGAGCCTCCACCGCCGTCACCCGGAATACACCACAGGTCAGGGTGCCGGTTTTGTCGAAAACAACGGTCTGCACCCCGGCCAGTGCCTCCAGATAATTGGCACCCTTCACCAGAATCCCCTCCCGGCTGGCCCCGCCGATTCCGGCGAAGAAGGTCAGGGGAATGCTGATCACCAGCGCGCAGGGACAGCTGGCCACCAGAAAGGTCAGACCACGGTACAGCCACTGCATCCATGCCGGATCCCGCCCGGCCAGCAACGCGATCAGCGGCGGTAAAATCACCAGCGCCAGCGCACTGCCGCAGACGGCGGGGGTGTAGATCCGGGCGAAGCGGGTAATAAATTTTTCGGAAACGGCCTTGTTGGAACCGGCGTTTTCCACCAGATCCAGAATTTTCGACACGGTGGAGTCCCCAAATTCCTTTTCCGTGCGCACTGTCAGCAGTCCGTCCAGATTGATACAGCCGCTGACCACCGGATCACCGGCCTCCACCTGCCGGGGCAGACTTTCGCCCGTCAGGGAAGCGGTGTCCAGTGTGGCATGGCCGACCACCACGGTGCCGTCCAGCGGGATTTTTTCACCGGGCTGCACCACAATCAGGCTGCCCACGTCTACCTCCTGCGGGTCAACCTGCTCCAGCTTGCCGTCCCGCTCCACATTGGCGTAGTCCGGTCGGATGTCCATCAGAGCGCTGATACTGCGGCGGCTTTTTCCCACGGCGTAACTCTGGAACAGCTCCCCGATCTGATAAAACAGCATCACCAGCACGGCCTCGTTGTAGTCCCCCGTGTCCACGGCACCCAGCACGAAAGCGCCGATGGTGGCCACGGCCATCAGAAAATTCTCATCCAGCACCTGCCGGTTGCGGATACCCCGGGCGGCATCGCGCAGGATATCCCAGCCCACCACCAGATAGGGCAGCAGATACAGCCCCAGCCGCACCGGGCCCGCAACGGGCAGCAGCTGCAGCGCAAGGAGTATCGCCGCGGCGCAGAGGATCCGCAGCAGCATTTTTCGTTGCTTCTTCGTCATGGGCTTACAGATAAATCTCGATGTCGGAATCTACCTTCCGGCAGGCGGCGCGTACCTGCGCCATGACAGTGGCGGGGTCGGCCCCCTCGGCAAACTCCACAACCAGCTTCTGGGCCATGAAATTCACGGTCGCAGCGGCGACACCGGGCACCTTTGCGGCGGTCTGCTCCATTTTTCCGGCGCAGTTGATGCAATCCACTTCGATTTTGTAGGTTTTCTTCATAGCGGTATCCTCCTAAACTTTAATATTTAAGCAAATGTTTAATTGTATGATACCACGGGCCGCACCATCTGTCAAGGGGAAAATTCAATTTTTGAAAAAATTCTTAAAATGAACGGGGATGCCTTGACAATGGGGCTGTACCGCTGTATACTAACTGTACTAGAACAGTTAAGACAGTTCGTACACTTCAAAAAGGAGGGAACGGATGATACATCTTGATTACCGGGATTCCCGCCCGATCTACATCCAGATCGAGGACGGCATCCGGGAGCAGATTCGGGGGGGTGTGCTGCGCGGCGGCGAGCGGCTGCCCTCCGTCCGGGAGCTGGCCACGGCCCTGACCATCAACCCCAACACCATCCAGCGTGCCTACCGGGAGCTGGAAATGCAGGGGTGGATCGCCTCCGTCCCGGGGAAGGGCAGCTTCGTGTGCGGCCAGCTCAGCGGCCCCACCATGGAACAGCTTGCCCTGCTGGAGAGCTTTGACCGGATCACGGCATCGCTTCTGAATCAGGGCATGACACGCGCCGAGCTGATCGCCCGGCTGGAGAAAGGAACGTGATTATATGCTGGAACTCAACCATGTCAGTAAAAGCTTCGATGGCTTCATGGCCCTCGATGATTTGTGCCTGACCGTGCCGCAGGGGGCGGTGTACGGCCTTGTGGGCCCCAACGGCGCGGGAAAATCCACCGCCATCCGCATCATGACCGGTGTCTACCGCCCTACCTCCGGCACCGTCACCATCGGCGGTCAGCCGGTCTATGAAAATCCCGGGATCAAGGGCCACATCGGCTATATTCCCGATGACATTTTCTATTTCCCCTCCGCTTCGCTGGAGGACATGCGCAAATTCTACAGCGGGATCTACCCCCAATTCGACAATGACCTGTTCCGGCGGCTGTATGATGTGTTCCGACTGCCGGAGAAGAGTCCCATCCGCCGCTTTTCCAAGGGTATGCAGAAACAGGCGGCCTTCCATCTGGCCATCTGCTGCCGGCCGGAGCTGCTCATTCTCGACGAGCCGGTGGACGGGCTGGATCCGGTGATGCGGCGGCAGGTTTGGAACCTGATTTTGTCGGATGTGGCGCAGCATGAGACCACGGTGCTCATTTCCTCCCACAACCTGCGGGAGCTGGAGGATATCTGCGACCATGTGGGCATCATGGATCACGGCCACATGCTGCTCGAGCGCAGCCTTGCGGACATGCAGGGCAACATTGTCAAGGTGCAGCTGGTGGGCGATGTCCCGGCGGGGCTGGAAGTGCTGCATGAAAGCAGCTCCGGGCGGCTGCGCACCCTGATTGTGCGGGGTACATCCCGGGAGGTGGAGAAGGCCGTGCTGGCCGTGTCCCCGGCGTACCATGATGTGCTGCCCCTGTCGCTGGAAGAGATTTTCATTTATGAGCTGGGAGGTGTGAACTATGAAGTCAAGGACATCGTTCTTTGATCGTACCGTCCTGAAAAAGGACTTCACCCGGTTTATGCCGGCGTGGCTGCTGTATCTCATTGGCGGGCTGCTGATCGCCATCAGCACCGCCCTGTCGGAGAGGTCGTCCTACAGCCTGGCCGGCTTTCTGGGAACATCGGTGGGGCCGTTTAGTGTTATTTCCTTGTGCTATGGACTGCTGACGGCCCAGCTGCTGTATGGTGACCTGTTCTCCTCCCGGCTGTGCAATGCGCTGCACGCCATGCCTCTGCGGCGGGAGGGCTGGTTTTCCACCCATTTTGTGGCAGGGCTGCTGTTTGCACTGGTGCCCAATGGGGTCATTGCGCTGGCGCTGATGCCTTTTCTGGGGCAGTTCTGGTTTACGGCCCTGATCTGGCTGCTGGGGATGCTGCTGCATTATCTGTTTTTCTTCTCACTGGCAACACTGTGTATGCACCTGTCGGGCAACCGTCTGGCGGCCACGGCGCTGTACGGGATGATCAATTTCCTGTCGCCCCTTGCCATGTGGTTCAGTAATGCCGTGTATCGGCCGCTATTGTACGGTGTGGTGCTGCCGGAGGAGCCCTTTGCGCTGCTGTGCCCGGTGTGGGCACTGGGCGGTGAGGTTGAATGGTTTTCCGTTGGCCTCGACCCGGACTGTCCCTGCAAGAATCAGTATTGGCCCCGTGACTGTCTCTACCGGTTTGAGGGCTGGGGCGAGGGCTGGCTCTATCTTGGCATTCTGGCAGCACTGGGGCTGGTGCTGGCGGTGGTGGCGCTGGTGCTGTATCGGCGGCGGCAGCTGGAGTGCGCCGGGGATTTCGTGGCCTTCCGGCTGGTTCGCCCGGTGTTCTGCGTGGTTTACACCCTGTGCTTCGGCGCGGTGCTGCATCTGATCGGCACAATGTTTGACGATAAATGGTATATTTTCATGTCCATCGGCCTGATCATCGGCTATTTTACGGGCCGGATGCTCCTGGGGCGCACCCTGCGGGTGTTCCGGGGCCGCAGCTGGGCGGGACTGGCGCTGGTTTTCCTGCTGTTCTTCGGCAGTCTGGGCCTGTGCCGGCTGGATGTTCTGGGGGTCGTGCGCTATGTGCCGAAGCAGGAAGAGGTGGCATCCATCCGCCTTTCCCAGCGCCTTGTGGACAATCTGACCGAGTCCAGAGCGGATCTGGTGCTGACGGAGCAGGAGGATATCCGCCAGTTGCGGGATATCCACACGCTGCTCATCGCGGAGGGCCCCACGATTGACCGGAACGGCCGCTATGATAGTCTGACGGTGTGCTATGTCCTGTCCGACGGGCGGGAGGTCTACCGCCAGTATCGCCCCTCCACCGGCACAGAGGGAGCGACACTGCTGGCCCGCCTTTTCCTGAGCCGCCCGGAGGTTGTGCTGGGCACCAACTCTCTGGAAGATCTGGTGGAGTCCACCGGAGAGATCTGGGTCGGCTGCTACCTGCTACCCGGCCAGAGCGATGGTGCCAAGGCCCTGCTCAAGGCGCTGATGACAGACTGTCATGAGGGCCGGATCACGTCTTCCATGTGGCCGGAGAATGGCCAGCTGCTGGGCACGGTGGATTTTACCATAAAAGCCGGAGGCTATGGCAATTATCGGTATGTCAGCCTGAACATCTGGGATACCTGTGAAGCCACGGCGGCATTTTTGCGCAAGGAGCTTTACAGCTATGTATCCGCGCAGCAGCTGGCGGCTGAAATCGAGGGCGTCCAGTTTGAAGACGACTATTTCTCCGCTATGCAGCTGCCGATAACGGCTTTCAGCGAGCTTCTTCTGGAGCAGCTGCAAACCGGTGTCGTCACCATAGCGCCGGAAAAGAATGGTAACATGGCCATTTATTCCCAAAAGGGCCACTGTGTGGGCTACCTGTGCCCCAAGGATAGTGAGATCTACGCCTTTGCCAACATGTTCGCCCAGGATGGGACAAAAATAGAGAGCGTCCGCTTTGGCGGGGAGGTAATCAACCGGGACGGCGTGTTCCCGTTGAACATGCTCCGGGAGTACCTGCTGGAGGAACTGGATCGCGGCACCACCGCCATTGTGCCGGAGGGCGATGGCAATCTTTCCATCCACTTCAATACGGAAGCCACCATCAGCTTCCGCTGCCCGGAAGAGGGAAAGCTCTATACCTTCCTGCAAAACTGGTTCTCCGGTGACCTGGACTCCGACTGGATGGACGGATCGATCTCATAATTTCCCAAAGCCCACGGACAAGACAATCCCCCCGATCTTCCGACAGCCCGGAAGGACGGGGGGATTGCCACACCGGTGTGCGCACTTCCTTCGCAATGACATGCTAACTCTTTTGAGTTTCCGTAGGGGCCGATTGAGGCACATCGGCCCTCTTGCACCCGGTTCGGGCGACAAAACCGGGGCGCTGCTAGGGCAGCGTCCCGGTGGTTTTTACTTCTGCTCGATCTCGGTCAGGGAGAAATCCGCGACTTCTTCGGTTTTCTCCGTCTGGGTGTAGGTCACGGTGGCGACCTTTACCAGAGACTTGTATATGTCGTTCTTTGGGCCGGATTTGGAATAGCCCCAGAGGGTGTCCATATCATATTCCCTGCCCGCAGCCTTTTCTGCGGTCTGCCCGGCGGCGAAGGCTTCCTCGTCCAGCACATAGACGGAGATGGTGTAATCCGTCTCGCCGCCAAACAGGGGGCGATAGGCGCTGTCCACGATGCAGACCACCGTTTCGTCGTCCCACTGCTCCGTACGATCCAGCACCAGCTGGGTTGCCGACTGATTGGCGCTGACACGCTGCTTGTCTGTGTAATCGGCGGAGCGGGAGGTGCCCTGATAGCGCCAGTTCAGATAGCCCACGGCACTGCCGATGCCCACCGCCAGCAGGGCCACCAGCGCAACCACCTGCCGCACGTTGAAGCGCAGGCCATCGTTGCTGACCCGGGTCAGTCCGGCCCGGTTGGTCACCGGCATCAGCGCCCGCAGGAACAGGGTGATCACCACCGTCTCGATGGGGAAGAAGAACAGGTTCTTGAAGATCCGCGCCACGGCCGTGATGCCCAGAATGGTGTCCTTCGCCTTTTCGGGATTGCCCATGTAGGTATACTGCCATGCCATGATCAGCTGCTGCAGCACAATGTTGACGAGGAAGCAGATCATAAACCGCGCCAGCAGCACCCGCCCGGCCGTGGGCTTCGCCCGATACAGGCACAGGGCATAGATGAAGGTGCTGGCGATTTCCGTCAGCATGAAGGGCAGAAAATAATCGCCCGTGGGGTAGAGCATAAAGCCGATGGTATCGGAAATGATGGAAGCGGGGATCGCCATGACCGGGCCGAACAGCATGGCTCCCAGCGCGGTGGCCAGCGTGGCGGGCTGAATGGCCATCTGGGGCCCAAGGTAGATCGCCGTGGGCTTCAGTGCGATGCGCAGCGCCACCATCAGCGCGGTGATGACCAGCATTTTTGTGCTGCTCAGCTCCGCCGCGGCATCATGCCAGTATGCTTTGGAAAAGGGGTGGGGATAAAGTGCGGTGCTTGCCTGTTTTTTTGCCATTTTTGAATTCCTCCTTGTTTTTGAAGAAGACAGCTGCTCCGGAAAAGAAAAGCCCTTATGCCGTGGCATAAGGGAGCGATAGAGCATCCGGCGGCTGCTGCCGACCGAGTATCGTTGCTTCATTTGGGAGGCGAGTCCAAATGGCGCAGCGGGTGCGGATCCCTCATCGCGGATGAAAATCCTTCGTCTGCCACACAACTCCCCATTCTGACAGCACTTCACGCGAGGGTTCCTACTCTGTTGCCGATATCATACACCAAAGGAAGAAAAATGTAAATAGCAAAAGTCACATTTGCGAGGATTTTTTCGCTTTTGCGGTGAAAAACGCCGACACACTGTGGAACCCGGGTGCAAGAGGTGCAAATAATAACATCTCATCGCAAACCGGTACGCAATCGTGTAAAAAGAAGTGTCATTGCGAAATAAGTCCGCGCCACTGGTGTGGCAATTCCCCCGATTTTCCGGGCTGTCGGAAAACGGGGGGTGTACGTCTAACCGGCCATTGTAGGGGGCAGCATCCCTGACGCCCCTTTGCCGCGGCCTCGGCCGCGCTTCGGTGACGCTTCCCTTTGGGAAGCCCTCTTCCGACCCGGCGGTACGCCGGGCCACCTTCTCCGGAGGGGAAGGCAACGGGACGATGTACCTCAATCGGCCCATACAGAAACTCAAAAGGATTAACATGTCGTTGCCACACCGGTGGCGCGGAATGATTGCACAATGACCGCCTATGTCCCGTGCCGTCTTTGTATCGAAATCTTAACTGGACAAGGGGGGCTGCGGCGTGGTATGATAGGGGGCAACAGCACTGCGCGGTGAACCGCGCGGGCGGGAGGTTTTTACATGTATGATTATCTGATCGTTGGTGCCGGCCTGTACGGTGCCACACTGGCCCACGAGTTGCACCGGCGGGGCAAAAGCTGTCTGGTGATCGATCGCCGGACCCATATCGCCGGCAATATCTATACGGAAAAAGTTCATGATATCGATGTTCACCGCTATGGTGCCCATATTTTCCATACCGGTGACCGGGAAGTGTGGGATTATGTTAACCTGTTCGGGGAATTCAACCATTTCATCAACAGCCCGATCGCCGTCTATCACGATGAAGTGTATAACCTTCCCTTCAACATGAACACCTTTTCCCGCATGTGGGGCATCCGCACACCGGAACAGGCACGGCAGATCATCGCCCGGCAGGTGGCACAGCTGAACATCGGGGAGCCGAAAAATCTGGAGGAGCAGGCCCTGCGGCTGGTTGGCCCGGACATTTATACCCGGTTGGTCAAGGGCTACACGGAAAAGCAGTGGGGCCGGGACTGCACCGAGTTGCCGCCCTTTATCATCCGGCGGCTGCCATGCCGGTTTACCTATGACAACAATTATTTCAACGATCCCTATCAGGGAATCCCGGTGGAGGGCTATACCGTTCTGGTGGAGCACATGTTGGAGGGGGTAGAGGTGCGGCTGGAGACGGATTTCTTCCGCTTGCGGCAGGAAATGCCGGCACTGGCCCGCTTTACCGTCTTCACCGGCTGCATCGATGAATTTTTCGATTACCGGCTGGGGCATCTGCAATACCGCAGCGTCCGCTTTGAGACGGAGGAGCTGCCCATGGAGGATTATCAGGGTAACGCCGTGGTCAACTACACCGCGCGGGAGGTGCCCTATACCCGCATCATCGAGCATAAGCATTTCAATTTCGGCCATCAGCCCACCACCGTGATCAGTCGGGAATACAGCGCCGAGTGGAAGCCCGGCATGGAGCCGTATTATCCGGTCAATGACGCGCGTAACACCGCCCTCTATGCCCGCTACCGGGCCCTGGCCGGGGAGCAGAAGAATGTGCTGTTCGGCGGCCGTCTGGGGCAGTACCGGTATTATG
Source organism: uncultured Oscillospiraceae bacterium (assembly GCA_964564605.1). Lineage (GTDB taxonomy): Bacteria > Bacillota > Clostridia > Oscillospirales > Oscillospiraceae > Faecousia. The sequence goes on from CAZMBL010000026.1 coordinate 20,470, forward strand.
ATATGGATAAAGTTATCCGCTCCGCCCTCACCGCCGCCCGGGAACTGGAACCGTTTTGAAAACAGGGCGCTTAAAAGCAACGTATCATTGAGAGCCGGTGCGCAATCGTGTAAAAAGAAGTGTCATTGCGAACCAGTCCTCAGACTGGTGTGGCAATCTCCCCCGTTCTTCCGGGCTGTCGGAAAACGGGGGATTTTACGTCTAACCGCCCCCTTGCGATGGATGGGTGGAAAAAACGGTTATGTTTAGCCCAGGTGGGGGGATTGGGTATCGGCGGTGGGGCAGGCGATGGCCATCAGGCGTTCCATGAAGCCGTGGAGGGCCTGGGCGGTGGGGGTGTTGGCTGCGCGGTAATAGACCTCCTTGCCGCTGCGGCGGCTGACGATCAGCCCGGCGGACTTGAGCTGCCGCAGATGGTGGGACAGGGCCGGGCTGGACATGCCCATCATCACGGACAGATCCGTCAGACATTCCTCACAATGGCACAGCAGCCAGAACAGGCGCAGTCTGCTCCCGTCTCCCAGCTGGTGGAACAGAGCGGCCAACACCGTAAAATCATCGCTGCCGGGCATGTGCGCGAGCAGATGCCCGGTGTTTTCGTCATGCTGATGGGGCAGAGTGGTCATAGATGGCCTCCTTTTCGCCCAACAGGGCGCTTTTTGGGGAACCTCTGAATCAATCGTCTGCGGCCGCATAGTGAGTTTTTCCCCATCCGCGCAGTTTCAAAAACGGGAAATACATATCAGTATTCCTCTGTTTTCGAAGCTTTCGTCTGTGTCAAAATCCTTCGCGATCGGCTACTGCCGATTTATTCGGATGTTCCCTGTTATTATAGCACAGGCACCACAAATTGCAAGGGGACAAACCTGACGGCTGTGGACAAATGGAGCCGTACAGCACACAAAAAAGGGATTGCATTCGCAACTAATCTGTGCTAAAATGCTGGTATATTTCCAAAAAAGGGAGGAAGCAAACATGATCGCAAGAGACATTTGCGCCCGGGTGCTGCAAAAAGCCGTATCCACCGGCGCGGATTACGCAGAGCTATTTGCTGAGAACACTGTCAATCACTCCATCAACATGATCGCCAGTAAGGTCGATTCCATCAATGACACCGTCATTGCCGGTGCGGCCGTCCGGGTGTACCGGGGGATGCGTTCCGTCATGGCCTCCACGGTGGATACCTCCGAGGCGGGGCTGCTGCGCTGCGCCGAGGCGGCCGCGGACGCGCTGGGGCAGGGAACGGCTTCCATCGATATTGTGCTGAAGGAACGCCTCTTCGGTGATATCCACCCGGTGAAGGTAGTGCCCTCCTCCTGCGGCAACCGGGAGAAGGTTGCCATTTTGAAGGAAGGCTATTTCGCCGCGAAGGAGTATGACCCCAGCATCGTGCAGGTGTCCGGCACACTGCTGGATGTGGATCATAACATCCTCATCGCCTCTACGGACGGGATCTATGCCCGGGATCGCCAGATCCGCACCCGCCTTGCCATTTCTGCCGTAGCGGACAAGGGCAGCGGTACCCAGACCGGCTTCTTCGGCCCCGGCCGGCGCATGGGTCTGGAGGTGTTCGACAGCATCATTGACCCCAAAGCCGTGGGCACACGGGCGGCTAAACAGGCGGCCACCATGGCCGGTGCCGGTTACTGCCCGGCGGGTGTCATGCCCGTGGCCATCGACAACGGCTTCGGCGGCGTGATTTTCCACGAAGCCTGCGGCCACTCGCTGGAGGCTTCCTCCGTGGCTTACGGCCAGAGCCAGTTCGCCGGCAAGCTGGGCCAGCAGATCGCCAATGAGAAGGTCACCGCCATCGACGACGGCACCATTCCCAACGCATGGGGCTCCATCAACATTGACGATGAAGGCACCCCCGCCCAGCGCAATGTGCTGATCGAAAACGGTGTGCTGAAATCCTACATGATCGACAAATTCAACGGCCGGCGCATGGGCATGGCCTCCACCGGCTCTTCCCGCCGCCAGAGCTACGCCTACACCC
>CAZMBL010000027.1:0-22075 GCA_964564605.1 uncultured Oscillospiraceae bacterium
TATGGTGCGAGAGATGGGACTCGAACCCACACGGCGTAACCACACGCACCTCAAACGTGCTTGTCTACCATTCCAACACTCTCGCGAACATGCCTGATTATTGTAGCGCAAGGCGGGGAATTTGTCAACAGTTTTTTCTGAAATGGCAGGTGCGGCGGGAAAAATGCAAAAAAATCCACATTTCAAGAATTTCTTAAGGAAATCTTATAAGAAAATATATTGCATTTTATTGTAATATATGGTATCATTCCTGTAACTTTTTGAAACCGATTCGAGACTGTCCCCCTTTCCACACACGGCGGCACGGAACGGGGCAGGCCGGGGGAGGAAGAGAAATGGATTTTCTGCAAGTGCTGCGCATGGTCAGCGAGGGGCTGATGATTTTTGTATCCATATATTACTGGTATCAGCTGGGATATCTGATTTTGCCCCATCTGCTGCGTGGCAAGGCCCACAAGCCGGAAAAGCTGCACGGCTACGCGGTTCTGATCGCGGCCCGCAACGAACAGCAGGTGCTGCCCCATCTGCTGCGCAGCATTCAGGAGCAGACTTATCCGGCGGAGCTGATCACCACCTATGTGGTGGCGGACAACTGCACCGATGATACCGCCCGGGTGGCCCGGGAGCTGGGGGCCAATGTGCTGGTTCGCACCGATCCGGTACATATCGGCAAGGGCTATGCGCTGCATGCACTGCTCGAGCACATCCGCCAGCTGGGACGCTGGGAGGAATACGACTGTTTTCTGGTGTTCGATGCGGACAATCTGCTGGCACCGGACTATGTGGAAAAGATGAACCGAACCCGCTGCGATGGCTATGAGGCTTTCTGCGGCTACCGCAATTCCAAAAATTTCGGCACAAACTGGCTCACATCCGGCTACAGTTTGATGTTTCTCCACGACTGCGTGAACATGAACCGCTCCCGGATGCTGCTGGGCAGCTCCTGCATCGTCAGCGGAACGGGCTTTGGCTGCACGCGGCAGGTGCTGGAGCGGTGCGGATACTGGAATTTCTTCACCCTGACCGAGGATACCCAGTTCAGCTACTGGTGTGCGGCCAACGGTGTCCGGGTGGGCTATTGCCACGATGCCATGGTCTATGACGAGCAGCCGGTGCGCTTCGGCCAGTCCTGGCGGCAGCGCGTCCGCTGGGTACAGGGCAGCTTTCAGGTGGCGGGAAAATGCGGCCCGTCCCTGCTGCGGGGACTGCTCCACGGAAGCTATGCCTGCTATGAATGCCTGACCATGTCCCTGTGGGGCTATGGGCTGGCGGCTGTCAGCGCGGTGCTGAATCTTGTGGTGATCGGGCTGAAGCATGGGATCTTGGATGTGCTGTCCGCAATGGGCAGCTCCCTGGCCAGTATTTATATATCGGTGTTCGTGATCGGCCTCCTGACGGAGCTGACCCAGTGGAAGCGCATCCGGGCCACCACCGGGCAGAAGCTGGCGGCACTGGTGACATTTCCGGTGTTTTTGATGACCTTTATCCCCATTGCAATCGCCGCGCCCTTTACGAAATTCCAGTGGAAGCCCATTGAGCATAAGGTAGCCGTGTCTGCCCAGACGCTGCTGGAGCAGTAAAAAAGTCGGGACTTGCAAAATCGCCGGGCTTCTGCTACACTGATGGAAAATCACCTGTGTGAGCGCGGCGGCGATCATCGGGGAGCCGGAGGCACGGATATGACACGTTTTTTTGTGGAACCGCAGCAGCTGCGGGAGGAGCGCATCACCCTGACCGGGGAAAATGCCCGGCACGCCCGGGTGTTGCGGCTGAAAGAGGGGGAAACCCTGCTTCTTTGTGACGGAGCCGGGCAGGAGTGCCTGTGCCGGGTGGAGGACGGGGCGGAGCTGACCTTTTCCGTCCTGCAGCGATACCGGAGTGAGACGGAGGCTGCGGTGCGGGTCAGTGTATACATGGCTCTTCCCAAGGCGGACAAGCTGGAGCATGTGATCCAGAAGGCCACGGAGCTGGGGGCTTATGAGATCGTGGCGTTCCCGTCGGCCCGGTGTGTCTCCCGGCCGGACGAAAAATCGCTGGCGAAAAAGCTGGAGAGGTGGCAGAAAATTGCCCAGTCTGCGGCGGAACAGTCCGGGCGGGGGAGAATTCCCAAGGTGCTGACGCTACCGTCTTTTGCCGCTGCCGTGGAGCGGGCAGCCGGAGCGGATCTGGGACTGCTGTTTTATGAAAACGAGCATGGCCGAACCCTGCGAGAAAGTCTGGACAGCACAGATTATGCCACGGTCAGTCTGCTGACCGGCCCGGAGGGTGGGCTGGAAGAAGCGGAAGTGGCGCTGGCACAGCAGGCCGGGCTGCAAGTCTGCACCCTAGGCAGACGGATATTGCGCTGCGAAACCGCACCACTGTGCGCCCTGTCGGCCGTCATGTTCCACGCCGGAGAGTTCTAAAGGAAAAGTTTCAAAACCAGCCGGGAAGCAAACCTTCCCGGCTGGTTTTGCCGTGTGTAAATGTTTTGACACTGTGACCCGGTGCGCACGCAAGTAAGAAGCGTCATTGCGAACCGGTGCGCACACCGGTGTGGCAATTTCTCCCGCCTTTCCGGACGGCCGGCCGGGGTTACGCTTTTTGGTGTTCACATTCCGCCGTGGGTGCGCAGTTCGATGGTGGTGTCCTTCTCGGGCATGATGAAGGAAAATTCCCAGTGATCCTCCAGGGTGGTTTCACTACAGACAAATTCGCCGTTGACGTACAGATGCAGATCGGCATCACAGATGATCGAAGTCATCAAAATCACTTCCTGCCCTGCGGGGTATTCCTGCGGCAGAGGCTCCAGCAGGAAGGAGGCGGTACGTTCATCCGTGCAGCACAGCTGATAGCACCTGCTGCCGGAGACGGCTTCGCTCTTTGTGTGGCCGCACAGCAGGCAGGTGTAAACCCGCTCCGTCCGGTTGACCCCGGGGATGTCGGTCTCGAACCCTTCGTCCCACAGGTGGGAGCACCCGGCCGGGGAGAGGGTACGGATGGAGATGATCGCGCCGCCGGACACGCTGTTCATATCCACCTGGCACAGACCGAGGCGGCCTTCGCTGACATGGCGGTTTCCCTCGGAGGTGTAGCTCAGATCGCTGCGAATGGATTTGTTGACCGCGTCCAGTGTCAGATCGAAGCCGTACCCATCGGGAAGAAACAGGGAAAGATTTCCGGATACGGTATCCATGGTAACGGAGTCCGGGCACAGGGCGGATGCGTCAATGGTGCAGGTGGCGGAAACGCCGTCCAGATCGATCTTGCGGAAAGCACCGGCGATCTCCATTTCCCCGGAGACGGTGTTGGCCGTCAGCTTTTCCGTGGAAACAGCGCTGATGCGGAGGGCACCGGAGACGGTGTCGGTTTTCAGCTGCCCGACCCGGGCCAACTGCGCCACCGAGACATCGGCGGAGACGGTTTCAATGCGCAATTGACTGCCCTCCCAGCACCGGGGCAGGGTCACGGTCAGATTCTTGCGTTTGACATTGGGACCCAATGCCTGTGCAGTGAAAGCAATGGTCAGGCAGTCACCGTCCAGACTGTAGACCGTCTGGGGCGCTTCATCGCCACGATTGGTTTGATAGCAGATGTCCTGCGTGTCTATGCCCCGCACATCGACCCGGCCGGAGACCCACAGCACGATGATCTGCCGAATGCCGGCGGCGGAAAACTGTTTTTCATCCGCGGCCTGTCCCTCCGGCAGGATACCGCTGATGCTGCCGCCGATGGCAATCGGGATTTCCTCCCGGGTCAGGCCGACGATCAGCACCCCCAGCAAAATGGCGATCAGCAGGCAGTAGATCACGATTCTTGTAATGGCGCTTGCTTTCATTTTTCTACCCCCTTCAAATCCAGTATGGCCCGGAAAAGCCCGCTCAGGGCCCCGGCCAGCGGGAAGATCACCCATGTGATGTACCATGCGCCGCTGTGGAAGCTGAGCGCCAGATAGGCAATCACGCTGAGTGCCGTGATCAGGGCACGGATGCTTTTGTACAGCGGATCGGCAGGAGCCTCCTGCACTTTGCTTCGCCCTGCGGAGCCGGAAAGGGTGAAGATTGCCGTGGCCACGGCAATCATGGCCAGCATACCGCACAGACCCACCATTTCCATGCCGAACTGAGCCAGAACCAGTAGCGGGATGGGGCAGAGAATGTAGAGCATGACGGCAATCGCCCGCAAAATCCGCCGTGGCAGGCTCAGACCCGGGCGGGGCGGTGTGCTCGGGGCCGGGGCGGCCACCGAGGGTTCGGCGCTGGCCGCAGCGGGGGAGAGCAGCTCGGAAATGTCGCCAATGCCGGCTATGGCCAGCCTGTAGGCCGCCTGCGGGGCCTTGCCCTGACTGATCAGGTCATCATAGCGCTCAAGTGTATTTTGCAGAATTTCCTGCTTCATGTCCTCACAGCCGGAGCTTCCGGCGAACAGAAGCTCCACATAGGAGATCAGTTGTTCTCGCATTTTTCTACCTCCGTATTCAGTAACTGATCCATGATGGATTTGGTTTCCTGCCATTCCAGCAGCAGCCGGCGGCAGGCTTCCCGCCCCTGCGCGGTGATGGTGTAGTAGCGCCGCCGCGCGCCCAGGCCGTTGCCGCCCCAGTAGGAGGCGATATAGCCCAGTTCCTGCAGACGCTTGAAAGCGGTGTAGAGGGTGGCCTCCTTCAGCTCGAAGCGGCCATCGGACAGGGCGGAGATGGTCTTGTTGATCTCGTAGCCGTAGCTGTCGGAGCGCAGCAGCCGTGCCAGAATGATGGCGTCCGTATGACCCCGGATCAGATCACCGGCGATGGACAAGAGAACCACTCCTTTCAAAATTGCGGCCATTCCGGGACGGCCGGATTTCGGAATAATGCCATGATAGCATGAAATACATCACCTGTCAAGGTATCTAATCACCCGTGGCAACTTTTTTCTGCAAGTCGCCCATGTTTTCGAGGGGGAACCAAAAACGCCGCCCGGGCATAGTTTAGCGCGGGAGGTTTTGTCGTATGAGCAAGGATTTTATCACATTTCGTTCCGTCACACCGGCCCAGCGTGCCCAGCAGCTGCTGCGGCGCGGCGGTGTGCAGACGCTGCTGCAGCGCACGCCGGCCCGGCTGCAGGAGCGGGGGTGCGGCTACTGCCTGCGGCTCCACCCGTCCCGGACGGAGCAGGCGCTGACCATGCTGCGCGATGCCGGAATTGCCTACAGTGGGGTCTACCGGGATGGGGAGCAGCTGCCATGATCTATCTTGACTATGGTGCTACCTCCTTCCCCAAGCCCCGGCAGGTGCGCCGGGCGGTGCAGCTGGCCATGGAGCGCTGTGCCAATCCCGGCCGGGGTGGTTATGATGCGGCCATGGCGGCAGAGCGGACGGTGTATCAGTGCAGGGAAAAGGCCGCCGCCCTGTTTCACTGCCAGCCGGAGCAGGTGGCCTTCACGCCAAACTGCACCCAGGGGCTCAACATCGCCCTTTCCACCCTGATTTCCCCCGGAGATCGGGTGGTGATCTCCGGCTTTGAGCATAACGCCGTCACCCGCCCCCTTTATGCGCTGGGAGCCCGGGTGACGGTGGCGGGGCGGCGGCTGTTTGACTGGGAGGACACGTTGCGGCAGTTCGACCATGCCCTGCGGGAAGGGGCAAAGGCGGCGGTTTTTACCCATGTATCCAATGTGTTCGGCTACATTCTGCCGGTGCAGGAGCTGGCATCCATGTGCCGGGAGCGGGAGGTGCCCTTTGTGATCGACGCGGCGCAGTCCGCCGGGAGTCTGCCGCTGGATTTTTCCGGGCTGGGGGCGGCGTTTGTGGCCATGCCGGGGCACAAGGGACTGCTGGGCCCTATGGGGACGGGGTTGCTGCTGTGTGCCAAGCAGCCAAAACCGCTGGTATGCGGCGGAACGGGCAGCTGGTCGCGTATGCAGCAGATGCCGGATTTTCTGCCCGACCGGCTGGAGGCGGGGACGGTCAATGTGCCGGGGATTGCGGGACTGCGCGCCGGACTGGACACAGTATCGGCGCTGGGGGTGGAGCGCATTGCTGCCGCGGAGCATCGGCAGGCTGGCCGCTGTGCCCGGGCGCTGGAGCGTATGGGGATATCCGTATTTTCCGGGGAGCATCAGGCGGGAACCGTGTCATTCCTGCCGGAGGAGGACTGCCAGCAGGCGGCCCGGCGGCTGGCGCGGCAGGGAATCGCCCTGCGGGCGGGACTGCACTGCGCGCCGCTGGCCCACGAAAGCGCCGGGACACTGGCCACCGGCACGGTGCGGGTCAGCTTCGGCCCCAATGCCTGCGACCGGCAGACGGATGCGCTGGTGGAGGCGGTGCGCAAGTCGTCATAAAAATTTTACTTTTATCTATTGCCATCGCTGGCGAAATCCGCTATAATGATACAGATAATAGGGTGAGTATCGTATTCGGCCGGAAATGCCGTTACCGATCAGACCGAGAGGGAGTGAAGCACTGCCATGTCCGGATTACAGGATGTGCTGCAACAGCTGACCAATATGAAATGGTCGGATTATTTGGATATTATAGTGGTGGCGTTCCTGATCTACCGCTTCACACCGCTGCTGCGCTCCGCCGGGGCCCTGCGGATCCTCAAGGCCGTGGTGATGGTGTTCATCCTCTCGTGGGTGACGGCGCTGCTGGATATGAACGTGCTGAACTTCCTGATCAACCAGCTCCTGTCGGTGGGACTGCTGGCGATCGTGGTGCTGTTTCAGCCGGAGATCCGGCGGGTACTCGATCACATCAGCAGTGTGCAGTTTTCCAGGTTGCTGGGCTTTGAGCATCAGACACAGGAGATGGATACCGTCATCGCCCAGACGGTGATGGCCTGCGAGACCATGAGCAGGGAGCGGGTCGGCGCGCTGATCGTCTTTTCCCGGGATAATCCCCTGGATGAATATTTCAAGACCGGCACCATGATCGAGGGGCAGGTCTCCGAGCAGCTGATCCGCAATATTTTCTTCCCCAAGGCCTCCCTGCATGATGGCGCCATGATCATCCGGGACGGCCGTGTGGCGGCGGCGGGATGCGTGCTGCCCCTGTCGGAGAGCAGCCGCCTGAGTGCGGATCTTGGCACCCGGCACCGGGCCGGTGTGGGCATGAGCGAAGCGTCGGACGCGGTGGTTGTGATCGTCTCGGAAGAGACGGGCACCATTTCCGTGGCGGTGGGTGGCATGCTCAAGCGGCATCTGGCTCCCCAGACACTGGAGCGGCTGCTGCGCACGGAGCTGATCAGCGCCGAACCCGGCAACGAGGAAAAGCTGACACTGCGGCTGCGCCAGAAGCTGCAGATCAAGGGAAAGGGAGACAACAGGCATGAAAAGTAAACTGGGAGCGGCCCTGCTTGCGGTGCTGATCTCCTTTGGCCTCTGGCTGTATGTGATCACGGTGGTCAGTCCGGAATCGGAGAGCACTTACTATGATGTTCCCGTGGTGCTGGACGGGGAGAGCCTGCTGCACGATCGGGGGCTGATGATCATCTCCGGCACCGACCAGAAGGTAACACTGAAGCTGCAGGGCAACCGCACGGATCTGATCAATCTGAATAAGGCCAATATTACATTGCTGGCAGATCTCTCCCGCATCACAACACCGGGGGAGCATAAGCTCAGCTATATCCCGTCCTACGGCATCGACCAGACGGGAACCCTGTCCGTGCTGGAGCAGAGTCCAAAGCTGATCACGGTGGTGGTGGCGGAGCTGGCCAAGAAGGAGATCCCCATCACCATCGCCTACACCGGTGCCGTGCCGGATAATTACATCGCTTACAAGCAGAGTGCCGCGCTGGATCACGCTTCGGTCATCATTTCCGGCCCCAAGGATGTGGTCAGCCGGATCGACCATGCGCAGGTCACCGTGGATCTGACGAATCAGTATGAGACAATCTCCGGCAGCTACGGTTTTGCCCTGTGCGATGAGCAGGATCAGCCGCTGGAAAATCTGAGCAATGTTACTGCCAACCTGTCGCAGGTGCGGGTGACCCTTCGCATTCAGAAAACGAAGGAAATTCCCCTCATTCTCAATGTCATCTACGGCGGCGGCGTGACGGCGGAAACCAGCCAGATCCAGCTGGATCGGCAGACCATTCAGGTGGCCGGCAGCGAGACGGCGCTGGATGAGCTGAACCAGATCGTGCTGGGTACGCTGGATCTTTCCACCATTCTGGAAAGCACGACCCTTACATATCCCATCTCCCTTCCGGCGGATGTGACCAATGTGACCAATGTGGAAGAGGTCACCGTCAGCGTCAGTTTCCCGGATCTGGAGATCCGGCAGTTCAAGATCGCCAATTTCGTGGCGGAAAACACGCCGGAGGGACTGGAGCCCCAGTGGCTGACGGACTCTTTGACGGTCAGCCTGCGGGGGACGAAGGAAGTCCTCGACAGTATTCTGGAGGAGGATATCTCCATTGTGGTCAATCTTGCCAACGCGGAGATCGGCAAGCAGGTTTATGACGCCCGGGTCCATGTCAACACCAGCGGTGTGGTGGGGGCCATTGGCGTGTACGAGGTGTATGCTTCCGTGCAGTATAAGATCGAAGTGGAGCAGGACAATGGAGCAAACGGTTAAAGTGCGCAGGGTTTTCCCGGACGGGACGGCGCAGGTCATCCGCCTGCGGGAGAGCGCCTGCTCCGGCGACTGCCACAAATGCAGCGGCTGCGGCGCGGCGCAGCAAACCCTGCTGTTTACGGCGGACAATCCCATCGGCGCGCAGCCGGGGGATACGGTGATCGTGCAGGCCGGAACCGGGCCGGTGCTGAAGGCGGCTGTGATGCTGTATGTGCTGCCGCTGGTGCTGTTTCTGGCGGGGTACATCGGCGGAAAGCTGCTGGGCGGCCTGTGGCCGTGGCTTGGTGCGGCGGGGTTCGCGCTGGGACTGGCCGGCGTGGTGGTATATGACCGCCGCGTGGCCGGAAAGAAAGAGACTGTGTATACTATTACGGGTTTTGTGGCGTAAAACCCGGCAGAAAAGGGGATAATGACTGTGATCAAAAGCATGACCGGCTATGGCCGCGCGGTGCAGACGGTGAATGGCCGGGAATATTCCGTTGAGATCCGTTCCGTCAACAATCGCTATCTGGACTGTAGTGTGAAGCTGCCTCGCAGCCTCAGCTTTGCCGAGGACGCGTTGAAGCAGGCTGTAAAAGCCTCCGTTTCCCGGGGCAAGGTGGATGTATTTGTATCCATGCGCAGTGAAAACGGGCTGGATGCCACCGTGACCCTCAACCGGGGCATGGTGCAGGGCTACCTGCAGGCCATGCAGGAAATGGTGCGGGATTTTCAGGTGCGCGATGATATCAGCGTGTCGCTTCTGTCGCGGATGAGCGATGTGTTCACCGTGGAAAAGCCGGAGGTGGACGAGCAGCAGCTGCTGCAGGATCTTCTGGGTGTGACCGCCGAGGCTCTGCGGGGCTATGATGCCATGCGCACGGCAGAAGGTGCTGCGCTGGAGCAGGATCTTCGCAATCGCGGCGCGACCATCGAGGAACTGGTGTCGCAGGTGGAGCAGGGCAGTGCCCAGACCGTGGCCGACTATCGGGCCCGGCTGGAGAGCCGTCTGCGGGAGGTTCTGGTCTCCACAACCATTGATGAAAGCAGAATTCTGACCGAAGCGGCCATTTTTGCCGACAAGGTGGCGGTGGACGAGGAAACGGTGCGCCTGCGCAGCCATTTGCAGCAGATGTATGGTATGCTGTCCACCGGCGGCGCGGTGGGCCGGAAAATGGATTTTTTGCTGCAGGAGATGAACCGGGAGGCCAACACCATCGGTTCCAAGTGCAGCGATGTCCGGCTGGCCCGCATCGTGGTGGAAATCAAGGCAGAGCTGGAAAAAATCCGGGAGCAGAACCAGAATATTGAATAAGGAGATCGTCATGAAGCTGATCAATATCGGTTTTGGGAGCCTGATCTCCGCGCAGCGGGTGCTGGCGATGGTATCGCCGGACTCGGCTCCCATCAAGCGGCTGGTGCAGGAGGCGAAGGAGCGGGGTATGCTGATCGATGCGTCCTACGGCCGGAAAACAAAGACGGTTTTTCTGATGGATACAGACCATGTGATTTTGTCCGCACTGACGCCGGAGGCACTGGCGCAGCGCTGGGATATGCCGGAGCAGCTCCGGGACGGGGAGGAAGCGTAATGGAAAAGGGACATCTTTTCGTGATCTCCGGTTCGTCCGGCGTGGGAAAAAGCTCCGTGCTGAAGGAGGTCATGGCCCGGCGTGGGGATCTGCAGTTTTCCGTGTCGGCCACCAGCCGGCCCCCCAGACCCGGTGAAGAAAATGGCGTGCAGTATTATTTCGTCAGCCGGGATGCTTTCCGGCAGATGATCGAGCAGGGCGCCTTTATCGAGCATGACTACCACATGGATAATTACTATGGTACGCTCAAATCGGAAATCGTCAACAAAACAAAAACCTGCAATCTGGTGCTGGATGTGGAGCCGGTAGGGGCTCTGCGGGTGCGGGAGATCTTCCCGGAAGCTACGCTGATCTTCATTGCCCCCCCATCGCTGGAGGTGCTGGAGCAGCGCATCCGCAAGCGCAACGATACTTCGGAGGATCAGATCAAGGTGCGCCGGGAGCGGGCCGCATGGGAACATGCCCAGCGGGATAAATATGACTATGTGGTTGTCAATGATGTGTTTGAGGACTGCGTGGAAGAATTGTTACATATCATCAGCCAAGTGCTGCATGAAGAATAAACTGGAGGAATGAATTATGCTTTACCCACCTGTAGCTGACATGCTGGAGCATGTGCAGAGCCGCTATCTTCTTGTCAACGTGGTCGCCCAGCGGGCGCGCCAGATCTCCGAGGAGGCGGAAGCCCTCGGGGAGCCTTTGACGGAAAAGCCTGTGACCATCGCCATCCGTGAGGTGGCGGAGGGCAAGCTGACCGCCGGGCTGAAGGACGAATACAAAAACTGATAGGGAACTTGGGAGGGGCTGTTTATGATTGCGAAAATTGCTGTTTCGGCGGCGACTTTTGCCATTGACAAGCCCTATTCCTATCGAATTCCGGCGGGAATGGAGCTGGAGCCGGGGGTGCGGGTGGCCGTGCCCTTTGGCCGGAGCAACCGCCGCACCGAGGGCGTGGTTCTCAGTGTGGAGCCGGGGCCGGAGGAAAAGCTCAAGGCGGTGGAGTCCCGGCTGGACGAGGAGCCGCTGCTGTCACAGCGGATGCTGCGGCTGGCGGCCTTCATGCGGGAGCGGTATTTTTGCAGCTTTTACGATGCCGTGAGAGTCATGCTGCCCATTGGCCTGGGCTTTCACGAGAAAAACGTGTTTTTCCTGACGGAGGATCGCGCATGGCAGGAAAAGCCGCCCCGCCGCCGGGATGCCCAGCAGATACTGCACCTGCTGCTGGAGCTGGGGGGCAGCGCTTCGGAGACGGCCATCGACCGAGCCTTCTCCCCGGAACAACCGGATGAGGCGCTGCAATATCTGCTGCGTAAAAAATGGATCCGCGCGCAGCGAGAATTTCATCCCCGCACATCGGACAAGTTCGAACAGATCGCCACACTGGCCTGTTCACCGGAGGAGGCACTGGAATATGCCCATCAGCGGCCCCGTTCCGCTGCGCAGCAGCGGGCGGTGCTGGAGCTGATGTGCGGCATCGGCAGTGCTTCGGTCAAGGAGATCTGCTATTTTACCGGGGCCGGAAGCGCCACCGTCAAGCGGCTGGCGCAGCTGGGGTATCTGAGCCTGCGGCAGCAGCCGGTGCTGCGCTGCCGGCAGATCACGCCGGCGCAGGTCACCGGCCCCATCTGCCTCAATGAAGAGCAGACAGCCGCTTTCGAGAGCCTGCGTGAACAGATGGAGACACTGCAGCCCGGTGCGGCTCTGCTGTGGGGCGTGACAGGCTCCGGAAAAACCTCCGTGTATCTCAAGCTGATCGGCCATGCCCTGTCCATGGGGAAAAGCGCCATGCTGCTGGTGCCGGAAATTGCCCTGACGCCCCAGCTTCTGGGACTGCTGGCGGGGCATTTCGGGGATCTTGTGGCGGTGCTGCACAGCAGCCTGCCCCCGGCTGAGCGCAATGACCAATGGAAGCGCATCCGTGCCGGGGTGGCCCGGGTGGTGGTAGGCACCCGTTCGGCGGTGTTTGCCCCCTGTCGGGATCCGGCGCTGATCATCCTCGATGAGGAGCAGGAGCATACCTATAAATCCGAGTGCAGCCCCCGCTACACGGCGAAGGAAATTGCCCTCTGGCGTGGTGCGAAGGAGGGCGCGTTGGTGCTGTTCGGCTCCGCGACCCCCTCGGTGGAGACCATGTATCAGGCTAAAAGTGGCCATTTCCGCCTGTATGAGCTGAAAAACCGCTATGGCGGCCGCTCCTTGCCGGCGGTCACCATGGTGGATATGCGGCAGGAGCTGCGTGAGGGCAACGGCGGCGCGCTGAGTATCCCGCTGCGGCTGGCCATGACGGATGCGGCTGCCCACGACCGGCAGACCATACTCTTTCTCAATCGTCGGGGCAACAGCCGGTCGCTGGTGTGCGTGGATTGCGCCAAAGCGCCGGAATGCCCCAGATGTAGCGAACGGCTGACCTATCACAGCGCCAACGGGCGCATGATGTGCCACTACTGCGGCTTTTCCCAGCCGGTTCCGGATCGCTGTCCGGTCTGCGGCGGCCCCCTTAAGCAGGTGGGCGTCGGCACCCAGAAGGTGCAGCAGGAGCTGCAGCAGCTGTTGCCGGAGCTGGAAGTCGTCCGCATGGATACGGACACCGTCACTGCCACCAATACCCACGAGCAGATACTCGAACGGTTCCAGCGGGAGAACATTCCCGTCCTGCTGGGCACCCAGATGGTGGCCAAGGGACTCAATTTGCCCAATGTGACACTGGTGGGCGTGCTGGATGCGGACATGAGCCTGTATGCGGAAAGCTATCTGGCGGCGGAAAACACCTTCAATATGCTCACACAGGTGGTGGGCCGGGCCGGACGGGGCAGCTACCCCGGACAGGCGCTGGTGCAGACACTGGTGCCGGAGCATCCTGTGCTGCAACTGGCGGCCAGACAGGATTATGCCGGGTTCTATGCGCTGGAGCTGGAAATGCGCCGGGTGCAGCAGTGCCCGCCCTTTGGGGATCTCGCCCAGATCACCTTCAGCGGCAGGGAGGAGGCGCAGGTACTCCACGGAGCGGTCAAGCTTCGGGACAGTCTGATCAGTCTCCTGCGAACCCCGCCCTATACATCCGAAATCTGCACCGTGCTGGGGCCTGCCCCCTGTCCGGTGCCCAAGATCAACTATAATTTCCGCTATCGTCTGACCCTGCGCTGCCACATGACGCGGCAGCTGCGGCAGCTGCTGGCCCATCTTTTGCGGCAGTTCGCCGCAGATCGGGAGAACCGGGCCGTGTCGGCCTTCGCGGATGTGAACGGATTTGACTGAGGAGCCTCTGGGCGTCTGGCCCGGGTTACCGGAGAGGAATACATTATGGGACTTAGAAAAATACTGACGGTTCAGGATCCGGCGCTGCACAAAGTCTGCAAGCCGGTGACGGCCTTTGACCGCAAGCTCCACCGCCTGCTCGATGACATGCGGGAAACCCTGCTTGATGCCAACGGCGTGGGACTGGCGGCACCGCAGGTGGGCATTTTGCGCCGGGTGGTGCTGGTGGATACCGGCGAGGAAATTCTGGAGCTGATCAACCCCACGCTGCTCTCCACCGATGGAGAGCAGGAGGGCGCAGAGGGCTGTCTGAGCGTGCCGGGCCGGTATGGTCTGGTGCGGCGGCCCTATTATGCCCGGGTTCGGGCCCAGGATCGGGACGGAAACTGGTTCGAGGCGGAGGGGGAAGAGCTGATCGCCCGCTGCTTCTGCCATGAGCTGGATCATCTGGACGGCATCGTCTATACCCAGGTCATGGAACGGTTCCTGACGGATCAGGAGCTGGAGGAGCAGTACGAATAAAGCAGCCGGGAGGAAATGCCATGCGTGTGGTATTTATGGGCACGCCGCAGATCGCAGCGGTTTGCCTGCAGAAGATATTGGATGACGGATTTGATGTCGTGGCGGTCTACACCCAGCCGGATCGCCCCAGCGGGCGTGGTATGCGCCTGACGGCCCCTCCGGTCAAGGAGCTGGCGCAGAAGGCGGGTATACCCGTATTCCAGCCGGATCATTTCCGGCAGGAGGAAACAATTCAGCAGCTTGCACAGCTGAAGCCGGATGTGGTGGCGGCAGTGGCCTATGGCCGCATTCTGCCCCCGGCGGTGCTGGAAATTCCACCGCTGGGCTGTATCAACATCCATGCCAGTCTGCTGCCCCGGTACCGTGGCTCCGCACCCTACCAGTGGGCCATTCTGGACGGACAGAAGCAGACCGGCGTGACGGCCCAGTATATGGCGGCCCAGATGGATGCCGGGGATGTGATCGATGCGGTCAAAACGGATATTGACGAAAATGAAACCGCCGGGCAGCTGCTGGAGCGGCTGGCACAGCTTGGAGCGGGACTGCTCAGCCGGGTGCTGACAGCCGTGGAAAACGGTACGGCATCGGCCGTGCCCCAGCGGCACAGTGAGGCCACCATGGCTCCCATGCTGGATAAATCCTACTGCCCCATTGACTGGAACCGCAGCGCCGCCCGGATCCACAATCAGGTGCGGGGGCTGCATCCGTGGCCAGTGGCCACCATGATGCTTCAGGGGCAGTGCTTTAAGGTGCATGAGACCCGGGTGGTGCCCGGCAGCGGGCAGCCCGGTGAAATTCTGGAGCTGAACCGGGACGGCCTTATCATCGCCTGCGGGCAGGATGCCATTGCCATCCGGCAGTTGCAGGCACCGGGCGGCAAGCGGATGGCGGCATGGGATTATTTCCGTGGCCACCCGTTGCAGAGGTGAGACATGGGGGCGAGAGAAACGGCACTGAATGTGCTGATTGCATGCCGCAGGGAAGAGGGCTGGTCGAACGGCCTGCTCAAGCAGTACCTTGCCCGTGATCAGCTGGATCGGCGGGATGCGGCGCTGGCCACCCGGCTTTGCTACGGTGTGGTGCAGAACCGGCTGCTGCTGGATCACTATCTGCGCCAGCTGCTGACGGGAAAGCTGCGGGATCTGCATCCCGTGGTGCGGGATATTCTGCATCTGGGTCTGTATCAGATGCTGATGATGGATCGTGTACCCCAGTCTGCCGCCGTGCATGAATCGGTGGAGCTGGCCAAGCGCTACTGCCCCGCCCAGCGTTTCGCGCCGGGGCTTGTCAACGGTGTGCTGCGCAGTGCGGCCCGGCAGAAGGACAGCCTGTCCCGGCCAACCGGCTGGCAGGAGCTGTATTCCCATCCCCAGAAGCTGATCGACCTGCTTAAAGGTTACATTGGCCCCCTGACAAAGACCATGCTGATCTCGGATAACGAGGTGCCCGACACGGTGGTGCAGGTCAACACCCTGCGCACCACAGCGGACGGGCTTTGCCGGCAGTTGCAGGAGCAGGGCGTATCGGCCCGGCCCCACAGTTGGATGGAGGATGCGCTGGTGCTTTCCGGCACCGGCAATCTGGAGGCACTGCCCGCCTTTCGGGAGGGACTTTTCTATGTGCAGGATGCCGCCGCCCGGCTGAGCGTGCTGTGCGCGCAGATCGAGCCGGGCAGCCGGGTACTGGACTGCTGCGCGGCCCCCGGCGGCAAGAGCTTCGCCGCCGCCGTGGCCATGGGCGGAGAGGGGCAGGTGTTCTCCTGCGACCTGTATGCCCATAAAACCGGCCTGATCGAGGCTGGAGCCCGCCGTCTGGGCCTGCAAAATGTGACGGTTCGGCAGCATGATGCCACCGGCGCGGTGCCCGAGTGGCGGCAGAGCATGGACACGGTGCTGTGCGATGTGCCCTGCTCCGGCTACGGCATCATCCGCAAAAAGCCGGACATCCGCTACAAGGATCCGGATACCATGACCGAGCTCCCGCAGTTGCAGGGGCAAATTCTGGCTGCGCAGGCGGCCTGCGTCCGCCCGGGCGGTGTACTGCTGTACTCTACCTGCACCCTGGTGCGCAGGGAAAACGAGGCGGTGGTGGAGAAATTCCTGGCAGAGCATCCCGAGTTTTCTCCGGAGGCGCTGCTCTTGCCTGCACCGTTGCCGAAAAATGAGACGGGCATGCTGACGCTTGTGCCCGGACAGTACGATACGGACGGCTTTTTCATTGCGAAAATGCGGAGGAAACTATGAACATCAGGTCCATGCTTTTGCCGGAGCTGACGGATTGCCTGCAGCAGCTGGGACAGCCGGCCTTCCGTGCCCGGCAGATCTACAGCTGGCTCCATCAGGGCGCACAGAGCTACGAGCAGATGACCAACATACCCCGCCAGCTGCGGCAGACGCTGGCGCAGCGCTACCCCATCGCGCCGATGCAGGTACTGCGGCGGCAGGAATCCGCCCGGGACGGTACGATCAAATATCTCTGGCAGCTGGCCGATGGCAACTGCGTGGAAACGGTGCTGATGCGCTATCACTACGGCAACACCGTCTGCATTTCCACGGAGGTGGGTTGCCGGATGGGCTGCGCCTTCTGCGCTTCCACCCTCGGTGGGCTGGTGCGGCGGCTGGAGCCCTTTGAAATGCTGGATCAGGTGCTGTTTACCCAGCTGGACAGCGGGCTACCGGTTTCTCACATCGTGCTGATGGGTATCGGAGAACCACTGGACAATTTTGACAATGTGATGCGCTTTCTGGAGCTGGTCAACAGTCCAGAGGGCATGAATATCTCCATGCGCCACATCAGCCTTTCCACCTGTGGGCTGGTGCCCATGATCGACCGGCTGGCCCAGCACAAGCTGCAGCTGACCTTGTCGGTCTCTTTGCACGCGCCAAACGATGATGTGCGCTGCCGGATCATGCCGGTCAGTAAAGCCTATCCAATGGAGCAGCTGCTCGATGCCTGCCGCCGCTACTATGGGGCCACCTCCCGGCGCATATCCTTTGAATATGCCATGATCGATGGGGTCAACGATTCGCCGGCCGCGGCGCGGGAGCTGTTGCAGCGCATGAAAGGACTTCCGGCCCATTTCAATCTGATCCCCCTGAACTATGTGCGTGAAAGCCCGCTGCGGCCCAGCTCCCGCGCGGCGGTGGCCGCCTTTCAGAAAATTCTGGAGGAGGGCGGCATTCCCGCCACCGTCCGCCGCACCCTCGGCGGCGATATCGATGCCTCCTGCGGCCAGCTGCGCCGCAAATATACCACGGAAGAATAAGAGGTGAACCCTGTGCAGTATTGGGCCATTACGGATCCGGGCTGTGTCCGGCCACAAAATCAGGATGTCTATCAGGTAGAGCAGCTGGATAAAAATGCCCTGCTGTGCGTGGTTTGCGATGGCATGGGCGGTGCGCGCTCTGGAAATATCGCCAGCTCCCTTGCCTCCGATGTGTTCTGCCGGGACGTGGTGGAGCGCTACCGGACGGATATGGCGCAGGAGCAGATCGACGCCATGCTCCTCGCTGCCGGAAAGCTGGCAAATTACATGGTGTTTGATCAGTCACAGCAGTCGGAAGCCTTCCTCGGCATGGGCACCACACTGGTGGCCGCGCTGGTGCGGGGGCGCCACGCGACGGTGCTCAATGTGGGTGACAGCCGGGCCTACCGGATCGGCAGAGCCGGTATTCAGCGCATTACCCGGGATCATTCCCTGATTGAGCTGATGATCAGCCGGGGCGAACTGACGGCGGAGGAAGCCCGCCATTACCCCGGCAGAAATCTGATCACCCGTGCCGTTGGCACGGAGAGCAGTGTGCAGTGCGACCTGTTCCGGCTGGATCTGGAGCGGGGGGACTGCCTGCTGCTGTGCAGCGATGGCCTCTCCAATCTGGTGGACGAGCAGGAAATCCTCTTTGAAGTTGTCCACGGGGTCAATCGCCAGCACTGCTGCCGGAATCTGCTGGAAATCGCCAAAGCCCGGGGCGCATCGGACAATGTGACCTGCGTGCTGGTGCAGCTGTGAGCCGGGGCGGAAGGAGTTAGCAAATGGATATGGACAGATATATCGGCCGCATGCTCGATGGCCGCTATGAGATCCTGGAAGTAATCGGATCCGGCGGTATGGCCGTTGTATATAAAGCCCGCTGTCACCGGCTCAACCGGCTGGTGGCCATCAAGGTACTGAAAGACGAAAATCTCCACGATGAGGAATTCCGCCGCCGCTTCCATGCGGAGGGGCAGGCTGTGGCCATGCTGAGCCATCCGAATATCGTGTCGGTTTACGATGTCTCCATGTCGGATGATGCCGATTATATCGTCATGGAACTGATCGACGGCATCACCTTAAAGCAGTATATGGAGCGCAAGGGCGTACTCTACTGGAAAGAGACGCTGCATTTTGCCATCCAGATCGCCAAGGCGCTGGAGCATGCCCACAGCCGGGGACTGGTACACCGGGATATCAAACCCCACAATGTCATGGTGCTGAAAAACGGCTCGGTCAAGGTGGCCGATTTTGGAATAGCGCAGGTTATGACCAAATCCGACACCACCACCAAGGAGGCCCTCGGTTCCGTTCACTACATTTCTCCGGAGCAGGCCAGGGGCGGCCGGGTGGACCACCGCTCGGATATCTATTCGCTGGGCGTTGTGATGTATGAAATGATTGCCGGACGCCCGCCCTATGACGGGGACAGCCCCGTTTCCGTGGCCATTCAGCATATCAACGGCGGGGCCCGGAAGCCCTCCGTGTTCAATCCCAATATGCCCCAGGGGCTGGAGCAGATCATCATGCACGCCATGGCCCATGATCTGGCAGATCGCTATGCCAATGTGACGGCCATGCTCTATGATATGGATGAGCTACGCAAGGATCCCGCCGTGCTGTTCAGCTACGGCCCCAATGCGCGCAATACCGGCACCATTGCGCCGGTGAAAGAGGAACAGGCCGGGGCGGATACCAAGGAAAAAGATGCGCAGAAGCCGCCTGAAAAGAAGCACCAGCCCGCCAAGCCGATACCCCGCAGCCGCGCGGCGATGATCGCCATTGTTTCCTGCTCTGCGGTAGCGATTTTGGCTATTCTTGTGGTGCTGGCGCTGATGATCGGCTCCATGCAACAGACGCAGCAGGTGCAGATTCCGCCCCTTGTGGGGCAGATTTATGAGCAGCTGCCCCAGTATGAGGGAATCGTGGTGGTGCAGCAGATCCCGGAATACAGCAGCGAATTCGCCAAAGGCCAGATCATCCGCCAGGATCCGGCGGCCGGAACCTATCAGGACGAGGGAACCGTGGTGCTGGTGGTGGTCAGTCTGGGAGAGGAGCCGCCGAGCCAGAGCATGGTAGATCTGGTGGGGACGGAGCAGGAGACAGCCAGAGAATACCTGGACAATCTGCAAATCGGACTGTATATTCTTTGCCGGGAGGAAAACAGTGACCTCTATCCCGCCGGGCAGATCATCCGCACCCGTCCGGCCGAGGGTGAAGCGCTGAAAAAAGGGGAGACGGTAATTTTGTGGGTCAGCAGCGGCCCGGCGGTGGTGACGGCCAAAATGCCCAATCTGCTGGCCGGCAGCGGCATGATGAAAGATACTGCCGAGCAGGTACTCAATCACAACGGCTTTTACAATCTGGAGTGGGTGCCGGTGGACAATGTGGCGCCCTATGGCAAGGTGCTCAGCCAGTCTGTGGTGCCCCAGAAGGAGCTGGATGTGACAACCCGCATCGTGATCGAATACTCCACGGGAATTGACCCCAATCCCCCCACGGAGGCGACGGATCCAACTGCGCCGACAGACCCCTCGGCCCCTACGCAGCCGCCCCGGCGCACCATAGAGTATACCTTCACCCTGCCGGATATGCAGGAGGTTTATCTTCTGCGGGTGGAACTGGACGGCGTGACCGTTCAGCCCGACACCCGTATGCAGCCCCATCAGACCCAGCTGACCCTTTCCCTGACCGGCAGCGGTATACAGGTGTGTACCGTGTATATCAACGGCGAAATTTATGAGATGATAACGGTGGATTTTGAATCGGATGAGTGAAGCATTGACCGGGCGCATTTTGCGCTCCATGAGCGGTGAATACGAGGTGCAGATTCCCGGCGGCAGCGTGACCTGCCGTGGGCGGGGGCGACTGCGCCACAGTCAGGATATCCCCCTGACCGGTGACATGGTGCGCATCTCCATGGCGCATGGCCGGGGGATGATCGAAGCCATCCTGCCACGGAAAAACCGCTTTGTCCGCCCGGCGGTGGCCAATGTGGATCTTCTCGTGGTGTTCGCGGCCAATGTCAACCCTGTTACCCGGCCGTATCTGATCGATCGTGTGGCGGCCATCGCCGGGGATCAGGAGGTGCCCGTGTGCATCTGTGTCAACAAATGTGATCTGGATCCGGCGATGGATCTGGCCGGGATTTACCGCCGGGCGGGTTTTTCCGTCATTCAGGCCAGCGCCCAGACCGGCGAAGGGGTGGAGCAGCTGCGATCGCTTTTACAGGGAAAGCTGGCCGCTTTCACCGGCAATTCCGGCGTGGGCAAGAGCAGTATGCTCAACCGCCTCTGCCCCCGGCTGGGTCTGGCCACCGGCGAAGTGTCCGACAAACTGGGACGAGGGCGGCATACGACCCGCCATGTGCAGTTGTACCGGCTGGACGAACAGACCTATGTGGCGGACACACCGGGCTTTTCCTCCTTTGACACGGATCAGATGGACGTGATTTTGAAGGAAAATCTCCAGTTTGCCTTTGCCGATTTTGCCCCCCACATCGGAAAATGCCAGTTCCACGACTGTTCCCATCGGGCGGAGCCGGGCTGCGCCGTACGCGCGGCGCTGGAGTTGGGGCAGCTGGAGCCGACCCGTTATGACAGTTATCTGCGGCTGTATGAAAAAAGCAGCCAATATCACCAGTGGGAGAATAAATAGCGGCTATGACCGCGGGAGGAAGCCATGGAAACAGTTTTGCAGCGTTTTTTGCGCTATGTGACCTATGATACCCAGTCCCGGGAGGACAGCGAAAGCTGCCCCTCCACCGCGGGACAGAAGACACTGGCCGCCGCGCTGGTGGTGGAAATGCGCCATATGGGCATTGACGATGCCCGTATGGATGAAAACGGCTATGTCTACGGCACGGTGCCGGGCAATCCGAAGCTGCCGGTGATCGGCCTGATCGCCCACATGGATACCGCGCCGGACGCACCGGGGGCCAATGTGCGGCCGAAGGTGGTGGCCTATGACGGCGGCGACATCTGCCTGAATGTGGAGCAGGGGATCTACCTGCGGGAGCGGGATTGTGAGAGCCTGAAAAACCACCGGGGGAAGCATCTCGTGGTGACAGATGGCACCACACTGCTGGGGGCCGATGACAAGGCGGGCATTGCGGAAATCCTGACTGCCGCCCAGACCCTGATGACCCGCCGCTGCGCCCATGCCACCCTGAAAATCGCTTTCACCCCGGATGAAGAGATTGGCCGGGGTGCGGATCGGTTCGATTTGGCACACTTCGGGGCGGACTATGCCTACACCGCCGATGGCGGCACACTGGGGCAGATCGAATATGAAAACTTCAATGCCGCTTCCGCCACGGTTTGCCTGCGGGGGCTGAGCATCCACCCCGGTTCCGGCAAGGATAAGCTGGTCAATTCTCAGCTTCTGGCCATGGAGTATAATGCCCTGCTGCCGGCAGCCCAGCGGCCGGAGCATACCCAGGGTTATGAAGGCTTTATCATGCTCCACGGCATGGCCGGCTCGGTGGAGGAGACAAACCTGCACTATATCATCCGGGATCATGACATGGTAAAATTCGAGGCGAAGAAGGCACTGATGCAGGCGGCAGCGGACTTTATCAATGCCAAATACGGCCCGGGCCGCTGTGCTGTTACCGTTGCCGACAGTTATTTCAACATGCGCCGGTGCATCGAACCGGTGATGCACATCGTGGAAAAAGCCAGACAGGCCATGCGCGAGGCCGGCATGGAGCCGGAGGATGTGCCGGTTCGGGGCGGAACGGACGGGGCCCGCCTGTCTTATGAGGGACTGCCGTGCCCCAATCTGTGTACCGGCGGCGAAAACTACCACGGCCGATTCGAATATATCCCGGTAGAGGATATGGAGCGCTGCGTGGAAATGCTGGTCAACATTGTCACAAACGGATAAAAATGGTCCGGGATCCATGGATCCCGGACCATTTTGCGCGTTTCGTTCAGCACA
>CAZMBL010000028.1:0-21585 GCA_964564605.1 uncultured Oscillospiraceae bacterium
CACCCGAAATTGTTATGTGGCTTTCCGACTGAGTCCTATTATATCACGCTCATCGGTTTTAAATTCCACTGCCGGGGCGGCGATGGCGTTGGCAAAGCCGGTGATGGGCACCAGTGTCCCGGCTCCGGCGATTTTCGCGATATCATCGTACACGCTCAGCCCCGTCAGAAGTGCCGACAAGGCCACCAGTGTCATGGAGCAGGCGGTCGCGGCGCTGTCCTGCTCCAGCCCCAGTATCTGATACACCTCCAGCAGCAGCTGCCCCAGTGTGCAGATCAGTCCGCCAATGACGAACGCCCCCAGACAGTCCCGCCCCATGGGCGAAGGGGGCGTGTGGGCTTTGACCAGCTTTTCATATGCTTTTTGATCCATAAGCGGCCTCCTTTGTCACGAGTTTGCCCGCAACGGCGGAAAAATATCCGCCCGGGGTTGCCAAAGGGCGGATTTTGCGCTATGATAACGAAAAAAGTGAGCATTGGAGGGGCGTTTATGTCTTTGGAGCGTCTTTTTGCCATGAACGGCGCACCCTGTGATTGCGGCAGAGAACACCGGTTTGATGCCCGGGTGATCTGCGGCGCGGGGGTGCTGGCGCGGCTGCCGGAGGTTGCCCGGCAGCTGGGCGCGGGGAAGGTGTATCTGCTGTCTGACCAGAACACATGGCAGGCAGCGGGGCAGCGGGCCTGCCGGCTGCTGGAGAACGCGGGGGTGCAGGTCTGTTCCTTTACCCTGCCGGAACGGGAGCCCCATCCGGACGAGCAGCGGGCGGGTGCGGCCCTGATGCATATGGAGCCGGACTGCGATGTGATCATCGGTGTCGGCAGCGGCGTGATTAATGATATAGGCAAAATGCTGGCGGCCGCTGGAAACAGGCCCTATGTGATCGTGGCCACTGCCCCGTCCATGGATGGCTACGCTTCCGCTACCTCCTCCATGACCCGGGGCGGGCTGAAGGTGTCCATTCCCACCAGGGGGGCGGATGTGATCCTTGGCGACACGGATATTCTGCGCCTTGCCCCGCTGCGGCTGTTGCAGGCTGGGCTGGGGGATATGCTTGCCAAGTATGTCAGCATCTGCGAATGGCGGCTTTCCCATGTGATCACCGGGGAATACTACTGCGAGCAGGTGGCGCAGCTGATCCGGCAGGCGGTGGAGCAGTGCGTCAGCCGGGCGGATGGGTTGCTACGCCGGGAGCCGGAAGCGGTGGAGGCGGTGATGGAGGGGCTGATCATCGGCGGCGTGGCCATGAATTATGCCGGCTGTTCCCGCCCCGCCTCCGGCAACGAGCATTATATTTCCCATCTGCTGGATATGCGTGGGGCGGCCTTCGGCACCCCGGTGCAGCTGCATGGTATCCAGTGCGCCGTTGGCACGCTGCTGACTCTGCGGCAGTATGAGACGCTGCGCTCCCTTCGACCGAACCGGCAGCAGGCCCTTGCCGCGGCGGCCCGGTTTGACCGGGAGCAGTGGGCAGCGCGGCTGCGGGAATTTCTGGGGCAGGGGGCCGAAAGCATGATCGCGCTGGAGGAAAAGGAAGGAAAATACAATCCCGCTGCTCACGAAAAGCGGCTTGCGCACATTCTGGACAGCTGGCCCCGGCTACTGGAGATCATGGAGCAGGAGCTGCCGCCCGCCGCACAGGTGGAGACACTGCTGCTGCGCCTTGGAATGCCAACGGATCTGGCCGGGCTTGGGGTAGAGCCGGAGCTGCAGCCCATGCTTCTGCGCTGCTGTAAGGATATCCGGGACAAGTATGTACTGAGCAGACTTCAGTGGGATCTGGGACTGTCGGAGTAGCGGTGGGACACCCCTAAATTACGGTGCCGGGTGCCCGGAATGGGGGAGGAGGGGCGTCAAGGATGCCGCCCCCTACGGATGCATGATCGAACATAGTGCAAAAGGGCCGATGTGCCTCAATCGGCCCCTACAGAAGCTCAAAAAAGGTAGCATGTCATTGCGAACCAGTGCGCACGCTGGTGTGGCAATCCCCCCGTTCTTCCGCCCGGCAAAAAATACACTTCCGGGGGAGACGTGGGTTTTAGTGAAGAGAGAAAAGAGAAGAGGGAAGAGAACCAAAAAGCGACGATTTCTTGCAAAATCGTCGCTTTTTGGTTAGACAAGTGGATTCTTCAGCGTAATGGTGTAGGGCTGGCCGCCGGGCTCCTGGATACGCAACCGATGCTCCTGCGCATGGAGCAGGTGATCCCGGAAATCCGCCGGCGTACACACCTGCTCCGGCAGGTACATGCCGCATTGGGGGCGGTAGGTATCGGCGTGATAATCCCCGCCGCAGGTCACCGGCAGCCCCTCCTGCCGCCCGATTTGCAGCAGCTCCGGGGCGTAGGCATTGCCGTAGAGGGGGTGGCAGTTGATCTCTACCCCGTCCAGCCAGCGGGGATCCAGCACGGTGGTTCCGTTGCGGAAGGGGTGCGCCTGAATCAGCACACCGCCGCTGCCGTGGACGGTCTCATACAGCTGCTGCTGGGTGCAGTCGAACAGATCGGGGTAACGGGTGAGAAATTCCGGCTCGACACCGTAGAGTAGCATGTGTACATTTGGGTAAAGATCCATGGTCACCTCGATACCGAAAAAGACCCGGCAGCCGAGCTGCTGGCCGCAGCGATGGGCGGCGTGGTATTCCGCCAGATAGCGGGAGACGAAAGCGTCACGCCCATCGGGGCCAATGTAGGATTTCTGATAATGATTGGTCAGAAAAATGCCATCCATGCCATGCTCCAGTGTCCGGTGCAGGGCAGTTTCAAAGGGAATCCGGCAGCAGGCGCTGATGCCGGAGGAGTGGGCGTGCAGATCGATCAGCATAGTCGTTTCTCCAAATATTACAGGAAAAATTTGCGTTCCATGGTCTCCCGGGCGGGGCGGCAGATGGCGAGGAAAATCAGAAGTCCCCCCAAAATCACCAGCGCCGTCAGCGGATAGACCGACCAGAAATGGAACACGCTCCGGGAAAAGGTGTGATACACCAGCCACTCCGTCACCGGCATGAAAAGACCGGTGGCGATCAGCGAGCCACCCAGAATATACAGCAGTCCCCGATGCACATATTTGATCAGGGTCACCACGGCGGTGACATTGACCATGGCAAAGCTCACCACGGGGAAGGCAAAGCCGAGGAACCAGTTCCCGCCGGTGGCGAAGCTGATATACAGCAGGTAGAGCCCCACCACCACAAAATCGATGGGCACGAAGATCACGGGATTGGGCTTGCGAAACCACAGCGGCAGCACGGCGATCACATACACGCACACCAGAGCCCCCACTACATACCCCGACCACTGCACCCGGGCATTGATCAGCAGGTCACATTGCAGGGTGATGAAAATGGGCAGCAGAAACAGCAGGGCGCTGACAACCGTCAGCACCACGCTGGAGCTGACCTGACTGGCAGAGGGATACTGCCCAGCAGGGTAGAGGCCCTCGGCCTTTTCCGGGCGGATGTCCGGATGGAACGGAAGCGTGCCGCACAGGGGGCAGGGCTTGCTGCCCTCCACCAGCTTGACACCGCATTTGATACAGTACATGGCTTCTCCTTTCAGCCGTGGTTGCTCTGAACGGCAACCGTCAATCCGAAATCCCGCAGAACACGGAAGAACTGTTCTTCCAGCTCCGGCTCCCGGATATTGCGGATAAAGTTGATATACAGGGTGCCGTTGCAGGACAGCACACCGCAGTTGTGGGGTTTGGAGGCCTGCGGCCCCAGAATGAAATCCATCCGCCGGATATAGGGGCGCATGGCCTCCGGCAGCTGAACATCCCCGAGATTGGACAGGCTCAGGCAGGATTTGATCTCCCCAACGGAGTCAAACACCGCTTTCATGACCATGTTTTTCAGGAACAGGGGCATCAGCTTCACCGCCAGCAGCCGCTCGCTTTCCACATTTGTGGCGATTTTGGCGCTCATCTGCTTGGGGGTGATTTCCAGTCCCATTTTATGGCGAATGAGCCGGCAGATCTCTTCAAATTCATAGTGCCCCAGCCGGGGATCCAGCTCCGGGGTGACATACAGGGCGAAATTTCGCAGGGTGCGGCTGGGAAACAGCCGGCGCAGATTGACCGGCAGCAGCACCTTGATCGGCTTGCGGCGGCGGATATTGGGCTGCTTCTGCTCCTGCAGATTTTGCAGGGCCATCATCATCGCCGCACCCAAAAACACCGTTAGGCTGACACCGTACCGGTGGGACAGCGCCAGCACTTCCTCCGTCGAGGCAGTAAAGCAGGTCAGATTCAGAAAACCGCCCAGTTCCGGCGTGCCCCGCAGGTGCCACGCGTTGGGCTCCCGGCGACTGGCGGAAACGTTTCCGGCGTATTTTTGGAAGCTGTCCTCCAGCTCTTCCTCCGCCGGCTCCTCCAGCCGACCCAGCACACCCTTTTCCGCCGGGATGGCCACGCCGTAGCGCTGCTGCAAATACTCCGCTACCAGCGATTTGAGGAAGATCAGCGCCCCGGTGCCATCCGTCAGGGAGTGGAAAATTTCCACGGCGATCCGGTCTCGGTAGGCAATCACCCGGAAGGCACATTTGCGAAGATCCTGCCGCCGCATGTGGGTCAGTGGGTAGCTGCGCTCTTCGGACAGGGGCGGCGCATGCTCCAGCTCCTGCAAATAATACCAGAAAACGCCCCGGCGCAGCCGGGTGGCGATGGAGGGAAAGCGGCGGGCTGTCACATCCAGCGCCGATTGCAGCACCTGCCGGTCTACCGGTTCCGTCAGGGTGGCGGAGAGGCGGTAGACGTTGCTCCAGTTGCTGCGAAGTGCCGCCGGATAGATTTTGGCCGCGTTGTCCAGTCGCATCCAGCGCAGCTTGTTGCGCTGGGCCATGTGCTGATCGAGGAAGCGGTTGAGGACTTCAAAATCCTTCTGATCCTCCGCAAGGTCATAAAGCAGATATCCGTGCCAGCGCCCGGGGGCGATGGTCAGCTCGCTTTTGCATCCGGCGCGCAGGAGCTTTTCGTGCAGCAGCCGGGAATCGCTTCCCATGATTTCATCGCCACCCACAAAAATACACGACGGCGGCATACCCTCCAGCTGCTCCGGCTGGGCCAGCAGCGGTGATACCAGCGGATCGGTGGGGTCCTGACAGTAGCACCCGGCGTAAAAGCGCAGCAGCTCCACGGTCATGGAGGGGTCAACCTCCCGGTTCTCCTCATAAGAGGAGCCGGAGGCGGTCAGATCCGTCCACGGGGAAATGGCGATGATCCCGGCCGGCAGGGGCAGCCCCTGCTGCCGCAGCAGCAGGCACAGGGCATAGCATGCACCGCCGCCGGCGCTTTCGCCGCACACGGTAATATGGGCCGGGCTGTAGCCCTTGTCCAGAAGATAGCGGTAAGCGCACAGGCAATCTTCCAGTGCGGCGGGGAAGGGATGCTCCGGTGCCAGCCGGTAGGCCGGGCACAGCACCGGGCAGCCGCACTGGGCGGCCAGCCGGGTGGCAAAGCCCTTGGCATATTCCAGATCGCCGCAGACATAGCCGCCGCCGTGCAGATACAGGATCACGCCCTGGCGCAGCTTGTCCCGGGGCAGTACCCACGCGGCAGGAAAATCGGGGAAGGGGTGATCTTTGATGATCACCTGCTGGTGGTGCCGCCACTCCATCAGCTCTCCCAGAAGATTTTGCCCCTTGCGGGTGGCCTCCAGAGAACAGCTGTTGATCAGCGGCATCAAACGCTCCAGCTGGGTTCGTACAGTTTTTGCAGTCAGCGTCATAGGCCGCTCCTTTTTCGTGGTTGCGCCCGTAGGCGCTTTGCCCCAAGTTTATCACAATTATTCCCGGAATGCAATCGGGAAACCATTGACATTGCACGGAATAATTGATAAAATGCATTTGGATAAAAAGGCAGGTTTTGCACCTGTCGCACAAAGGAACATCTGAATAAATCGGCAAGAGCCGATCGCGAGGGTTTTTGAAACTGCACGGATGGGGAAAAAGACTCGCTACGCGGCCGCAGATGGTTGGGTTAGATGTTCCAAATATTACATGAATCAGGAGTGCAAGTGTATGAAGACTAAGGCGGTTCGCATCTATGGCGTGAACGATCTGCGGCTGGAAGAATTTGAACTGCCCCCCATTCGGGACGATGAAATTCTGGCCCATGTCATCTCTGACAGCATCTGTATGTCCTCCCACAAGGCTGCCGTTCAGGGCGCCAACCACAAGCGTGTTCCCAATGACGTGGCGGAAAATCCTGTCATCATCGGCCATGAGTTTTGCGGCGAGATCATTGAGGTGGGTGCCAAATGGGCCGACCGGTTCAAGCCCGGTGACAAGTTTGCTATCCAGCCGGCCATGAACTATAAGGGCAGTCTGGCGGCCCCCGGCTACTCCTATGCCCATATCGGTGGCGATGCCACCTACATCATCATTCCCAACGAGGTGATGGAGTGCGGCTGCCTGCTGCGCTACCAGTCCGATGCCTTCTTCTATGGCTCTCTGGCGGAGCCCATGAGCTGCATCGTTGGCGGCTACCATGCCAACTATCACACCACTCCCGGTAGCTATGTCCACAGCATGGGCATTACCAAGGGCGGCAAGATGGCCATTCTGGCCGGGGCCGGCCCCATGGGCCTTGGCGCCATCGACTATGCCATCCACTGCGACCGAAAGCCCTCTCTGGTGGTGGTCACGGATGTGGACGGTGCCCGTCTGGCCCGTGCGGCGCAGATCCTGTCCCCGGAAGAGGCCCGCAAAAACGGCGTGGAGCTGATCTATGTCAACACAGCGGATTATCCCGATGCCGACAGCTATCTGCGGCAGCTCAGCGGCGGCGAGGGGTTCAACGACATCTTTGTCTATGCCCCGGTCAAACCCGTGGTGGAGCAGGCGGATCGTCTGCTGGCCCGGGACGGCTGCCTGAACTTCTTTGCCGGCCCCACCAAGACGGATTTCTCCGCCATGTTCAATTTCTACAATGTCCACTACAGCTCCACCCACATCTGCGGAACCAGCGGCGGCAACACGGCGGACATGATCGAGGCCATCTCCATGATGGAGAATGGACGGCTCAACCCCGCCGCCATGATCACCCATGTGGGCGGCCTGACCTCCGTGATCGACACCACGCTGAACCTGCCCCGAATCCCCGGCGGCAAGAAGCTGGTCTACACCAACAAGGATATGCCCATGGTGGCGCTGGCGGATTTTGCCGAGCTGGGCAAAACCGACCCGTTCTATGCCGAGCTTGACCGGATCGTCAAGGCCAACAACGGCCTGTGGTGTCTGGAAGCGGAGCGTTACGTTCTGGAAAACGCCAAAAACATCTGATCCATTGACATCTGGTTCTGCCCACCCCATGCCGGTGGGCAGAATTTCCACGGAAAGGAAGGCAATCTTATGACACAGACCAATCTGGCCGCGCTGGCGGCCATGTCCAACCGCTATGGCGCAAACCCGGATTTCGTGCTGGCCGGCGGCGGCAACACCTCTTTTAAGGATGAGACCACCCTCTATGTCAAAGGCTCCGGTACGGCACTGGCCACCATCCGGCCGGAAGAGTTCGTGCAGCTGGATCGGGCGCTGCTGCACCGGATCCGCACAAAAAAATATTCCGATGTGGAGGCCGAGTGCGAAGCGCAGGTGCTGGAGGATATGATGGGGGCCCGCCTGCCGGGTCAGACCCGTCGCCCCAGTGTGGAGACGGTGCTGCATGATCTGCTGCAATGGCGGTTTGTGCTGCATCTGCATCCGGCGGCGGTCAATGGCATCACCTGCTCCCGGCAGGGCGAGCAGACCATTTCCCGGCTGTTCCCGGATGCCGTGTGGGTGCCCAATTCCAAGCCCGGCTACACCCTTGCCATGCTGTGTATGCGGCTCCTTTCTCAGCGGCAGGCCGAAACCGGTGTCTGCCCCCAGCTGATTTTCCTGGAAAACCACGGCGTTTTCTTCGCCGCGGATACCACGGAAGAGATCGATGCGCTGGTGGAGCGCGTAATGGAGGCCATCCGGGCCCGGATTACCCGGCAGCCGGATTTTTCCGAGGTGCCGGTGGACATGGAAAAGGTGCATACCATCGGCCGTCTGTTACAGCAGCAGTACGCGCAGCCGACTTTCCTGACCTTCCTGACATCGCCTGCTGTGCTGGAATATGATCCCTGCGTTGGCTGCTTTACACCGGATCACATCGTCTACTGCAAGGCGCAGCCGCTGGTGCTGCGGGAAGGGGCGGATATTGCCCAGAGTTTTGATGCCTATCGGCAGAGCTGCGGATATGAGCCGAGAATTGCCTACTGCGAGGGGCTGGGCGTGTTCGCTCTGGGCAGCAGTCTGAAAAATTCGGAAACGGCCATGGATGTGTTCCTCGATGGGGTCAAGATCAGCGTCTATGCCGACTCCTTCGGCGGCCTGTCCACCATGCCGGAATGGCTGGTGCATTTCATCGTCAACTGGGAAGTGGAGAGCTACCGGGCCAAGGTCAGTCAGGGCAGCTGAGAAATCCCCTTTCTTGACTTTTGGCGGATTTGTGCTATACTGAACTGGTGAATTTCTGCATAAATCATCTGCGGCGCGTGCTGCGTTTATCAGAGGTTCCCTGAAATTACATATACAGACTTCCGTGGCCGGGTGCAGCGCATGTCGAACACCCGGCTGAACAAGAGAACGGGGTGCAAGTCCCCACGCTGCCGGCGCTGTAAGTGTCGAGACAGTCTGCCGCTGATGAAAGTCAGTCATTGGAGCAATCTGAGAAGGCAGGCAGGCTGTTGCCGGAGACACAAGTCAGAAGACCTACGGAATATGTCTATGCTTCTTTGCACCCGCGCGATGGGTAAAGAGGTCTTGTTGTTGCGCAGAAAAACGGCTGCGGCAGTGTGTTGGCACTGCCGCAGCTTTTTCTTTTGGAGGTGAAAAAATGCAGGGAAAAACGGAATTGACCGGCGCGGAGAAGCTGATCATTGATTTGATCCGCTCTCTGGATTACGGAGAACTCCGGGTCATGATCAAGGACGGCCGCCCCATCCGGGTGGAGGAGGTTCGCAGGAGCATCCAGCTGCCTGCCGATAAGTAAGAAACTGCTGCAATTGGAACTGACGGAAGAACCGAGGTTCGGAACTGTGAAGGCGAAGTCTTCATTGCTCCGGGCCTTTTTGTATGCAAAAAGGCCGCAGGAGCCGTCTGTGCAGTTCAAAAAACGGAATGCCGTGGGGATGGAGCGTTGGCATGAGACAAAAACAGGGAATTTACAAGTGTATCGCGGCGGCACTGGTGGCGGCGCTGCTGGCGGGGATGATGGCGCTGGGTGCGGGGCTGACTCCCGGCACGCCGGAGGATCTGACCGGCCCGGCCCAGACCATCCGTCCGGAGACAGATTCCTCCGCCCCGGCCACACAGCCACCCGAGACGCAGCCGCCGGAGACGGAGCCGCCGGCCACACAGCCACCCGAGACGCAGCCACCCGAGACACAGCCGCCCGAGACGGAGCCGCCGAAAACGGAGCCGCCGGAGACGGAACCACCCGCAACACAGCCGCCGGTGCAGCCGACGACGCCGAAACCCGATAACAGCCCCGGAGGCAACGGCGATACCGATGAAGACGGCAAGGGCGAAACCGTCCCGGCCGAAGGGCCAGAGGATGACAGCCAGCTACAGATTGTGACCGATCTTTTTAACGGCGAGATCACCTATGCCCAGCTGGTAAACGATACCTTCCGGTTCTATGCCTACCTCCTGCGGGGCGGTGAGCGGTACCTGCGGCTGAAGCTGCGCAACAGCGCCACCCCCGCAAACGGCCGGTATCTGACCGCTGACGACGGCAAAAACTACGAGGCCGTGCTTTGCCGCAACGAGGCGAATTACATCACCCTCTATGCCAAATTCGGCAATGAGACGGAGCTGGAAGTTACCTATGTCCTGCGCTATGTGGCACAGAAGGCGGACCGGGACAACCCCACCGTCGGAGAGAATCCGCCCACCATCGTCACCAATCTGACGGGGGTGGAGCAGCTGAGCAACCGCAATTTCACTCTGACGGTGCGGGCCACGGCCTACACCGGCAAGGCGTTGACCGCCGGCAACATCGAGGTTCGCCTGGACGGGGCCCTTGTGAAAAATCCCACCGGCGGCCCGGTGTACGAGTACCAGCTGTATTTTCCCAATCCGAGCGAGGGAGATGTGGACGGCCACAATGTGACCGTCCGGGCGTGGGATGAGGAGGGCAATTCCGCCTTCTACAGCTACAGCTTTGACTATCATTTTGTGGATACCGGCGGGGAAATCGGCACGGCCTATATCATTCTCGATGCCACCACCGTGGGGCTTGGGGTCATGGAGGAACCGTATACCTACCGTATCCGGCAGGGAGTTCCGGCTTCCTATGCCATTTTGGAAATGCTGACGGAGTACGGCTATGAATTTGACTATGCCGGCACGCCGGATGTGGGCTTCTATCTGCGCCGTATTTCCCGTGGCGGTCTGATGGACTATGCCGAAATTCCGCAAAATCTGTGGAACAAGGTGCTGCAGGACGGCCTGACCCTGACCGGCCAGACGGATACGGACAGTCTGGGAGAATTTGACTATACCCAGGGCTCCGGCTGGATGTACTCCATCGGCGGGGAGATTTATGCCGGCAAGGGCCTGTCCGGTTACTATCTGAGTAACGGCGATACCCTGTATCTGCGCTTTACCCTTGCCTATGGCAAGGATATCGGCGGCTATGTCACCACCGGCGGCACCTTTGGCAATCTGCCAAGCTACTGCGGCCTGTGGATCAACGACAGCTATATCGATCAGCATCTGTGGGGGGAGGAGACCGTCACCCGGGAGCCGACCTGCACCCAGCCGGGGCAGAAAAGCCGGGTCTGCGCCCTCTGCGGCGACCAGACCGACACCGTCCCCATCCCGGCGCTGGAGCATGACTGGGAGCAGGCGGAGCGGGTCGAGCCGACGCAGGGGACAGACGGCTACATTCTCCGGCGCTGCACCCATTGCCGGACAGAAAGGAAGGAACTGCTGCCATGGATCAAAGAACAAACCGGTTAGCCCGGGCGATTTTTGCCCTGATATGCATTGCCGCACTGCTGGCGGCCCCCTCCCGGGCCGTTGCCGCGCAGACGCGGCCGCTCCACGCACTGGCACAGCAGATCGGCTGTGATTACACGGAGCTTCTGAGCAGCGGGGCATTGGCCCCGGGGGACTCCGTGTCCGACTGGGTGGCCATCGCCACAGGCTGCTCCGGCGAGCCGGTGCGGCCCGGTGCCTACTTGCAGGGGCTGGAGACGTATGTCACCGAAGCTTATGAAAAAAACGGCTGCCTGCACCGGATCAAGGCCACCGAATACCACCGAATCGCCCTGACGGTGCTGGCACTGGGGGGAGATCCCACCTGCTTCGGACGGGACGGGGCCGGAAAGCCCATCGACCTGGTTGCACAGGGCACCTACAACTGGTGCGGCACGGGGGAGCTGGGGGTGCAGGGACTCAATGCCCTGATTTTTGCTCTGATCACCCTCGACGCCGGAAATTATGAAATTCCGGCCGGTGCCCGCGACACCCGGCAGGAGCTACTACGGCAGCTGATGGGAGCCCAGACGGAGGCGGGGGCCTTTGGCCTGACCGCCGGGTCGGAGGATGTGGATCTGACCGCCATGGCCTTGCAGGCACTTGCGCCCTACCGTGAAGACAGCGCCGTGGCGGACTGTGTGGAGCGGGCGCTGAACTGGCTGTCCGCCCGGCAGAACAGCACCGGCGATTTCACCAGCTGGGGGGCGGCCACCTCCGAGGGCACAGCGCAGGTGATCATTGCGCTCTGTGCGCTGGAGCTGGATCCCGACATGGATCCACGCTTTTGCAAAAGCGGCGGCTCTGCGCTGGATGGTCTGCTGCGCTATCAGCTGCCGGTGGGCATGTTCTGCCACACTATGGACGGCGGGGCCGATGTCATGGCCACGGAGCAGGCGGCGCTGGCGCTGATTGCCGTGGAGCGTCTGGCGGCGGGGAAGAGCCGGCTGTACGATCTGACCGATGTCGCCGTATATCCCGAGGAAACACAGCAGGAGCAGCTACCCCGTTTTTGGCTTCTCCGGCTGGCACCGCTGCCGATTCTGGCGGCGGGAGCGGTCTTTATCATCCGGAAAGGAAAGAAAAAACATGTATGAAATGACGGAAGCGATCATTCATGAGGTGAAAAAGGTCATCGTCGGCAAGGACAATGTGATCAGTAAAATATGGATTTCCATTCTGGCGCAGGGGCATGTGCTGCTGGAGGATGTGCCTGGCGTGGGCAAGACCACCATTGCACTGTCCTTTGCCCGGGCGCTGGGACTGGAAGAAAAGCGGGTGCAGTTCACCCCGGATACCATGCCGTCGGATATCATCGGCTTTTCCGTGTTCGACCGGGAGAAACCGGTGTATCAGCCCGGCGCGGTCATGACCAATCTGCTGCTGGCCGATGAAATCAACCGTACCTCCAGCAAGACCCAGTCCGCCCTGCTGGAGGCCATGGAGGAGCGGCGTGTCACGGTGGACGGGGTGAGCCACCCGCTGCCGACCCCCTTCATCGTGCTGGCGACACAGAATCCGGTGGGCTCCGCCGGCACTCAGAATTTGCCCAATTCCCAGCTCGACCGGTTTCTGATGAAGCTGCAGATGGGTTATCCCGATCTGAAAAGCCAGATCGATATTCTGCGGGAGCGTGGCAACCGTGACCCGCTGGAAGAGGTTCGCCCTATTCTCGACCGGGAGAGGCTTCTTTACGCCATTGCGCAGGTGCGGGATACCTACATTGCCGACAGCGTTTACGATTATATCGCCCGCCTGACGCAGGCCACCCGCACCCATCCCATGATTCAGCTGGGCATCAGCCCCCGGGGCGCGCTGGCACTGTGCCGGGCGGCCAAGGCCCGGGCTTTCGTCTGCCACCGGGATTTTGTCACGCCGGAGGATGTGTCCGCTCTGACGAAGGACGTGTTCGCCCACAGGCTGATCCTGTCCTCCCGGGCCCGGCTGCATGAATGCACGGCGGAGCAGCTGGTGGAGCAGATCGTGGGTGAAACCGCCTTGCCCGCCCGGACGGAGAAACGGCTGTGACGGCGCTCTGGCTTGCCACGCTGCTGGCGCTGGGACTGGGGCAGCTGCTGCGGCCCCATCCGGCGCTGCTGGCAGCGTGGACTGCAATGGCGGCAGCACCGGTGCTTTCATGGCTGCTGCTGACATTGTGCCGGAAAAAGCTGCGCCTGCGGATGGAGGCCCCCGGCATCGGGGAAAAGGAAAAGCACTTTTCTCTGGCTCTGCGGATGGAGTGGGACATTTGGCTGCCCATTGCCCGGGCCGAGGTGCTGCTGGAACTGACCAACACCGCCACCGGCGAGCAGACCCGGCACAGACTGCCCCTTTCCGGGAAGACGGAGCTTCCGATCTGCAGCGATTACTGCGGCTGTCTTGGCTGCCGGGTGGTGCGGCTGCGCTGCTTTGAGCCCTTTGGCCTGCTGCCCCTGCCACCCATCGCCGGGCCGACCCGGCGGGTGGTGATCATGCCCCGCACCTTTCCCGTGGAGGTGAGGCAGAACCTTTCCGTCCGGCGGGACACGGACAGTCAGCAGTACGCCCCGGAGCAGCGGGGCTTTGACCGGACGGAGACATGGCAGATCCGGGAATATGTGCCCGGGGACACCTTGCAGCAGATCCACTGGAAGCTGTCCTCCAAGCACAGCCGCCTGATGGTGCGGGAGGGTTCTTTGCCTGTTGACCGTTCCCTGACGGTGTTTCTGGATCTGGCCGAGGCCGGCCGCACTCCGGCGGCGGCGGATGCCCTGCTGGAGGCCGTAGGCTCTCTTTCACAGGCACTGGCGGAGGCGGGACTGCCCTTCCGGCTGGCGTGGAACGGAGAAACATTGTGCGACGCGCAAATTTCTACGGCGGAGCAGCTGCCGGAGGCCATGTGCCGCCTGCTCAAGGCCCGGCTCGATCCCGCCGCCGTGCCCGGCAGCACCATCTGGCAGCAGGAAAATGCGGGTCGTGTGCTGTATTTTTGCTCCACACTCCCGCCGCAGCCGTGGCCGGGGAGGAGCGTGGACTTTTTCCTGTGTGGAGAGGCTGAAGTGCCTTCCGTCACGACCTTTACGCCGGAAACTGTATCGCAGCAGCTGCGATTTTTGTAATACACCAAAGTGGAGGTGACCGGGTCGGTGAAAAACGACAAAAAAATACATCCATCCATATCGGCCCGGTGCCGCAGGTCTCCGACGCCCGCCTTGCGGGACTGGTGCCCGGGGCGCTGAGTGTGCTCTGGGCGGCGGGCCTGCCGGCAGATGGCTGGGCCATTGTGCCCGTGTGGCTGGGGGCACTGTTGAGCTTCTCCCGTGGACGCCGGCACGGCATGGGATTTTCCGCCGTGCTGTCACTGGTGCTGGCGGCGGCTATGACCATCGGCCTGACGGCGGGCAGTTTCACGCCCACGCAGGGCAGCGCCGGACGGGCGCTGGAAGCTCTTTTGCACCACCTGCGCTGGGAGCAGGAGAAAAATCCCCTGCCGGAGGGAAAACTGACTGATCTGGGGGCATGGCAGCCCGGCAGCGAGGCCGCACTGGATGTCACCATGGACAGCTGGATCGGGCTGTACCTGCGGGGGTTTGTGGGCGGCAGCTACACATCCGCCGGCTGGGAGCAGGTGCCGGACGAGGCATTGGCAAGCAGTGCCGGGCAGCTGTACGCCCTGCAATCGGACTTCTTTTACGGCGGCACCCAGATCTCTGCCGCGTGGCAATCTTTGCAGCAGTCGGCGCAGCGCCGTGTGGAAATTCGCCTGCGCCGTGCCTGCCGGGCGCAGAGCTATCTGCCGTATGGTGCGGCAGTGACTTCCGGCGATGTGCTGCGCCCGGGGGATCTTCTGGGGGAGGGACAGCGTTCCCCCGCATCGGAAGCGTACAGCCTTCTTTTGTACGATGTCAGCGAAAGCTACCGCCTGCAATCGCTGCTGGCGCAGTCGCAGGAGGGGGACTACCGCACGGCAGAGAGCGTATACCGGGACTGGGTGTACCGGCAGTATCTGGCGGTGCCGGAGCAGGTGCGAGCCGTGCTGTTACCCTATCTGCGGGGGGAAAACTACACCACCGTGCAGGCCCGGCAGGAAATTCTGAGCCTGTTGTCGCGCCATTTGAACTATGCCGAAAGTGTTCTCACGGAAACGGGGGATATGGATTTCTGTGCCTATGTGATGGAGGTCAGCCGCAGTGGCTACAGTGTCCACTATGCCACGCTGGCCACCATGCTGCTGCGCTGCTGCGGCATTCCCGCCCGATATGTGGAGGGATATGTGATCACGGATGCCCAAGCACAGGCGCTGCGCCCGGGGCAGGGCCTGACCCTGACCGAAAAAAAGCCCATGCATGGGCGGAATACTACCTCGATGGGGTGGGCTGGCTGCCCTTTGATGCCACACCGGGCTATGAGCAGCAGTTTTCCACCAATTTGCCAGGGACGGCTCCGTCAGAGACCGAGCCGGAGCCGACCGAGCCCTCCACCACCGCCCCGGCACAGACCCTGCCGCCTCAATTCCGGCAGGATCCCCTGCCCAACAGCCAGAGCATCAGTTCCCGGCAGTATTTTGTGCTGCTGGCCGTTCTGCTGCTTTTGCTGCTGGCGGCGATTATGCGCACGGTGCTGCTGCGAAAGCGTCTGCGGGCGAGACTTCACCCCTGCTACGGCAGCGACCCGACACGATCCTGCACCACCGCCCTTTGCTATATGCAGGAGGTGATGGCGGCCATGGGGCACGACCCCGCCCGGGAGCCGGTTTCCGCCTTTGCCCGGCAGGCGGCACAGCAGAGCCGGTTGCCCCTGTCGGCTGCGGAGCTGGAGTGTGTTGCCAATCAGACCTTCTATGGCCGTGTCCCCATGTCGGAGCAGGCCCGGCAGGAAATCCTCGCCTGCCTGGCCGCCATGGAGCGGACGTGGCGGCAGCGTGTGCCCGCCCTGCGGCGGTGGCGGCAGAAATATCTGTCGTGTAAAATTCTGTAAAAAACCGCGTTTTTGCGGTGTAGCATAAATCCGGCTTCTTTGTGGCCACGGCCTGTGGAAACACGACCGTGGATGAACAAGGGAATCAGGTGTAAAACCTGAACACGGCAGGCAGACCCTGCTGTGCTGTTAGCACGGAGTATCCTTCCTTTCTGCTCAGGGGAGCGCTTCGGCGCTTCCGCAGGCAGGTCATTGGGGGAAACCCTGAGAAGGCGGGGAGGATGCGCTGCCCACGGGCTGAACGTGTAAGTCAGAAGACCTACAAGCTGTGCGCCCTCCGCGCGCAGATTAAGTCTTGCAGCATCGGCAGTGTTGCATTCGTGCCGATGCGGGCCGGCTGAACCCTTTTCCGCGCTCCGCCGGAGCGATCAGATACATATTTTTATCAGGAGGCTGTTTATGAAAAAACGATTGCTTTCACTGCTTCTGGTGGCCACCCTACTGCTGAGCCTGCTACCCGGCACGGTGCTGGCCATTGAAAGCGAACCCGGCACCCCCATCCGGACGGAACCGGTTGTGGGCAGCTTTCCCATGCTGGTCATCACCGAAGAAGAGCTTTTGATCGAGCCGTGCTATGTGTCCTACGCCGCGGGCGAGACCCTGAAAGATGCCCTGCGCTACAGCGGCCACACCTTCATGGGGCTGGACTCTGGCTTCATCAGCGCCGTGGACGGCCATGCGGAAAACTACACCCTGCATTATGCCGGGGCCGGCTACAGTCTGGACGGCGCGGCCGGCGATGTGATCGCCCTGTGGTTCACCACCAATGCATCCCAGAGCTACAGCGATGACGCACTGGCACTGGTGTCCCAGATGGCCCGCTATCTGGCAGACGAAGAATATGCCCGCTATGAAAAGGCGGCGGATGCCTATGCCGAGGCCTGCAAGGGCTTCTACAGCGCCAATGCCGCCAAGGCTGCCACCTTGTGCGATGCCCTGCAGGGGGCGATGGATGCCCTGGACAATTTCAAAACAGGGCAGCCGGTGCAGCTTGGCATGAATATCACCCTGGACGGTGTGAAGCTGACCACCGGCAAGGCGGTGTTCACCAGCGAGTTTGGCACCGAGACTACGGTTACGGATCTGACCGCCGCAGCACTGGTGCCCGCAACCTACACCTTTGACATCTCCGATGGGGATTACCGACATGTCCGTGGCACCGTGACCGTGGCCGAGGGCAGCGTCGTCACGGCGGACCTGCCCACCGGAAACTGGATCGCGGATCTGGATCTGAGTGCGTACTCCGACAGCAACTGGAAGGCTCTGCCCAAAAGCGATGCCACCATCGGCGGCGCTACCTTCTATGTGACGGATTACATGGGCCCCAGCTTGTACCCCAATGTGACCCGCAATGCGACCTGTGCCACCGATGCAAATGAATACGGCCTGTATCTGGCCGGTTCTGACAGTAAACGTGTCTGGGGCAGCAAATCCACCGCACTGTCCAAGGTGATCGAAGCGGACAGCCTGGCGGATGTGGATCTGGTGCTGGAATGCCGCCGCAAAACGAAGGATGAAAACGGCTATGAGCTGTATCAGAGCTACACCATGCGCATCCGCCGTGTGCCGACCCTGTCCGGCCTGACGGTCTCCGGAGATGGCACCCGGCTGAACATCCCCTTTGATGCCGATAAGACAGACTACAGCAGCACCATCATCAGCGATCTGCTGCAGGTTTACCCCACGGCCACCGCGACGGGAGCTGCCATCACCGTCAATGGGCACAGCGTGGAGAGCGGCACTGCGGCCGATGTTCTGCTGGCCGATTGCAGCCGGGACGCTGTCGGAAAGTATCTGCTGAGCATTGCCCTGACCGCCCCCAACGGCCAGAAAACTACCTATCTGCTGAAGCTGGAGAGGGTGGATGCACTGATCACCCGCCTGACCATGCCCGGCAGCGCGGTCACGGTGCAGCTTTTTAACAGCGCCAATGCACTGTGTAACCCCACATCCATCGATGGTCTGGTGTGGACATACCGCACCATCCCCGGGGAAAGCTACACCTATATTTCCACCGCCAAAGTCTGGTACCATGCCACAGCATCCATCACCCCCGCAGCGGGCAGCACGGATTTCACCGTGGCCGCGCCAAAAACAGAGGACTGGCTGGCGGATCTGGCAGCCAAAGCGGCCAACAACAATAAAGCGAAAGTCTATGAGCTGAACCAGACGCTTGACCAAACGGTTCACAGCTACAGCATGTTGGTAGACTCCAACACCAGCACCTTTTACCTGTCCGCCTATGCCGGCGACACTTCGAAATATACCACAACGGCCAACTACCTTACCCATAACAACTCTGCCTATAGTGATTATGCAAGTGGCGATAGCTTCAAACGCCAGGACAAGACGCAAACTCCGGGCGTAAAGGACAAATTCGCAAACATGTCCAACTTTATGGCGGCCGGTGGCTGGGACAACGACATGACCGTGCGGGTGCAGCAGAAGGCGGTCGAGTCGGGTGTAACCTACTATCAGGAATTTGCCCTGCATGTAGATCGCTCCATTTCCATGAATGCCATGTCCATTGCGGATCAGTATGGCACTGCCCTGACACTGACCCGGAAGGACGATCCTTCCACCCAAAACTTTGACAAATTCATTCTGTCCTACACCACCTCGCTGAGCGCGGGGGCAACGGCGATGCAGGTGAGCGTCAAGCCTCTGAGCGCCCAAAAGTATGACCATGACTTCACCGTCACCGTTTCCTGCGATGGCTGGAGCAAGAGCATCGTCTACAGCGAAGCGGTGCCGGTCAATGTGGCGCAGAGCATCGCCGTGCCCTTGAGTGGCACCCGGCAGACCCAGATCGTCTCCGTCACCGTCAGCCACAGCCGGCCCGGCAGCGTGGCCCAGATCTACACCATCGAGGTCACCAAGCTGCCCCCGGTGGCCACCACCTTCGTGACCACTCCGGCCAACGCCCTGGTATTTCTGACGGAGGATACCACCGGCAATCGGATCTATCCCGAGGCGGATGACACCTATGTCCTCAATGACACCACATCCTACACCTGTGTGATCACCTGCAATGGCTATGTGGCGCAGAAGGTGACCTTTGTGGCCGGCGAGGAAAATGCCAGCATAACCGTTGATCTGGAAAAAGCCCCCAAGTCCGATCTGAAGGATCTGCTGCAGGATGGCGATTGGCCCCTGTTCCGTGCCGACGGGCAGAATAACGGCGTGATCAGCTACCGCACCCCCATCCGGGCGGAGGATGCCGTGCTGGAGTGGGCCAACAAAATCGGTGAAGGCTTCGACAGCGGTGCTACCGGCTGCCCCATCATCGTGGGCGGTCACCTGTATACCTATGCCGGCAAGTCCATCGTCAAGGTCAACAAGGATACCGGCGAAGTGGTGGACAGCGGCGAAATGGTTACAAACTCTTCCTTCGCCATCAACTCTCCCACCTATGCCAATGGCATGATCTTCGTGGGCCTGTCCGGCGGCCGGGTGCAGGCATTCAATGCCGAGACACTGGACTCACTGTGGGTCTATACCGATGCACTGGGTGGCCAGCCCAACTGCCCCATCGTCTATAGCGAGGGTTGTATCTACACCGGCTTCTGGAACCATGAGACGAGAAAAGCCAACTTTGTCTGCTTGTCCGTCACCGATGAGGATCCTACCAGTGAGAATGAAGCCAAGTTTGCCACCTGGACTTATACCCACAACGGCTTCTACTGGGCCGGGGCCTACGTCTGCCATGATTATGTGGTGGTGGGCACCGATGACGGTGCAAGCGGCTACACCACCGGCACCGCCTCCATTTTGTCTCTGAATCCCAGAACCGGCAAGCTGCTGGATGAGCAGAAGCTGAGCAATGTGGGCGACCAGCGCAGCAGCATCTGCTATGACGCGGAAACCGACGCCTGCTATTTCACCACCAAGGGCGGCGATTTCTACCAGATCCGGCTCAATGCCGATGGCACCTTCCGGGATGGCTCCCTGCGGCGGCTGCATCTGGACAACGGCTCCGACAATACGGCCAACCCGCCCATGAGCACCTGCACCCCTACGGTTTACAAGGGCCGGGCCTACATCGGTGTCAGCGGCACAAGCCAGTTTGGTGCCTACTCTGGCCATAACTTGACCGTGATCGATCTGGAGAGTTTCTCCATCGCCTACACCGTACCCACACAGGGATATTCCCAGACCAGCGGTCTGCTGACCACAGCCTATGAAGGGGAGGACGGCTATGTATATGTCTACTTCTTCGATAACTACACCCCCGGCAAGCTGCGCGTGATCCGGGACAGAAAGGACATGACCGAGGTAGACCATACCTACACCACCATGGAAACCTACCTGTCCGGTGGGGAAGAGATCACCATCGAAACCGGCTATGTCCTCTTTACTCCCAGCGGTTCGGAGGCGCAGTACGCCATCTGCAGCCCCATCGCGGACAGTGACGGCAACCTCTATTTCAAAAATGACAGCGCCAAACTGATGCGCCTGAGCAGCCGCATTGTTTCGCTGGAGATCGTCCGCCAGCCGGACAAGCTGATCTATGAGCCGGGCATGGTCTTCGATGGCACCGGCCTGCAGGTCAAAGCCCACTATGCCAACGGCAATATCAAGGATGTGACTTCCTGGATCACCTACTCCCAGGAAAAGCTGAAAATTGAAGATGCCGAGCTGACCGTTTCGCTGGATCCCGACCGGCTGCTGGTGAAGGAAAACGCCGATGGCTATTGGAAATGGTACCGCGATTTCGAGGGCGAGGCAGGAAAGGTCTACGATCTGCCCACAATTTCCGTCACTCTCGAACTGCGCAATGACCATGCGGACGATGATCATGACCACAAGTGTGATGCCTGCAAGATGGAAAT
This sequence comes from uncultured Oscillospiraceae bacterium, assembly GCA_964564605.1. Taxonomy (GTDB): domain Bacteria; phylum Bacillota; class Clostridia; order Oscillospirales; family Oscillospiraceae; genus Faecousia. Next base: position 20,789 of record CAZMBL010000028.1, read on the forward strand.
GGGCGAACACAAGGCGGCCGAGGATTCCCACATCTGCGACTACTGCGGTAAGCCCGCTTCCGAGTGTGCGGATGAGAACAAAGACCACAAGTGCGATGTCTGCGATGCTGTCATGTCCGAGTGCGCAGATGAAGACGGCGATCGCAAGTGTGATATCTGTGGCAAGAATCTGAGTGAAGACCCGGATGATGGGAACGAGAAACCCGATGAGGGCGGCAATCCTCCCTCCGGTGACGAAACACCCCTGCTGCTTCTGGCCCTGCTGCTGACCGGCTCTGCGTCGGCTGTGATGCTTGCCCGGAAGAAGTCCAGTTCCTGATCACCTATGGATCGAATGAACCGGTACACAAGACCATAAAACCCTGAACGATTACCCGGCGGAACCCCGCCGGGGTAATTTGCCGTGTGAAAACACACGCCCCGGCCAGTGCCACGGCACAAAGGCACCGCGGGTCGGTTCTTTTTGCAAAATTCCCGGATATTTTGCAAATCAGCACTTGACAACCATGCCGTTCTATGCTAAAATCAACAGGCTGAACAGTCAGTACGCAGCGACCTGCGGGTGTAGTTCAATGGTAGAACACCAGCCTTCCAAGCTGGATACGCGGGTCCGATTCCCGTCACCCGCTCCATAGAAATGCGCCAGTAGCTCAGCTGGATAGAGCAACTGCCTTCTAAGCAGTAGGTCGGGGGTTCGAGTCCCTCCTGGCGTGCCACTTCTTTTGAAGGTATTCAGCGAAACAGAATATGGTGGATATGGCCTAGTTGGCTAAGGCGTCAGATTGTGGCTCTGAAGA